>JANQQS010000091.1 GCA_028284955.1 Myxococcota bacterium | reverse complement strand
CGATCCGCCAACCAGGTTACATGCCTCCTGGCGGGGGAGCTTGGGTGAATCGGCGGGGTCGTACCCCGACGAGAGGGTCTGGGTGCCAGACCCTCAAATAACACAGCCTGGCGGGGGAGTTTGGGTGAATCGGCGGGGTCGTACCTCGACGAGAGGGTCTGGGTGCCAGACCTTCAATCAGAACAGGCCAAAAGGCCACAGCTCTAGGCTACCTTTGCCGGAACAATGATCGAGTTGGTTGATTGCAGCGCAAGACGCATCCCATAGAGCAGTGGAATTTTGGTCTGAGCTTGAGCGCCCCGGCAGCGCAGCCCGGATGACGCACATGAGTGCTTCGTCCGGGCGAGCAGGGGAGGTAAGCCAAGATCAGGGCAAAAGGCCACTGCTCTAGCGGCGGCGGGATTGGATGATTTGGTATAGACCCAAACTGCTGATTCCTGCGCCGACCGCGACCAAGATCATTGGGTCGTCGCTGCCCAGGCAGGAGTATCGGCCGGTGAGGCCCAAGATGACTCCGACCGCACCCACAAACAGGTTGAATACTCCGGTGGCCATATCGCAAATATAGCCTACGAATCTGCGCTTCGCGATAGCCGAAAAGCCCCACGACGGCAGCGACATCCAGCGAAAGTCTAGCGACAGTAGCGACGACCCGGGTGCGGTTGCTTCATCCATGCTTCACGACGAGCGAGCCAACGGCGCACGCTCTTGTGCAACGGGCCAGCTCGCCGGCGAGCTTGTTGTTTTGTCGTGATGGGCGCCTTCAGGCGACGTGTTCCGGCCCATTTGGGTCGAACGCCGAGGCGCCGAAGCTCAGCCCGATGCCACGGGTAGATCGGCATCGCATCGAGACATCCTTTGCGGATATCTTCCGCCGTGCAGAAAAAGCGAAAATGAAAATGATCGTCGTGAGGGTACGACGGCTGACAAGTCAGATCGCCAAAGCGTTCCACGATGGCCGATGGCGCTGATACCCGAGCCGCTTCGCGCAACAACATTGTTCGAATATGCTCGGCGACAAAGATGCGCTGAACCACCGCGACGGGGTCTTCAAGCAATGCGCGGACGAAACGAAACGTGCGGGGCACGTCTATCTGCACGGCAACGTCATCCGAAGGGTCGGACAAATCTTTGAAATCGACTCCCTGCCCTTCCGGATCGAGCGGCGCCCCTACACTGGGCATCGGGCGACCATCCGCGCCGTTCAGGTAGAACAGCACATCCACGTCGCGTCCGTTTTGATGGGACCCGTGGCTTGGGATGGGTCCGCCGCGTTCGTATCCGAGGTCGTTCACAGTCAGCTCGCCCCCGTCCATGGTCTCGTGCACTACGCGTGCGGCACGAATCAACGCCTGAACAACCTCGACACTGGCGTATCGCGCGTCCTGTGGGCGACGCGGATTGTGGCGAAACCCGCGACCGCGGCGTGGAAGCGCGACCGCTCCTTCAATGCTCCCCGCGTTGGGACCACCGAGCGACGTCGACTCGGATCCCGACAGGCGAAGTACTTGGTCTGCTTCTTCATCGTGAGGAGGCGCTGAGTCGCTCAGGGGCACCGCACGATCGTCTTTTTGAATGCGACCTGTCGATGCGCGATCCTGTTTTGATGTTGGATGCTCGGGTCCCTTCTGAGCTCGGGAAGGAGTCTGAGAGCGAGAAACTTTCTGGGCACGATGGGCATGGGGCGCCTCGTCGTTCGCCGCGCCACACGCTGCGACGCCACATGTCGCAACGCCGAAACTCAGTCCCAGAGCCACATGCAGAGGCGACCATCGTGTGACAACTCTGTGCATCTTCAATTCATGGTGCCGGCGACGACGTCCTCGAGCAACGCCGAAGACTGATTGCGCAGCCGATCGCTCAACGCTAACGTCCCCCTGTGAGCGCGCTATCAGAAATCGAAGCCACTACGCTGAAAATCGCCAAGCAAGCTCGAGCCGCGGCCGCAGTGCTTCGAAGCGCGTCGACCCGCCAAAAAAATGATGCGCTCGCTCGCGTCGCGACCGCACTTCGCGGGCAGCCCGGTGACCAAGTGTTGAAGGCGAACGAGATCGATGTTGCTGCGGCAGAAAAAGCTGAACTGTCGGGGGCGATGCTCGATCGACTACGTCTCGACCGCGCACGGCTCAACGCGGTGGCATCCGGAGTCGATCAAGTTCGCGCGCTAGCCGATCCGGTCGGGGAGCTCTCAAACGCGCGCCGAATGGAAAACGGCATTCTCGTCGGGCGCATGCGGGTACCGATTGGGGTCATTGGGATCATCTACGAATCGCGGCCCAATGTGACGGCCGATGCCGCGGCTCTGTGCGTCAAAAGCGGCAATGCCTGCGTGCTCCGCGGTGGGTCTGAGGCATTTCACAGCAATTCAGCTATTTCAAAAATTTTTTATGATTCTCTGGAAGCCGCGGGATTGCCGAAAGCGAGCGCAGGATTCGTTCCGACGACCGATCGCGCTGCGACTCGCGTTCTCCTAGGTTTGGATGGTATAATCGATGTAATCATTCCACGAGGTGGCGAAACGCTTATTCGATTTGTAACCGAGCACGCGCGCATCCCTGTAATCCAGCACTACAAGGGAGTCTGCCACGTGTTCGTGGATCGAGACGCAGACCTCGACATGGCCCTCGATATCGCGGTCAACGGGAAAACCCAGCGACCGGGCGTGTGCAACGCGGTAGAAACCATTCTGGTGGACGCGGCGTGTGCGAAGGAGTTCTTGCCCCGCCTCGGCGCCGCGCTCGATACGCACGGCGTCGAGATTCGCGGCGATCAAACCGTTCAAGGCATCCTTCCCGAAGCGAAGCCTGCCACCGAGCAAGACTGGGATGCGGAGTATCTCGACTTGATCGTGAGCGTTCGCGTCGTAGAAGGAATCGACGGGGCGATCGCGCACGTTGGCACCCACGGCTCAAATCATACCGATGCGATCGTGACGAAAAACTACGACCGCGCGCAACGATGGGTGCGAGAGATCGATTCGAGCCTTGTGCTTGTCAACGCATCGACACGGTTCAACGATGGTCAGCAGCTCGGCCTCGGGGCCGAGATTGGCATTTCGACGACCAAGCTTCACGCCTACGGCCCCATGGGGCTCGCCGAGCTTTGCACCCTGAAATGGGTGGGCTACGGGGAAGGTCAGGTGCGAACCTGACAGGGCGAGAAAGAAAACGTTGGCTGGGCACGATTTCACGGAACGAATGAGTCGCCCGAGGGGTTTCAAAGGAGAAGGCCAAACTGGAGAAGGAGAACGTATTGCGAAAACAAGCTTTGGACACGGCGCACGCATCGGCGCCGAGCCCTGGGTCCATCCCAGAACACATCGATGCCCGAAACACCGCGCTTGCGGTTGCGGAGTCGGCGCTAGATCGGAAAGCGCTCAACGTTGAAATCATCGACGTGCGCGGAAAGGTAGACTACGCCGACTACATCGTTCTCATGAGCGGACGCAGCGACCGTCAAGTCAACGCGATCGCCCAAGGCGTTCAGCGCGATCTCAAGAAGAACCATCAAATTCATTGCTTGGGGGTGGAAGGCCTGCCTCAGGGCAACTGGGTCTTGATGGACTTCGGAGACGTCATCGTCCACATCTTCCATCAGGACACGCGGGGGTACTACGACTTGGAAGCGCTGTGGATCGATGCTGCACGCGTCGGCGTGGAGGCGAAAACTCCCAGAGCCGCGGACGCTTAGCGGAGCGAGACCGCGTGGGCAGCAACTAACGTGATCGATTCGTAACGCAAAAGGGGTGCACATCGTCCTCCTTGCTGCCGGCAAACTCAAACATGCCGGGCTCCGCGACCTCGTGGATGACTACCTCAAACGCGTTCGGCGGTACGCACGCGTCCAGCACGTCGAAGTGAAAGACGGGGAGCTGCTCGAAGCGTTCCAACGCATTCGAACGTCAAGTCAGAGCCGGACTCGTGCCGTTGCCATGGAAGTCACCGGCGCAGCGTGGTCGAGCGCGCGCTTTGCGAAGTTCATCGGCGACTCTGAACGCGACGCGGTTCAATCTCTCTTATTTGTGATCGGCGGAGCAGATGGCTTACCTGCCGCGATAACCGATACTACAGACCGACAACTCTCGCTGTCCCCCATGACGCTGCCTCATCGACTCGCGCGCTTGGTGCTCGCCGAGCAGATGTATCGTGCGTTTACCATCCTGCGAAACGAACCCTACCCTCGATAGCGACACATCGACGCGCTCGCCGCTCCCATTCGCCACCCTTGTTCACACTGCGCGCGCAACCATTCGGCTTCCCATTCGATAAGGAGGCATGGGTTCTCTGCAACGTTTCCTTTTTGGCTGCCTCGAGCTCGTCGCCCCGCAGACCTGTGTAGCGTGCGACGAACCCCTCGAAAGACCGTCCTACGACCATCCTGCAAGCGATCTCGAGGGAAACGTTTCCGAACGAATGCCAAACGTTTTCTGCGACGCATGCCAGCCGCTCATCGAACCGTGCTCGCGCAACCCAGGAGCGTTCGAGTATGGCGGCCCCCTGGCCGACGCCATCAAACGCATGAAGTACAGCTTCCGTCCTGACCTTGCACGGCCGCTGGGTCGGCTCATGATTCCGCGGGCGCTCCGCTACGCGGGCGAAGTCGATTCGGTTGTGCCTGTCCCGCTCCACCCCCGCAAACGACGGCAACGAGGGTTCAACCAATCTGCACTGCTGGCGCGCCCCATCGCCAAAGCGCTCGCGATTCCTCTGCAGCCGAGCCGAGTGCAACGCATTCGCGACACGCTCCCGCAATCGCTCGCCTCAGAAACAAACCGAGCCACAAATCTTCGCGGCGCGTTTCGAGCACGCGCCAACGAAAAACAGCCCCGCGTGCTACTGATCGACGACGTTCAAACCACCGGCCACACCCTGCGCGCAACGGAGGAAGCGTTGCGGCGGGCCGGAGTTGCTCATGTTCATGCCCTCACCCTCGCCATGACGCTGTAGAGCAATGGCCTTTTGCCCTGATCGCGGCTTACCTCCCCTGCTCGGCCAGCCGAAGCACTAGTGTGCGTCATCGGGCCTGCGCTGCCGGGGCGCTCGCGCTCAGAACAAAATTCCATTGCTCTATGGGATGCACCCCGAGCTGCAATCAACCAACCTCCCCTGCTCGGCCAGCCGAAGTACCCGACGTACGTCGGCCGGCCTGCGCTGCCCGGTAGGGGGTGGGGCCCCATCGGATGTATTCGATGGGGCGGGGGCGACATCGCCCCCGGGAAAAGCAGCCGCTCGCGCTCTGGCCAAAATTCCACGGCTCTAAGAATGGCTGAACCAAATCTGGCGCGGTGGTTCGAATCCGGCGCATCGGAATAAAGGTCGCGTACTGTCCGATCTTTCTCACGTGTCGTATGTATTCGACAGAAATCTTATTGTCGAGTGCGCTCTACGGAAACAAAGTCATCGAGCAGACTCGTCACATCGCAGTCAGCCGACCTGGAGTTTGTGCGACTACTGCTGTGCGAAGCAGTGGGCCGGTCGGTATTCTTCAAACAAGTTCCACGCCGCGTCCTTCGCCCATGCTTCGAACTCTGCGGGAAACCCGCTCTCGCTGCTTACCTCGCGCGGGTCGATGCATGTGATGAAGGTGTGCACGAGAACTGCGGTGGCGTACTGAGCGATTCGCGCCCCATGCAGCGCGTCCTGCATGAAGCCTCGCTCGAATGAGCAGTTTTCTTCCGACCGAACGGATGGGTAGGCTCGTTTGCCTCGTTCCCAAAGCTCGAGCACGGGGATGAGCAGAACGTCTCCCGGATTTCCTTCTGGATGTGCCGCAACGAGATCGGTCTCAAGGTCCTTCCAGTACGCTACAAAGGTCTGCTGCGCTTCATCGGGCGCGGGGCCGCCAATCAGATAGGTCATCCACAAGATCGTCCGCGCGCCCCGGCGCAAGACTTCGTCGTGCAGAGCCATGGCATCCGTTCGGTTCGCCTCGTAGCCAGACTCCTCCCACGCCGCTTGTTGGTTCGTGAACGCAACGTAGTCGAACTCGCCATCTTGGATGCGAACGGTGTGGTTTTCGAAACTCGCGGAGCCTCGCTGTAGCTCCGCATCGATAGTCGAACCCGCGTCCTGCGAAAACATTTCAAGCGGCGCCAGGCTACCATCACAATGGGTAATTTGACTGTTGCCAAGAAACAATGCACGCGCGTCCAACTGAACCACGACACCGGCATCCGCATCGTCGAAACCTCCGTCCTCAGCCGCTCCACCATCGGTCGAGGGATCGGTCGAGGGATCGGTCGAGCCAGTGGGCAACGACGAATCTTCAGTGCGCGATGCCGCGTCGCTCGCGCGGTCATCGCCGGAGCCGCATCCCGACAAGAGCGCGCTCGCAACCAGCACGCTCCCTACAAAAGAAAAACCCGCGACTGAAATGCCCGCGACTGAAATGCCCGCGACTGAAATGCCCGCGACTGAAATGTGAGCTGAACAACACGCGCACCAACGCCCAAAACTTCTGGCCATACACATCGGTATCAGGAGAAATACCTTGAGTCGAGTCGTTCCACTTTGAAGGGCCCCGAAATGAAAACTAGTGCAGAACGTTCGCGGCAGAGTCTCCGTCCGGAGAACCTACCGCATGGGTGAGCGCGATGACTTCCACCAACACTGCACGGTACACGTCATCGAGTTCTTCGAGGTCAAGCTGACCCTCCGCTTGCTCGAGTGCTTCCTGCACATGGTGTTGCACAAACGAGAGCAGCGCGGGCTGGCCTAGTGCGACGATGTCGTCGCTTTCCAGCACCTCAGACGGGTCCGCTGCGCGAAGTTCCTCGTCGACAGCCAATGTGCTCTCCGCGATGCCCAGACCCCCATCGTCGATCTGACCAAGCCGAGTGGGAAACGCTTCGCGGAATGCGAGATACACCGTCACAACAAGAAAGTAGCCAAGAGATTGAACCAACTCGTCTCGACCAGCCGCGAGCTGTTCCGACAGCCAGGGCGCCAGCACCGGTTGCCGGCGATCGAGATCGCGAAACCCTTGATCTAAAGTCTCCTGGAGCTCTTCGTCTTCCTCCTCCAGCTGACGCTCGATCGCCTCGACAAACACACTGTCGACCACCGCAAAATTTGGAACCGGCCGAAGCGCCGCTTTTCGGGAATACACCCAACGAACATAGCGGCTGCCCCCCAGAACGTCACGCAACGAACTCCCAACCACCAACCCAAACCACCACAGGCTCACGAACAAGGCTTCGTCGAAACGAGGGCCTTAGAGCCGCGCGAGTCTAGACGCTGCCCGGTCCGAAGGATCCCCAGCGTGGATAAGCCAAGGCAGCCGCGTCCAGGCCAAAATCCGTTGCTGCAGAGCAGCGATCGAATCGGTCACTTGCAGCTCAGGCCGCATCCCATAGAGCGGCGGAATTTTGGCCTGAGCGCGAGCGGCCGCTTTTTCCGGGGGCGATGTCGCCCCCGCCCCATCGAATACATCCGATGGGGCCCCACCCCCTACTGGGCAGCGAACGACTGAGGAAGGCTCCGACCGTTGCAGCTCAGGTCGCATCCCATAGAGCGGCGGAATTTTGGCCTGAGCGCGAGCGCCCCGGCAGCGCAGGCCCGATGACGCACACTAGTGCTTCGTCGGGCCGAGCAGGGGAGGTAAGCCGCGGTCAGGCCAAAAGGCCGCCGCTCTAGCGTTATTCGTCGTCGTAGAACATGGGCTCCCGCTCCGCCACGAACGTCTGAATCGCTTCCATGTCAGCGGGTTTGAGCGAGGTAAACTGAATTCCCATGCCCGGGGTAACCTCAGATTCAGGATCGCGGGGTTCGCGCAACCACCGAACGATTCCCGAAGCTTTGATTTCGTAGCCGTCGGGAAGCTCGAACTCTACATCGATGGTGGTTCCGACAGGACGCATTTGATAGGTCGAAACGAAAATGCCGCCTTCGCTGATGTCGGCGCTGAACCCGGTGTAGAAATTGTTTTCGGTTTGCACACCGACTTCGATTTCCAAGGAAATCCGAGTACTCGAACGCCGCTCCATCATCGCCTGCCGCGAGCTGGGGAGGGGTGGGGGATTGTGCGCCGCAACATCATGCGTGGCTGTGGTGAGTGGTTCCGTCATGTACCTTCCGTTCGCCTGGTCCAGGAAGACAAAACGACGCAACCACGGAGCCTTGAAGGCTCCGCCTGATTTTCTTTCGTTCGATGTTCTTTTCTTTCAACTATTCGTCGTAGAACATGGGCGGACGTTTGCGGATAAACCTCAGCACAAGCTCGCGCGATTCCGGTGAGAGGTTTTGAAACTGGATGCCCATGCCGGGTTCTGACTCGGATCCAAAATCAAAGGGATCGCGAACGAAGCGCACAAACCCGTCGGCTCGGAACTCAAACCCCCCCGGCAACGTGACGAGAACGTTGACCGCCGTGTCTTTGGGAAGAACTTCATAGGTCGCCAAGAAGACGCCGCCTTCGCTGATCTCACCCGAGAATCCGACATAGAAGTTCGATTCTGTTGTCGCGCCGATATTCGCCTCGACTTCAGAACGCGGGCCCGTCGGAGTTTGGGAAACTGGATGGGACGGTCGCGCCGAAGGAACAGCGGAAACGGGCGCAGGGGCGGCATCCGAGGGCGTCGCCGCGGGGACGGAAACGCGCGCCGCTGGCGCGGCAGACAATGCGGCAGCCGAAGGAGGGGGCGCTTTGGAAGGAATGGTGGTGAGCGGATAGAGCGAACTCATCGATTTTGCGATGACTTCGGTCGCGACCCCAATTCCAGGGTGCTGCGAGCGAACATCTTGAAGCAGGGCGAGCGTCTGACTAAGCGAGCCCAACGCACTTCGAACGCACGCCTTCCCATCCGGTTCGCTCGATGCTTTTTCGGCTTCGAACAACGCCCCCACGGACTGCGCGATGTTCTGCGCCACGGCCAGCACGTCTCCCGGAATGTTGCTGTCCTTCTGAAGCACTTCGAGAGCCTTCCCCAGAGACTCGCGCGTGTCTCGAGCCTTGTCTGCCCCGGAATAAGTCATGAAATCTCCATCGCCGCCTGGGATACGTTGTTAGAACCACATGAAAACATTGAATAATACACCGAAATCTGCTTGTCACCAAGATCATCGGCAACGTCTATCGTCACGAGCGCAGTCAACGGCGGCTCTCCATCACAGTCACAGCGGCTCCCATCACAATCACAGCGGCTCCCGTCACAATCACAGCGGCTCCCATCACAGCGGCTTCAAAAACACCACCCGTCCGCGCCCCGGACCGGCATAGTCTTCGTCGGCCTGAACGTCGAAACCCAGCGCCCGATGAAAGCGCACCGATCCTTCGTGACCGAGCGGCGCGATCGCTTTGAGACGCGACACCCCGGCTTTTCGGCACTCTGACCCGAAATGCTCGTAGAGTTGGCGGCCGACCCGCTTTCGGCGGTGCTCCGGATGAATACCGACCAAATGGACGTACCCCGTTCTGGGGTTTCGCGAGGAGATGAACCCAAGCAAAAAACCGATCAAATCGCCGCCTTGCTCAGCCACGAAACCAAACTCGCCAAATTCGTAGAAAAAAATCGGATCCGCCCGCTGCCCGGAGGGGCCGCCCCACCAACGGTCGAGAACGGTCACCAGGAAGTCAAAATCGGTCTTGTCGATTTGGCGAATTTGCATTGGCTCCCCAAGCCCTGCTTCCTCGGCAAATCGGTAGCACGAACCGCGAGAATTCGCACGATGCACGGTTCAAGAGGGTTCGGCTTGGGACTCTAGCGTATCCAAAAACGCGCGCTCGAGGGTGTACTTGAGGGGAGCGAGATGGCGAATGGACACGCCTTCCGCAACCGCGACTTCCAGAATGTGGTTCGGGGTGCGACCCTCGGGAAGACGTACTTCCAGCGCCGACGCGCGAATGTTTACTTCACAATCCGCGCGTCGAAGCGCCTGGACCATCCCGTCGGGCGCCCCTTTTACGCGAACTTCAAAGTTGCCCTCTTCGACCGAGAGCAGTTTGGCGAGCGACCCCGCGTAGAGAACTTCGCCGCCCGCGAGCACCGCGACTTGGTCGCACGTTTTTTCGACGTCCGGCAGGATGTGCGTCGACAGCACCACGCTCGTGCCGGTACGAGATGGGATGTCTACGATGAGCTGGAGCATCTCATCGCGACCTCGAGGGTCGAGACCGCTGGTCGGCTCATCAAGCAAAAGCAATTTGGGGTCTCCGACCAAGGCTTGGGCCAATCGCGCACGTTGTTTCATGCCGGTCGAAAACGACGCGAGCTTTCGGTAACGCGCCTCACCCAAACCGACGTAGTGCAACACCTGATGCGCCCGCGCCATGCTTTCCGCGGCGGGGAGCCCGCAGAGCTCCCCCGCGAGTCGCACGTAGGCAACGGCGGACAGCTGGGGAATGACTTGGTCGCCCTCCGGCATATACCCAACCTCGGCTCTCACCTCGAGCGCCTGGCGGCCGACATCACGGCCCAACACCTGAATCGACCCCGCATCGGGACGCACGAGACCGAGAAGCGATTTGATCAGCGTGCTCTTGCCCGCGCCGTTTGGCCCAAGAAGCCCGATGCTGCCCGCTTCGAGACTCAAGCTCACGTTGTTCAACGCCCGGAGCTCCCCATATTTCTTATCCACTGACTGAATTTCGATCAGCGCCACTGGCCCGCTCCTATGTCGCCGGCCCTCCTGCCCTGAACTGTCCTCGAACTCAGGCCGGCGCTTCGGAGTTCGAGATTTGTCCTTCCGGGCGGTAAATGTAGCCTTGATGTTTGAACACACAAATGCGGTCACGGCCGTCATCTTTGGCTTGATAAAGCGCTCGGTCGGCCGATTTCAGAAGCTGGTCTTTGGAACGCACATCGCGGCTGGGATAAAGCGCCACTCCGATCGATACCGTGACGTGATGCTCGCGTCCGCCAGCTTCCACCGGGACCGCGCGAACGGCACGCCATACGCGATCGGTGACCGTGATCGCTCCGGAGAAGTGGGTGCTCGGCAACACGAGCAGAAACTCCTCCCCGCCGTAGCGCGCGACCACGTCGATCTCGCGAACCCCGCATCGAAGACGCGATGCCACCTCTGCGAGCACCGAATCACCGACGTCGTGCCCATATTGGTCGTTGAATTTCTTGAAGTGGTCGATATCGACCATCACGCAAGCGAGCGGTTCTCGGTAACGCTCGGCGCGCTTGAACTCCTCGGTGAGCCTTGTGTGCAGGTATCGGTAGTTGTAGAGGCCGGTAAGTTCGTCCTGAACCGCAAGCTGTTGCAGCCGCTCCCGCGCGTTGGCGACCGCATCGTGCATTTCTTTGATGCGCAGCATGCCGTGCACGCGCGCAAGCAACTCCCGTTCGTCGAACGGCTTGCATACATAGTCGTCCGCCCCGATCCGGAGCCCCTCGACCCGCGAATCTGGATCCGACTTGGCGGTCACCAAGATCACGGGCAAAAACTCTTCTTTGCACATGGATTTGATGAGACGGCAACAATCGATCCCGCTCAGTCCGGGCATGAGAATATCGAGCAGCACAATGTCCACTCCACCCTCGCCAATGCAATCGATGGCTTTCTTGCCGGTTTCGGCGAGCTTGATCCGCATGCCATTGGCCCGCAGCAGGCCGCCGACGTATTCCCTCGTGACCCGGTCGTCTTCAACGATCAACACGACGGGCGGCTTTGCGCTCGATTCTTTTGGATCCCCCACATCGCTATTCTAACTCGCCCAGACTTTTTTTTCTCACTATTCGAACAATCGTGGAATGAGTGAGACAACACACTGTAGATAAGAGGCACGATTGGGATTTTTAGAAGAACTGGGGCGGTTTATCGATGATGTGCTGCTCCTCCCCGAAGACCTTCGGGAGACCCTCGAAACCGCCGAGCAGGCTCTCCAGGACGAACTGTTCGACGAAGCTGCGGTCCTCTATCGCGAGGTTTTGGGAAGTCGACCTTCGCTCACCCGTGCGTGGGTCGGCCTCTCTCATGCCCAAGCTCGCCTCGGCCAGGTTGTGGATGCGCTCGAAGCAGCGGAACACGCGCGCAGTTCGGATCCGAGAAATGGCCACGTGGCGCTTCACGCCGCGCAGCTTGCACTCGCCGCAGGTCGTCCCCAGGTCGCCTCGGAGCACGCCGACAGCGCCGTGCGACGACTCGCCAAAGAAGGCGGCCGACCGCTTTCGGAAGCGTGCGTGGCGCTCGGGCACGCGGAACAACAACAAGGGCGACCAGATCGCGCCGGCCGAGCCCTTCGTAAAGCCATCGCGTCTGCCCCTAAATGGATTGAACCGCGCGTGGCGCTGGTCGAATGCCTGGCCGAACAGCGCAAGGCCCACGACGCAGCGGTGGCTGCAGCTGCGCTCAAGCCCGCGCACACAACGCCGGCACACGCACTGCGAATCGGCACCGCCCTCGCCACGATCGTGACCCCGGCGACGACGGCAATCCACAACACAAATCTGCACAGCTCGGCGCGCGCTTGGCTCGACCGAGCGTGTTCGGACGATGCACCACCCGCTGACCGTGCGCGATCGCTGTCGCTCCTTTCGCGCCTCGCGCTGACCGAAGGAAACCCCGCCCGAGCAGCGGAATACGCCCACGCCGCCGTCCAACTTCAGCCCACCGCCGAAATCCTGGAGCTCCTCGGAGACGCGCTCAGCGCGAACGGTCGGTGGCACGAAGCGGCGAGCGCGTTCCGGAACGCCGCAGAGCTGGATCAAAGCGTCCGCCTGTGGGAGCGAGCCGCACGCACGACGCCGCTTTCCGAAGAAAATGCGCTGCGCCGATGCGCCCAGGCACTCCGGCACCTGTCTCCCAACACCGAGCCGGCGGCGTCAGCGCAAGCTTGGTCACAAATCGCCGAGCTGCGTCGCAATTCGTCAGCCGAACACAACCCCGAACACAACCCCGAGCCCAGCCGCGAAAAAAACGATCTCACCGAGGTCGCTTTGCCAGAAGCCTCCTCCGAGCCACGTACGCGGCTCGCACGAGCGCAGATTTTTCTCCTCCGGGGCCACCTGGGTCAGGCGCTCGAGGAGCTCGAGGTCTATGCCACCCTGGCCGCCGCCGACTCCGCCGATGCCACGGCTGAAGCGGCCACCAAAGCCGATTCGGCCGTGTGCGCGCGACTTCAGCGCGAAGCCTGGACCGCGCAATGGCGCCAAGGCGAGGAGCTGGATCTGCCATGCGTATTCGAAACGGTTCAACGCGTGTTTTCGCGAGCCGAAAGCCTTCGCGTAGGAACCTTCCCGCCAAACTCGGAGAGCCCCCAGCTACACCTAAGGGACGCGCAGCGAAACCTGCAAAGACTTCGAGAATCGCTTGACCGACCACTGCTGCTTGCCATTATCGGAGAGTTCAACGCTGGAAAGAGCACCTTGATCAACGCCTTTGCAGGCCGCGAGGTTGCGCCCACGGGGATTCTTCCAAAAACCGCGACCATCAACCTGCTGCGCGACGGAGCTGAACGCCGGGTGCGGGTGGTGCTTGCGGATGGCAGCACTCGTGAGGGAGCCTACGGAGAACTTGAGGCATTGATTGACCGCGCAGACTCTGACGCGGAAGCGGTCATCGACCACATCGAAATCACGCTTCCCAGCCCGCTTCTGGAACGGGTTTGGCTACTCGATACCCCGGGCACAAACTCGCTTGAGCCCGAACATCGAGAGCGAGCACTCGACGCCGTACGTCGCGCCGACGCCGTATTGTGGGTCTTTGACGCAACCCAAGCCGGCAAGAGCAGCGAGATTACCCTGCGAAACGACATCGAGAAACTCGGCCGTCCCGTCATCGCGGTGTTGAACAAAGTGGATCGGATCGCCGAGCGCGAAATGAGCGAAGTGAACGAAGCTCTGCAGACCTTCGGAAGTCGAGCCGGCCCTCTTCAAATCTCGGCCCGAGATGCAGTGCGCGCGCGCGTCTCGGACGACACGCACGCGCTCGAGCAAAGCGGATTTCCGCAATTCCAGCAGCACCTTGAACAGCAGGTATTTTCGCGCTCTAGAACGCTCAAACGGGCCGCCATCGCGTTTGACCTACTCAACATTGTTCGCGACGTACTGTCGCTGGAGTCGCGTCTCGAAGAGCTACGAAATGTCGCCTCGGAGCGGAGCGTGCGCGCAGTGGCCGCTCTCGATGCTGCAGCGAGCAAGATCGCGACTGCGGTCGAAGATATCGAACAGGAACTCGACCAACGACAAGCCGACGCCATTCGGCGAGCAGGACGCGAAGTTCACATGCTGATCAAGCCAGTCCCCGGAGCACCGCGACCGACGATCGACCTCGAAGACCGACGCTTCATGGTTCGCTTGCTCGAGCACGCCCTGACCGTCACGACGGAGGAAGCCGAAACCCGAACCCGAGCTCGCGTACGCGCGATCTTTTGGACGACCGCGCTCCCCGAGCACCGAGACGTCTTGAAAAAGTTGCTCCCGCTCTCGGTGCGCGCCGCATACGCGACGTTCCTGGGTTATCAGCGGGGACGCTTGGCAGGCTTTGACGTCGAGCGCGCGATTCGAAACGCGCAAAAAAAAGCAGACCCCTACGAAGCGTTCGCCCGGACGTTCTGCGCTGAAATGATCAACGCACGACGTGAACTATCCTCCGCGCTTCGAAGCGATGTGGATAGTCTCGCGGCGGTGCTCGCGGCGGAAATCGACCAAGCCGAGGCGCTGCGCAGAGAGCAAACAAATCTACTCAAGCGGCATTTTTTCATTCCGTTGCTCGCATTACATTCCGCGCTAAACGAAATCACTGGCCGTGGCGTGGCAGGGAGCACTTAGTGTGCCAAACTGAAGGAAACATTTCGCACGAAGTGAATCCGCGCATATAATGAAAAACGAGCACGGCTCTGGTTGCGAGAGCAAACATCGGGCCAAAACCATCGGACGCCACACCGGTCAGGAGACTGAATGGAGATAAAGCAGCAGCTAAAGCTTTCCCAACAGCTCGTGATGACCCCACAACTGCAGCAGGCGATCAAGTTGCTGCAGATGTCTCGTATGGAGCTCGCCGAGCTGGTTCAAGAAGAGCTGCTCGAAAATCCCGTCCTCGAAGACAATATCGAAACCCGCGAATCTCGTGAAAACGGAGTTTCGGAGAGCGCTGGGGAAGCATCCGCAGAAAACGGCGCAGCCGAACTGACGCCCGCGGCTGAAGCGCCAACGACCGACGCGGAACCCAACGGCGCGGAGACCAAAGACGAAATCGATTGGGAGCGCTACCTCGAAAACCACACCCTGCAAGCGCCGCTCCCATCGGTTCGACGCGGTGGGGATGATGAGCTTCCAGGCTTCGAAGCCACCCTCACCCGCGGCGAAGACCTCACCGACCATCTTGCATGGCAAATACGGATGGGCGAGTTCGCCGATGACGAGCAGCGTTTCGCGGCCTTGGTGGTCGGAAACCTCAATGACGACGGCTACCTGAAAATCGACGGAGCTGCTCCCGAAGAAGTCGTACCGCGTCTGGCTGAAGAGGCCGGCCTTCACCCGGAGGACGCGGAAGAAGTCCTCAAAATCCTCCAGCATTTCGATCCGATCGGCGCGTGCTCGCGCTCCCTCGAAGAATGCCTGCTGATTCAAGCCAATCACTTCGACATGGACCAGCTGGTGATCGATGTCATTCGTGGCCACCTAGGCAACCTTGAAAAACGAAACTTCCAAGCGATTTCCCGCGAGCTCAAAGTTCCCGTCGAAGAGATCTACGACGTGGCACAGATCATCGCGGAGCTCGAACCTCGCCCCGGCCGCAACTTCATTCGCGAAGAACCTCGGTACATCACACCCGACGTGCACATTCACAAAGTTGGCGACGAATATTTTGTGGTGGCCAACGACGATGGCATGCCGCGGCTGCGCATCAGCAACTTCTACCGCAGCGCTATGACCGACAACGCCAAAGCGCGCGAATATATTCGAGGCAAACTGCGAAGCGCGCAATGGCTGATTCGAAGCATCGACCAACGGCGAAAAACCATCGTGAAGGTCACCGAATGTATCGTGGACAAGCAGCGTGAGTTTTTCGACCGCGGCATCGAACACCTCAAGCCGATGATTTTGCGCGATGTTGCGGAAACGGTGGGGATGCACGAAAGCACCATTTCTCGGGTGACCAGCAACAAATATGTACACACCCCCCGTGGGCTCTTCGAGCTCAAGTTTTTCTTCAACAGCGCGATTAAGCGCGATCACCAGAATGATATCGCCTCGGAGAGTGTTAAACAGGCGATCAAGAAAATCATCGGTAGCGAGGAACCCACCGCTCCTTACTCAGATCAGAAAATCGTAGAAATCCTCGCTCAAACCGACATCAAAATCGCGCGCCGCACCGTGGCAAAGTATCGCGAAATGCTTGGCATCTTAAGCTCATCAAAACGAAAGAAATACTATTAGGGTTCTCAGCCAAGACGTTGAAGCAGTTCGGTGCCCGATCTCGCCTCCTCTGTCGCCAGAGGCCCAAGCAGCAGCCGGGAGCAGCATTTCCGGCAGGGAGGTCCGATGCGCATCAACTTTACGTTCCGCAATCTCGATTCCAGCGACAGCATTCGGCACTACGCTTCCGAAAAAATCGCGCGAATTCAGAAATATCTCCGGGCTCCGCTTGATGCCGAGGTCACCGTCTCTACCGAGCGCCACCTCCACCGCGTCGATCTCTCGGTGAGCGCCGACGGGCATCACTACGTCGGACACGAAGAATCAGAAGATATGTACGCGTCGATCGACAAAGCGATGGACAAGCTGGTTCGCCAAGTTCGGGAAACAAAGGCCACCATCACGGGCCGAAAACGCCACGGCAGCGGCATCCACGAGTTGGAGCTTAAGCGCCCCAGCGAGCTGCCGCGTATGTAGCTGGAGGGGCTGGCCGCAGCCCCTCCCCCCACGGAATACGATTCCGCGGGGCCCCCCTGTCGTTCCGGAGGGGCTGGCCGCAGCCCCCCCCCCCACGGAATACGATCCCGCGGGGCCCCCCTTCCGCCGCCGGCCGCTTGCGCGGCCGCCCCACCGCTTCGCGGCGGGGCCCCGGTTGCGTTGGGATTCAGCGGTGGGACAAGACTGGGATCGAAGACGACACCTTGAATCCGCTACCGCAGTTCGGCACCACGAAACCAGGTCATGTGCATCCTGGCGGGGGAGCTTGGGTGACTGTGTTGTTTGGAGGGTTTGAGGCAAACCCTCCCCCACGCGGGTACGACCCGCGTGTCAAACCGGGACATGGGTAACACTTTAGACCGGGGACATGGGTAACACTTTGG
>JANQQS010000090.1 GCA_028284955.1 Myxococcota bacterium | reverse complement strand
AGCGCCCCCACAGCGAACGACTGAGGAAGGCTCCGAGCCTTTCGCAGGGAGAGAGCGAGGAGGTTGTTGCGGCTGGAGCTGTGCAAGGCGGAGCGGACGTAGTCCGTGGAGCTGCACAGGTCTAGACGCAGTACGGGTCCGAAGGACCCTAGTCCAGCCGCAATCAGGCCAGAAGATCAGTGCTCTGGTGCCAATTGCTGTGTGGGCTGCGGTATGCTAGCTCGGCGTCATTGGGAGCTTATGGACCTCGGCGAGATGAAAAACGGGAGCAAACCGCGACGACGACTCGTTTCCGCTTCGGTTTTGTTCCTGGCACTGTCCGTTGGTGCTGCTTGGGGTTGCGGCAACGACAAGAAATCGCAACCGGGCAAAGAAACAGACACAAAGGTCGGCGCGCGACACGGACTGACTGCCGAGCAGGCGGCTGAGGTATTGGTTCAAATCGGCGACAAAAAAATCACAGTGGGCGAATTCGCGGATGAGCTTGCGCGGCAATCGCCCTACGTGCGTGCGCGCTACAATAGCCCGGAGCGACGCCGTGAGTTCTTGGACAACATGGTTCGTTTTGAGCTGCTCGCGGCAGAAGCTCGGCGACGCGGCTATGACAAGCTGGCCGAAGTTCAGCGGGTTCGGAAGCAGGTGATGATTCAGCAGCTGATGAAGGAAAAGTTTGAAGAGAAGATCAAGCTTTCAGACGTCAGCGACAAGGAAGTGAAAGCCTACTACGAGGCACACCCCGACGAGTTCGACAAACCAGAGCAGATTCGCGCGAGCCATATTCAGATCAAGAGCCCAGCTGCCGCCGCGCGTGTGCTCGGCCAGGTGCTCGCCAAAAAAGATGACGCCGCGCTTTTCCGGAAGCTCGCGGATAAACACAACGAAGACGAGGCGACCAAAGCGCAGCAAGGCGACCTTCGATTTTTTGGACGTGAACCGGAAGAGACCGGGCAACAGGCCGCGGCCGGATCATCGGCCGCCCCGCCTATCAAGGTTCCCAAAGCAGTCGCCAAAGCGGCGTTTCGTCTAAAAAACATCGGCGACGTTCACTCGGAGCTGGTCGAAAGCGATGCCGGGTTTCACGTGGTCAAGCTCACCGGAAAACGCGCTGCGCTCAAGCGAACTCTTGAACAGGCGTCCCGCCCCATTCGGAATCGGCTCTGGCGCGAAAAACGAGAGCAAGCCATCGCGCGCTACGTAGCCGAACTTCGTAAAACGGCGAAAGTCGAAGAGTTCGATGACGCGCTGGCACAAGTTCGCGTTCCTTCGGATGACACCAAGGCACCTGCGGCCGGGCAGTGAGACTGCGGCCATGAGACGACGGCCAAGAAGCGCGAGATTCATCCCCTTGCGCATCCGATTTCTCGCACTGGCATGCGGATACGGGCTCGGTGCGGCAGGTCTCGTTGCGCTTTCGCCCGCTGAAACCGCACGCGCAGACGTCGTTGAACGCGTGGTCGCGGTGGTGAACGATGAGGCGATATTTCTTAGCGACCTTCGACGCCGAGCCGTTCCGTTCTTGCCCCAAGTCATGTCCAGCGGCAGCGAGGGCGATCGCGTTTCACGACTGTCGCAGCTCTACGGCCAGTTGCTCACCATGCTCATCGACGAAGAGCTGTTCCAGCAAGCGGCAGACAAGATGTCGATCAGCGTAAGCTCCGACGACGTGGATCGGGCGATCGACAACGTTCGACAGCAAAACGGACTAAACGAAGAAGAATTTTGGCAGGCCGTAGCGGAGCAAGGCCTTTCCGAAGGACAATATCGAACCGACGTACGCAAACAACTTCTGCGGCTCAAGATCGTCAACGAACGAGTACGCGGACGGGTGAATATCACCGAAGACGATATTCGCCGAAAGTACGAAGAATCACTGCGGTCTGCGAATCGGCAGCAGCGATTCCGTGCGTCGCATGTTGTATTTCCCTTTTCTGAAGGGGCCAGCGCAACGGAGCTTGCTCAAGTTCGCACCCAAGCCAAGAAAGTGCGCGACCAACTTTCGGTCGACAACTTCCCCGAGGCTATCGAGCAATACGAAGGGGGCGACTTGGGATGGCTGCGCCAGGGCGACCTCCCCGAAGCACTCGAGAACGCCCTGCTCGCGCTGCGAGCCGGCGAAATCAGCGAACCGATTCGTGGAACCGCGGGCTACCATGTATTCTTGCTGCACGAACAGGAACAAGGCGGTAGCAACATGCCGCCCTACTCTGAAGCCAAGCAACGCATTCAACGCGAAATGCTCGACTCCGCGATGAGAAAACAAGAGCGCGCATTTATCGAAGAGCTACGGCGAGACGCCATGATCACCAGGCGCATCGGCAACGAGTCGAAGAACTAGTCGAAATCGGACTCCAGCCACTGCATGTAGGGCCGCGCTCGACCAATGGAGCGGGTATGCATCGGCTGCGAGACTTGAGCGTACGATGCGGTGGCGACCACGCGTTTTTGGTGTTCGGGATGCAGACACGCTTCGGTCCACGGCAGACCGCAGAACTCAAGCAACGCGCGTATTTCACGCTCCGGCTCGCGAACCAATGATTCGTATTGAACCGTGTGGATAGGAACGGGCAACACCGATTTCCAGTGGTCCATGAGCCGCTCTTCGTCTCGGCCACGTGCGGCCAATGCATCCAGGCGGCGCGTATAGCGAAGACGCGAACCGAAGTCTTGTGCGTAACACGAAAACGCAGTGTCGTAGCGGTCGCGTCGACAGTGAATCACACGAAGTCCGGGCAAACACTGCGCCGCCATGCCCAGGTGGACGTAGTTGTCGGGCAGTTTGTCGGTGAAGAGCTGCGCGGAATCTGGCGTCTCGAAAGATGCGAGATACTGATCGCGAAACTCGGCGGCACGCGCAGAGTCGATATCGCTCGGCGCATATCGAGGGAAGAATTCGCGTACGAGATCGCCCATCGTCTCTCGTTCCCCGCCTGCGTACACGGCGTCGTGGGCGCTCAGAATCTGTTCTACGAGCGACGTTCCCGAACGCGGCATCCCCACGATCAACAACGGGCGCGCACCGAACCTTTCTGTCTGAACGTTCGACGCATCCGTGAAGAATGAATTCGCATCCGACGACCAACTTTGCACCAGCGCGTCTACAAACTTCCCATACTCTCCTTTGTCGTACGTCGCGGGACGTGCATTGTTCGCGGCCTGAAACGCTTGAAACGCTTCCGCCCACTGCTGCACAGCGTCAAAACATTCGCCGAGCACATGACCCAATCGCGCACGAGCCTCGGCTTCGTCGATGGCGGATAGATGTTCGGTCAAGAGCGCGATGGGCTCGTCCGGTCGCCCGGCACGTCGGCAAGCTCGAGCCCACGCCACCAGCACCCTGGCTTCGCGGCATCCGCGGTTGATGAGCGGTTCAAGCAGCGACCGCGCATGGGCAGGTTCACCGGTTCGCTCACACACCGTGGCCAAACCGACAAGTGGCCATGAAGCATTCGGAGCGAGGAATCGTCCGCGTTCATAACAGTCGCGAGCCCGGTCAAATTCTCCCAGCAGCGCCAGCGCATCGCCGAGCTCTTGCCACCGAAGAGGTTTTTCAGGCTCTTGACGAAGCGCCTGGGACAACGGACCGATCGCGAGATCGTGCCGTCCTGAAAGCAGATGGAGTTTCGCGAGCGCCACCTGACCTCTTACGCTGTCGCGACACGTTCGAATCACGGCTTCGAACGCAGTCCGTGCCCGACCAGGATCGGTCGACTCGAGCAAACGGCCGAGCGCCTCATGAGCCGCGACGCACGTCGGGTCGCGGCGCACCGCAGCCGACAGCACTTCGATCGCGCCCGCGGTATCGCCCCGATTCAGCCGCGCACGTGCATGCGCGAGCGCCTTGGTTTGCGAGACGCTTCGCGAGCGACCCCTGCGACTCGTGTGACCGCGATTTGTGTGACTGGCACCACGCTTTGCCACGATTCCACCCAATTAGCAACCGCTTCGCTGTTATTGTCCGATCCCAACGGACGTTTTGGTCAGGAACTTAAGCTCTAAGTGCGTACCTGGGCTGATTCTGTGTAGACTGTAGTTTGCCGCCTGTATGGAGTCCTATGATGCGTCGATTCGTTTGCTTGTTCTCGGTTCTGCTTTGCAGCAACCTCTGGCCCGGATGCAGCTGCAGTGATGACGGGGGGCCCGGCCCCTGCGACGTCACTCCCGTAGCAGATGGATGCGGCGAGCCCTGCGACGACGGGCAGGAATGTCCCTCCGGTTTCTTTTGTGGGTCGGACCTCACGTGCACCGCCGACTGCAGCTCGGACGGCAGCGGGTGCGGAAGCAATGAACGATGCACGAGCGAAGGTCGGTGTGTACCCTCTTCGACGTTCGACGGCTCAACCTTCAACGGAGACAGCTCCAACGTGTGCGCAGAGGTGGAAGTCGGCGCGCGCCGTGTGACGCCGACGATTATCATGATCGTCGATAAGTCGGGCACGATGCCCCTTGCCTTCGCTGGTGGGTCCACTGGACAAAGCGGTGAGAGCCGATGGGACGCGGTGCGCGAGACTCTGCTCGACCCGACCGATGGTGTCGTGGCGCCGCTCGCAGACCAAGTCCGCTTCGGCGTTTCCCTCTATACCGCGACGAACGGAGGCGACGACTCGGGGCCCGCCGAAGACCCATGCCCCATCATCGAAACGATCGCGCCCGACCTCAACAACTTCGACGCGATCGAGGCTGGCTACCAGCCCCGGTCGTGGCGACGTGTATCTCAGAACAACACCCAGGTCGCTCCCCCCGATCCGGATGGATTTGTCGGCGAAGATACGCCAACCGGCGATTCGATTGCCGCGGTCACGCAGAGGCTCGCCGACGCGGGCACAATACCCAGCCCATCGGATGACCCCGTTGTGTATCTACTCGCCACCGACGGCGAGCCAGATAGCTGCGAGGACGGAGACCCCAGCAGCGAACAAGGCCGGGCCCAAGCGCGACAAAAGGTGATCGACGCCGTGCGCAACGCAAACACCACCTACGGGGTTCGAACGTTCGCGCTCTTTGTCGGCCGCACAATGAACGATACCATTCGCAGCCATATGACCGACGTCGCGCGAACCGGGGGTACGGGCCAGTTTTTCGAGGCCACGGGCTCGGCCGATCTCCGCGACGACATCAGCGCGATTGTTCGCGGACAAGTATCGTGCGAACTCGTCCTCGAAGGCAGCATCCCGGATTTGAGTCGAGCGTGCGAAGGTACGGTGTCGCTCGACGGCCGCGCCCTGGAATGCGGAACCGACTGGATGGCCGTTTCAGAAAACCGAATCGAAATTCTCGGCACCGCCTGCGATGAACTGCAAGCCGGCGCGACACTGCGCGCCACGTTCCCTTGCGATGCGGTGATATTACTGTAGAAATCCCGCCTTTTCGTTGAACTCGAAACGGCGCAGGAGCGATGTATACTCCGCGCCATGGATGATGTGCTTCGAATTGTGCCGCTGTCGATCTTAGCGGTGACGCTGGCGGGCTGTAGTTGTAACGATGATTCGTCGGGCTGCCCCGATTCCATATCGCTTTCAGGATGCGGCAACCCGTGCAGCGACGCAGGGCGCGAATGTCCGGAAGGGCTCTTCTGCAGCGCGGAGATGGTGTGCACCGCGGAATGCACCGCCGACGCGGGCGGCTGCAACGCCGGAGAGCGATGCGCAAACAACGGCCAGTGCGTGCCCGAATCGTCTGGAGTCCCGGATGGCTCGGTGTTTTCTGAGGACGCGTCGTCCATTTGCGCCGAAGTCGATGTTCCGGCGCAGCGAGTTCAGCCCACCGTGATCTTGGTCGTCGATAAATCAGCCAGCATGCCAGAGGACTTCGAAGGGGGAACTGTCTCCGATGACGAAGAAAGCCGCTGGGATACTGTGCGCAGCGTTCTGCTTGACCCTGATACGGGAGTGCTCCCGCCCCTCGAAGAGCAGATTCGTTTTGGCACCGCGCTCTACACCGCGACCAACGAAGTGTTCGAGCCGGTTCCTGCCGTGGGCGAATGCCCGATGCTCGACCGCACTGCGCCCGCGCTGAACAATCTCAGCGCGATCGATGCATCCTATCTGCCGCGCTCATGGCGACGAGAAGAAGACGCCGACGTCGTAATGCCGCCGGTGGATGGCCTCGTGGGCGACGATACCCCGACGGGAGATTCAATCGCCGCGGTGACACAATGGCTGGTCGACAGCGGCGAACTGCCGAGCGCGAACAACGACCCCGTCGTCTACGTCTTGGCAACCGATGGACTGCCGGATCGCTGCGAAAATGGCGACCCGGATCAAGAGATGGACGAGACGATTCGCGAGAGAGAAATCGCCGCCGCCCGCCAAGAGGTCGTCGACGCTGTGGAAGACGCGTTTGATCGCTTCGGAGTGTTGACGTACGCGCTTTTCGTTGGCCCTGCGAACACCGACGATGTCCGAAGCCACATGAACGATGTGGCGCGCGCGGGGCGCGGCGCCGACACGTTCTTCGAGTCTGACGATGCCGATGCGTTGCGCGCCGCGCTGACGGGCATTCTTGCCGACCAAGTATCCTGCGAGCTGCGGCTTGAAGGAGCCATTCAGAATCTGGACGCGGCCTGCGAAGGCACGGTGCTTCTCGGCGAACGCGAGCTTGAATGCAACGTCGATTGGCGAGCGCAAGACCCGTCGCGCATTGAGATCCTCGGCGACGCGTGCGATGAGCTGCAGGCCGGCGCGGCGCTTCGGGCGACGTTCCCGTGCGGTTCTGTTGTCTTGCTCTGATGGACGACAATGCTCCGGTAAAGGCTGCTTCCTCCGACGCTACCTTGCTGGTCGTCGACGACGACGAATCAAACCTCACGTCGATTCGAAAAATCTTCGAGCGCGAAGGCTATCGGGTGCTTACCGCGCCCGAAGGACAACGAGCACTTGAACTCTGTCGTCAACACGTCGTCGACGTCGCGCTGAGCGACCTGATGATGCCGGGAATGAGCGGCATCGATTTGGTCAAAGCGCTGCAGACAGTGTCCCCCGACGTCGAAGTGGTGATGATGACCGCGTACGGGACGATCGAAAAGGCCGTATCGGCCATGCGCGCAGGCGCATACGATTTCGTCGAAAAGCCTCTGAAGCGCATGCACATCGTCAAGACGGTTCGCAAAGCAGTAGAGCGGCGCTCCCTTGTCGCGGAAAACAAATCGCTAAAAAAGGAGCTCTCCGCGCTCCGGCGAAGACGCGCGGTCGGGTCGTCGCCAGCGTTTCGCCAAGCGATGGATGTCGCCACCCAAGCCGCCCCTTCCAGCGCAACTTTGTTGATTTTGGGGGAAAGCGGCACGGGGAAAGAATTGCTCGCGCGTCATGTGCACGAGCGAAGCGGCCGCGCAGGTCCCTTCGTGAGCCTGAACCTGGCCGCGATTCCCGAGACGATTGTCGAATCGGAACTGTTCGGACACGAACGAGGCGCGTTTACCGGCGCAAGCCAACGGCGTGAAGGGCGAATCACCCAAGCCGCCCAAGGGACGCTTTTTCTCGATGAGATTGGCGAACTCGCTCCTTCCGTGCAGGTGAAACTCCTGCGCGTGCTCCAAGACGGGGAATACGAGCCGCTCGGTGGCAGCACTCAGTACGCAGACTTTCGCCTCATCGCGGCCACCAACCGCGACTTGGCAGGCGCGGTACGGGACGGTGATTTTCGAGAAGATCTTTTTTATCGCCTCAATGTGATCGCGGTAACGACTCCTCCGCTTCGCGATCGGCTGGATGACGTTCCGCTGCTCGTGGACCACTTTCTCGATCTCTACTGCCAGAAAAACCAGAAGCCTCGCATTGACGTTGGCCGTGAAGCGATGCAGCGACTTACCACGTATGCCTGGCCAGGAAACGTTCGAGAACTGGAGAACGTGATCGAACGCGCCGTCGTCCTGAGCAAGAACACGACCCTCGAGACGACCGACCTGCCCGATCCGATCGCACACGCAAACGAGCCTCCGCCTTCCGAAATGACGTTTTCATTGGGCACCCCGCTCTCTGAAATCGAAACCCGAATCATTCACCGTACGCTTCGTCACACGCACGGAGACAAGCGCCTCGCCGCGCAACTTCTCGGCATTTCTACCCGCACGATTTACCGAAAAATGGGAGCGGAGCGCGAATGATTCCTCAGTCGCGTGCCAATATGTCGCTCATGTGCGCGCTTCGTTTTTGAATCGTGACAGTTTGTCATTGAGTTGCCGCGGCCTACGTCCAAGCAACCGGGCGGCAGCGGAAATGAACTGGTCGAATCGCGCGTTATCCGCTACGGCTCGCGCAGAACGACCGTTACGGCAACTGGCACGACCATTGCTGAACTGAATTGCATCGGCCACCGGCTGTTTCCCAGCCGAGGCCGTCTTGGGAGAACTCTTCGATTGGGCAGCATTCCACAGCACCGCATGATCACCATGATTCTGCTCGGGAGTCTCGCGCTCAGTGCGCTCTTCTTTGCGCAGGGTGGAACGTCGCTTGCGGCGGCGTGGATCTTTGATGAAGACGCCGAAGACGTGCAGCCCGCGCGCCGAGCCCGGAGAGCGCCGACATTCGCAGCCACCAAACGGTGGGATGCGACGGGGATTTTGCGAAAGAACATTTTCGACTCCGCTGCCGGCCCCCTCGATCAGGAGCCGAAGGAAGAAAACGCGAACGCAGGACCGCAAGAGGAGTACGACCCCAACGCTCCCCCGCCACCCTGCAGTGGTTCCACGAAGCTGGTCGGCGCCATGGTGAGCTATCACGCGCCCGAATGGTCGTACGCGGCGATCGCATCAAGCGCAGGAACGGCGCTCTTGTATCGGCAGGGCGGCAACGTGGACGGACAGGAGATTGTTGCAATACAGCCGAGCACGGTGGTGATGCGTCCGACCAGCGGGAGACTATGTGCTCTCGCGATGTTCCAAGACGAAGAAGGTGTTGCGCGTCAGGCGCCTCCACCCACGCCTCCACCCACGCCAGGCGGAGACACGCCTCTCTTGCCCGAGCGACCGGTGCGCCCCGGAGGGATCGGCGCTGCCGAGCTCAACGAAGGCATCACCAAAAACAGCGATACGAGCTTCACGATTCAACGGGGTTTGGTGACTCGAGTGCTTGAAAACCAAGCAGAAATTATGCGGACAGCGCGGATCGTACCCCAGGAGGAAGGCGGCCGGGTGGTAGGAGTGAAGCTTTATGGGATTCGTCGAAACAGCTTGCTGGGCCACCTAGGTATGCAAAATGGCGATATGTTGCGCACCATCAACGGCTTCGATCTGACCAGCCCGGACAGCGCCCTCGAAGCATACGCGAGGCTTCGATCCGCAGACCACCTCAGCGTCGCCTTGGTGCGCCGAGGATCACCTCTCAACTTGGAAATGAACATCCAATGAATACGGCATTCGTGAAGTCCGAACGGTTCGATACGCCCGCGAGGCAGGTATGAGACTTCGACTCGCTATTCCCATTCTTGCGGTTTCGCTGGGCATCATGCTGGCGGGACTTCATCTCGCGCGCGCGCAAGAAGACGCGCCGCCCACCAACCAGCCGACGGACCCTGCATCCCCGCCTTCAGACGCGCCCCCCCAAAAGACTCCCCCTCCAGCGAACGAACCAGGCGCCGACGAACCAGGCGCAACGGAGACGAAAGCGGAGTCCGCGCGCGAACGACGCCAGCGACGGGTGCGCGAACGTTTGAAGCGGCGACGAGAACGAAGACGCGCGGCAAAAGCCAAGCCTCCCGCCCCGGCGCCCGCTACGGGGGGGGCATCTCAGGCGCCGGTTCCCGCCGCGGCCGCGGCGCCGGCGGGACAGAACGCTGCTCCCGCGCCCACCACCCCGGGAAACTTGCCACCAGCAGCGCCTCCCGCAACGGACGTCGAACCCCCCAAACCGTTCGAAAGCGGTATCGAGTACCGGCCCATGCCGCCGCGCGCCCGGGTCACATTCAACCTTGAAGAAGCCGACCTGCCGGACCTTGTTCGCTTGGTCTCCAACATCACCGGTAAACGATTCATTCTTCCGGGCAAGGTGCGGAACATCAAAGCGACGGTATTCGCGCCCACCAAGGTCACCGCAGCCGAAGCCTACAACGCATTCCTTTCCATTCTCGAGGTGAACGGCCTCACGGTGGTGCCCGCCGGGCGCTATCTCAAGATCGTCGACACCGAGAATATCGAGGGCCAACCCATTCCGCTCTACACTGGCAACCGAACGCCGGGCACCGACCGGTTTGTCACGCGCCTCTACGCCCTCGACAACATTTCTGCCGAAGACGTAGTCACGCTGCTCGATCGCTTCAAATCGCGCACTGGAAGTGTCACCGCCTACGCGCCTACCAACACGGTGATCATCACCGACACGGGAACGCAGATTCGGCGCATGCTGCGACTGATTCGCGCCGTGGACGTCGAGCGCGGTGGCGATCGCATTTGGATCGAACCGATTCATTACGCGAACGCATCGGAGCTCGCGGAGCGGCTGAAAGAAATCTTTCCCACCGCAGGCGGCGAATCGTCTTCCGGAGGAAGAGCACCGAACGCCGCGCGCCCCCCCCCGCCGCGACCCGGAAACACTGACAGCCCAAGCCCTGGCGGAACCCCGGGGCGAACCGTCGGCAGTCGAAGCGGCGAATCGCGAATCACGAATTTGATCGCGGACGAACGGACCAACTCGCTGGTGATCCTCGCCACCGAACGAGCATACCTGCGGCTGCTAGAAATGATTCGGCAGCTCGACGTACCGCTCGAAGGCGAAGGCCGCGTGCACGTGCACTACGTGCAAAACGCGGACGCCACCGAAATCGCAAGCACATTGCAGAGCTTGGTCGGCGGCGGGAGCCCCGGAGGTCGACGCGGCGCAACGCCAGGCGGAGGAGGAGGACAGGCTCAACCGGCGTCGGGAGGAGGCAACACCGCGAACTTATTCGAGGGCCAAATCCGAGTCACCGCGCACGAAGCGAGCAATGCGTTGGTGATTACCTCGTCGCTCCATGATTACGCTGCGCTGCGGACCGTGATCGAACAGCTCGACGCGCCGCGCCGCCAGGTGTTCATCGAAGCGGTGATCATGGAAGTTGACGTCAATCGCTCTTCGGACCTCGGGCTTAGCTATCACGGTGGCGCAGGGAACTTTCCCGCTGACGGCTCGCTTGCAGTGCTTGGCTTTGGCGCGACCAACTCGATTGCCGCGCCTACCGGAACCGACCAAACCGCGCTTACCGGGCTCGCGCTCGGCGTTCGCGGTCCCAACATCGACAACTCCCAACAGCTTTCGGGCATTGGTATCTCTGTCCCCGCGTTTGGCGTCGTGCTCAACGCGTTGGCAACGTCAGGGGATTCCAATGTGCTGTCCACACCGCATATCATTGCCATGGACAACGTTGAAGCCGAAATCAGTGTCGGCGCGAACGTTCCGTTGCAAACGTCCGCGGTGCCGGGGCTCGGCGGACTGGGAGGCCTCGGAAACCTCGCCGGCTTGGGAGGACAGCAAGGACAGCAAGGGCAAGGGCTTGCCGGACTCGCCGGACTTGCCGGGTCGGTCGGCGGAGCGGTTCCGCGCCAAGACGTCGGAACCATTTTACGTATTACGCCGCATATCAATGAAGCGGATCAAATCCGATTGGAAATCGAAGAAGAAATTTCCGATCGGGGTCCGCCCGACTCGGGAGGCAATCTCGGCGTAGCTTCCGTGAACCGGAATACCGCGCGCACGGAAGTGATGGTCGACGACCAGCAAACCGTCGTGATCGGCGGGCTTATTCGAGAACGCGTCGGCACCAACAAAACGAAGATTCCGATCCTCGGCGACATCCCGCTCTTGGGCGCCCTGTTCAGCCGAAGCGGGAAGACCAAAGAAAAGAAGAACCTCCTTCTCTTTCTGACGCCCTACATCATTCGGGAGCAGGCCGATCTGCGGGCCATCTTTGAGCGAAAAATGCGCGAGCGGCAGGAGTTCTTGGATCGATACTTCGTGTTTGGCGATCACAAATACGAACCGACCATCGACTACTCGCGGACCCGTGGCCTCGTCACGGAGATCATCAACGAGATCGACGAAATCGACGAAAAAGCCGAGCTCGCGGCAGACTCCGAACGCGAACCAGAAAAAGAGCACGCGCCACGCAGCCCGGTAGGAGCCATTGAAGGCACACCCGGAGAAGGGGATTTGGTGATCGATCCCGAGGCACAGCAGACGAACGACTCGTCGGCGACGGTTGCCCCGTTGCCGGATGCCGCCTCGTCGGCACCTTTGCCCGAATCTTCGGCAGCTCCTCTGACCGCTGAACCTCCAGCCGCTGAACCTCCAGCCGCCGAACCTCCAGCCGCCCCTCCCCAAAACGCGGAACCGCCGCCAAGCCCCTAGAGAACGCCTCGTGGAACAACAGTACACCGCTGATGTGTTGGTTCGTCGAGGGGTCTTGGCCCCGGAGAAAGTGTCAGACTATCTGACCGCGGCCGACGAACGAGGTTTGAGTCTGGTGGATGTATTGCTCGCCATTCGCGCCGTCGAAGCGGAACCGTTGGTCCGTGCGCTGGCCGAAGAGGTCGATATGCCGTTTGTCGCGCAGATCGACGCGGACCAGATCCCCGAGCACTTGATCGATCGCGTTCCCATCAATTTCGCCCGACAGCATCACGTGTTGCCCATTCGAGACGACGCAGGCTCGGTCACCATCGCGCTCGCCAACCCTCTCGACCTATTTCCGCTCGACGATGTGCGAGCGCTTCTTGGCGTTCCCGTGCAGGCGGTGGCTGCGCCCGCGGACGCCATCGATGACGCAATCAACCGCGTCTATGAACGCAAAGACGAAACCGCGCTCGCTGAGGCCAAAGAAGGAGAAGAGGAAGAAGAACTTCGCGACCTGATCGACATGACCGATGAAGCTCCGGTCATTCGCTGGGTAAACAACCTTTTCTACACCGCCGTGCAGGACCGCGCGTCGGATATTCATATCGAGCCGGCCGAAGACAAAGTCGTGGTCCGCTATCGCATTGATGGCCGGCTGTTCCATCGCAAAGAAGCGAACCGAGGTTTTCTGTCGTCGATCGTCGCGCGCGTAAAAATCGAAGCGGGACTGAATATCGCGGAAAAACGTCTTCCTCAGGACGGCCGCATCACCAAAAAGATTCGCGGCAAGGTCGTCGACGTTCGCGTCTCCACCATTCCCACCGCGCGCGGAGAGCGCGTGGTCATGCGTTTGCTCGACAAACAAAACATTTTGCTGGACCTCGCCGACCTCGGTTTCGCGCGCGCGGAACTTGAGACGTTCGAATATCTCGTCGCACGACCGAACGGGATCATTCTAGTTACCGGGCCCACCGGCTCAGGAAAAACGACGACGCTCTATGGCGCACTCAACAAGATCAACACCCCGGACAAAAACATCCTCACCGTTGAAGACCCCGTCGAATATGAGCTCGGGGGCATTGGGCAAATGCAGATTCAGCCCAAAATCGGGCTCACGTTCGCCTCTGGCCTGCGTAGCTTTCTGCGTCAAGACCCTGATGTGATCATGGTCGGTGAGATTCGCGACCATGAAACCGCGGATATTGCCATTCACGCCTCGCTTACCGGCCACCTCGTACTTTCCACGCTTCACACCAACGACGCGCCGGGGGCCATTACGCGACTCGTCGATATGGGCATTCAGCCGTTCCAAATTTCGTCGTCGGTGATGGCGGTGCTTGCCCAGCGCTTGGTTCGCCAGCTTTGCTCCCGCTGCAAAGAACCCTATCGCGCGACTCGGGAAGACCTCATTGAACTCGGCGTCGATACCGACCACATCAACGAAACCATTTCCGCGCTCAAGCAGGTCGCCGCTACGACCGTGCTCGGGCAGTCCAAAAATGCGAGCGGCGAACTCGAAGACGCCCCCACGCTCGTGCGTCCGCCGGAGTTCGAATCATCGAACCTCGGCGGCGATCCCACGCTTCCTGTTTTTTTTCGCGCGCGAGGCTGCGACGAATGCAGCCATACCGGCTATCGCGGCCGTCTCGGCATCTTCGAAATGATGGTTATCGACGAGCCTGTTCGTCGGGAGATCTTGAAGAACAGCGATTCGAAGACCATCCAGCGAGTGGCTTGCCGGCAGGGAATGCGCCTGCTTCGTGAGGATGGAGCGCGGCAAGTCATCGCCGGCGTCACCAGCGTCGACGAGGTGCTCGCGGCCACGCAGGCGGGCGAGTCGGAGGCCGGATGATGCGGCGGCGAAAGCGAGGCCGCTGATGGGTGTCTACGCATACCGCGGCGTCGACCGTCGAGGCAAAAACGTCAAAGGCATGCGCGACGCCGATAGCCCCAAAGCGCTGCGCGCGGTGCTCAAACGCGATGGCGTGATGGTAACCGAGGTGCTCGAGCAGAACGAGGCAGCTCGGCGCAAAGCACGCGACATTGATTTGGCCAAGATTTTTCGCCGCGTTGGCGCCGCGGAAATCTCCATGGCGACCCGGCAGCTGGCCGTGCTCTTGCGCTCCGGAATTCCTCTTGTGGAAGCGCTCAGCGCGCTCATCGAACAACTGGAACAACCAGATTTACAGGCCGCGTTCACCGCGAGCCGCGATCGCGTCAACGAAGGCGAGAGCTTCGCCAACGCGCTCAAGGCGCATCCCAAGATTTTCTCAGGCCTCTACGTCAACATGGTTGCGGCGGGCGAGGCTTCCGGCACGCTCGAAACAGTGCTGGCTCGGCTGGCCGATTTTTTAGAAAGCCAGGCGCGCCTTCGCAGCAAGGTGCAAAGCGCCTTGTACTACCCGGGATTCATGGCGGTGACCGGCATCGGCATTCTCGCGCTCATGATGGTGGTCGTCGTCCCCAAAGTCACATCGATTTTTGAGAGTTTTCAACAAACGCTCCCCTGGTACACACAGCTGCTGATCTGGGTGAGCAACGTCGTGAGCAACTACTGGTGGCTGCTCGGAGCGTTGATGGGGCTCGGCATCTGGTGGTTTCGCAAATGGCTCGCCTCCGATGCCGGGCGAAAACGCTGGGATGAAGCGGTGCTGAAGTTCCCGCTCTTTGGAGCGCTTACCATCATGGTGGCGGTCTCTCGTTTTTCGCGCACGCTCGCAACGTTGTTGCGTAGCGGGGTCCCGGTGCTCACCGCGATGGACATCACCCGCAACGTACTCGGAAACGAAGAGCTGATGCGGGTGGTTGCAGAAGCCCAGAGTAGCGTTCGCGAGGGCGAGGGCATCGCCAAGCCGTTGCGCCAAAGCGGACGGTTTCCGCCCATCGTAACCCATATGATCGCGATCGGTGAGCGCTCGGGGCAGCTCGAGGAGATGCTCGAACACGTCGCGGCCGCGTACGATCAGCAAATCGACAACCGAGTGACCGCGATGACCTCGCTCATTGAACCTCTCATCATCGTGGTGATGGGCGGAACCGTCGCGGGAATCGCGTTTTCGATTCTCATGCCGCTGCTTCAACTCAACGAGTTTGTGGAATGAGGCGTCGACGAAAAAAACGCGGTATCGCGCTTCCTTGGGAGCAGCGCAAGAGATGGTTGCATGCCCTTTTTGCTGGCTCGCGATGGCGCACCATCGGTCTGGTGGGGATCACCGCCGCGGCGTTTGTTTTTCTCTCTCGAAGCGCCGAAAAGCAGCGGCGAATCCGCGCCACCCGCATCGCCATCCGCGACGTGCGAGGCGCCGCGCACGCGTTTCGCGACCGGGAAGAGCGATGCCCGAGATCATCCACCGAACTTTCGCATCCTCCCCACACCCACCGCCGGTATCTACGAGAGATGCCAAGGGACGGCTGGGGGCGGCGCTTGAAGATCCGATGCCCGAGCCCAATTCAGCAGGGCGACATCGACGTGATATCGGCGGGCCCGAGCGGCTCGTTCCACGTGGACGACAACATTCAATGACCGCTTTGGAGGCAACCATGACAAACGAACAACACCCTTTCCATCGTACCCGAAGCATTTCGCGACTGCGCAACTCAGGCATGACGCTGTTTGAGGTGATGATCGTCGTGATCATCATCGCCGCAATCGGCACTGCCGTAGGCGTCGCAGTTCTTCCTCAGTTGAAGAAGTCGCGCATTAAGCAAACCGGCACCGACGCACAGTCTGTTCGCGCAGCATCGGTTCTTTATCTCGCCGAGAACGCGGGCGGCGAATGCCCAACCACCGAAGCCCTCGTGAGCGGTGACTATCTCGACAAAAGCAAGAGCACCACCGACGCCTGGGGCAACGAGTTTCAGATTGAGTGCGACGGCGACAATGTAGCGGTGCTGTCGGCCGGACCCGATGGCCAATTTGGGTCGGAGGACGACATCCCTTGATCGAAACCGTCCACCGCGGAATTGCTTTCTCGGAGAAGACGGGCCTCGCTGGAAAGGGGGCCCTCTCCGGAAACGCATCGCGCTCTCGCAGCCAGCGCGAGCGGGCGTTCACCCTGATCGAAATCATGGTCGTGATCGCTCTGCTCGCCCTGGTTACCGCGGGGAGCACGATGGCGTTTGGCGCGCTCACCCGCACCAAGCTTCGCAGTGGATGCATGCGCATCGTATCCGCGGCACGTTTTGCCTATAGCCGCGCGGTTTCTCGAGGAACCACCGTGCGTCTTGTGCTCGATCTTGATGAACACAAGATGTCGCTTGAAGAGGCGCAAGGCGAGGTCACGCTCGCGCGCTCAGACGAAGATAGAAACGAAGAAGATTCCGAAACGGGCGCCGGAGTAGACCCATGGGCTGCAGCCAAAGCGCGGCTCGAAGAAACGTTCGAGCCTTCGTACGGACGTTCGCCTTTCTCGCCCATGCGCGGGATCAACGGAAACGTGCTCAAAAAATACACCCCATCTGCGATCGCAGACGGCGTCCGCCTCACCCGCGTGTACACACCTCACGAAGAGGAGCCGCGGGAACAAGGAAGCACCGCCATCTACTTTTTCCCGGGAGGATTCACACAACACGCCGCGGTACAACTCACGGACCCTCGCGGAACCATCTACACGGTTGAACTCGACGCGCTGACCGGCCGAGGTACGGTGCACACCGAGGAATACGAACCCGAGCAGCTCTTCGATGAAGACGAAGACGAAGGCCTTCGAGACCCAGGATGAACGGCCACCGAAATCGCACGCAAGGTTTTACGCTCCTCGAAGTGATGGTCGCGGTGGCGATCCTCGGGCTTGGTCTCACGGCGATTTTTTCTTCCCAGGGCGGCGCCATCAAGGCCGCACACCGCGCGAGGAAGATGAAGGTCGCGACGCTGCTCGCGCGCTGCAAGATGGCCGAGCTTGAGGAGCATGTCGCACGAGAAGGGCTGCCTGCCGTCGAATATTCCGAGGAAGACGGTTGTTGCGACGGAGCAGAGATCGAGGGATATCAATGCGCGTCGAAAATTGAGCGCGTCGTTCTTCCCGACGACTTTGGAGAAGAGGGTGAAGGCACCGAAGAGAGTACCGACGCGCTCAGCGAACTGACCGAGGCCGAAGGTGAAGACGCGGACGCGACGGTGGATGGACTGCTTAGCGGCGACTCCGCGGGAGGCGGAATTTCGGAGATGGCAATGAATATTGCGTTCCCGATTCTCAAACCTGCGATCGAAGAGCAGGTGCGCGTCGCGACGGTAGAGATCAAGTGGAAAGAAGGAACTCGGGAAAAGAGTTTCGACGTTGTGCAGTACCTAGTCGCGGAGCAGCCCGCGTCGACCGAGGAAACCGATCCGGTCGGTGATCCGTCTCAAACACAGGGCGAAGGTTCTTCCTCGCCAGGCCAATCGAGCACCGGGTCGACGGGGAACTCCGTGGGTTCAGGCACAAGCAACTCGGGAGTCGGGGGAGCGACGCGATGAGCAAAGCACGTCGCAGCCGCCGGTCCGGTGTCACGATCATCGAAGCTATGGTGGCGATCTCCATTCTGGCGATCATCGCGACGCTGGTGTGGGGAGGCTTCTCGCAAACCACCCGCAACAAGAAGAGAGTTGAACGCGACCTGGATCGACATCATGTCGTCACCGCGGCGCTCGAGCGAATGGCGAGGGAGCTCAGCATGGCGTTCGTCTCCGCGCACGTGAATGGGACCCAAGCGCTGCAGACAGTCATCACGGCGTTCGTTGGAAAGGACCGGACGGGCGGAGACCGAATTGATTTCACTTCGTTTTCGCATCGCAGGCTGTACCGAAACGCCCACGAATCCGACCAAAACGAATTGAGCTATTTTCTCATGCCGGACCCTGACGATTCGAGCAACACGGTGCTGGCGCGGCGTGAGCAGAACCGAGTGGACGATCAGCCGCAGCGCGGCGGCCGCATCTCGATTTTGGTGCGAGACGTCGAAGACTTGGAGTTCGAATATCTTGATCCGCTAAGCACCAACTGGGTCCGCGGCTGGGACACAACGCAAGCAGCAGGCCAGCCCAATCGCCTACCCACCCAAATCAAGATCCGACTCACGATTCCCAACCTCCGCGGGCAAGGACCGTCTCAGACGTTCGGAACGCGCGCGGTGCTTCCCATCACCTACGCATTGAACCACGCCATCTACAACCCATGATGACTCGAGCGACAATGGAGCATCGAAAAGACGGTCGCCGTGACGGCGTGGCGCTGGTGATGGCGATTTCCGCGGTCGCGATCCTCACCGTGGTGCTCGCAGACATGCACGAGAGTACGAGCACCGCGCATGCGATTGCCACCAACGAACGCGACTCGCTGCGTGCCGAATATATGGCCAAGAGCGGACTCAATCTAACGCGTTTGCTCGTGGCGCAAGAACCTCAGATCCGCCGCATCGTCACCCCCATGTTTCAACTGCTCGTGGGCCGCCCTCCCCCCATGTTGCCGGTATGGTCTTTTGCGAATGAGCTGCTGGCTCCCTTTTGCGACTACAAAAATGCGAAGGAGAACAGCGCCGCAGGAGGTATTGACTGGCGCAACGCGGAAGGGCTGGACCACGCGCCAGGCACATGTGAAGTGGTGTCGTTTGCCGAAAACAGCAAAATCAATGTGAACCAGCCGCTGACCCTCGGTGGCGACGTCGCTCGCCGAAGCGTGGCGATGCAGCTCTTTGCCCTCACCGGCGGATACCAAGCACAAAGCGCCTATGACCCGCTCTTCAGCAAACGGGACGCGGACGGGCAATTCACCTCCCGGCAAGACGTGATTTCCGCGTTTATCGACTGGTGGGATCAGGACACGCAACGCTCGGTGTTTGATCCCGGCGCCGGCTCCATCACCCAATCGGGAGGTGAAGACAACATCTACCAGCGCTTGGATTCTCCCTACGAAATCAAAAACGCGCCCTTTGATTCGCTTGAAGAAATACGGCTGATTCGCGGGGTGAGCGACGATTTCTGGGCGTCGCTGGTCGAGCCTGAGCCAGGGAACCCCACCAGCCGCGCGGTCACGGTGTATGGTTCGGGCGCGGTGAACGCCAATGAGGCTCCAGCCAGCGTATTGCTTGCGCGAATTTGCTCTTTTCTAGACGGCCAGCCGCTCTGTGACGATCCCACCGAAGGAGCTAAGTTTGTACAGCTCGTCAGCACGGTTCGCGGCATTATCCCGGTACCGTTTTTCTCCCGGCGGGCTGATTTTCTCAACTTTATCGAGGGCAAAGGGGGCCCTCGAGACCTCTACCCTATGCTAAAAGGGTTCCTTGGAGAGGACAGCGGGCTCGTATTTCGTCCCGTTAATATTCCGGACGATCAGCGCCGCGATATTGAACGCTCTTTTGTCACCGGGGCACGAATTCTGTCGATTCATTCCACAGGCCTAGTTGGCCGAGCTGAGGTACGCATTCAGTCCGTGATGAACTTCCATGAACGATGGACTCCACCTCCTCCTAATGCGGGCCGCATGACCGGATTGGGGATTTTTCACCACTATCGGGTGGACTGATGGCGCGGATCCTGGGCATCGATATTGGAGCCGATCGCATCCGTGGCGTGCTTGCGCGCACGGCGATGCGAAAAACAGAGCTCCTCCAGTATTTGGAAACCCCCATTGAGCCGCCCATTGAGCCACCCATTGAGCCCATGGATGAGGACATCACCGCTCCCTCGGACGACGCGCCTCCACCCTTGCGGATCGATCCGGAAGCCATCGCTGAGCGAGATCCCGGTATCTCACAAAGCCAAACTGGCGCGCGCGACTCGGCCTGGCCGATCGACGGAATCCATCCTCCGCTCTCTGAGCGCGAGCAAGCGGTGCGCGCGGCCATCCGCAGCATGATCGCCTCGATTCACCCACGGGCCAATGTGCTGGTGACCGCGCTCGACGGGCAAAAGGCATCCATTCGCCTGGTCGAACTCCCTCTTGCGGCCGCCAAAAAAGCAGCCGAAGTTCTTCCTTTCGAAGTCGAAGCGCTTATCCCCTTCGAATTGGAGGAAGCGGTCATCGACCATCAACACGTCGAACAAACCGAAAAAGAGCTGCGTGTGCTCGCAGCGGCGGTGCCGAGAACACAAGTCGCCGAAGAAATCGACCAGCTGCACCGTATCGGTTGCGAACCGCGGGAAATCGCGGTCGGCGCTCCCGCGTTTGATGGTCTGAGCACGGTGATCCCGACGCTCGAAGAAGGTGGACCGAATCTCATCGTCAACATCGACGAAACCACCACTGACGTTTGTATTCTGGAACAAGGTCGTTGCTCGTGGGCGCGCACCGTCACGGGCGGAATGGACGTCGTCCGCGCCTCACGTCGACAAGTGATCGAAGTCGCGATTCGGCGCTGCATGTCAAGCTATCGTGCGAGCGGTGGCGACACGCCGACTCAGGTATTTCTTTCCGGCGAAGCAGCGTCGCTCCCCAGTGCCACGGAATGGCTCGGACGAATCGTCGACACCGAGGCGCAGGTATTGCCACTTCCCCCGCTCCCAGGCGCCGCGGACAGCGATCGACCGCGTTTTGCACGCGCCACCGCGTTAGCAGGTCGACTCGCACTTCGAGGGCGCCGCATCGATATGCGACGTGGAGAGTTTGCTCCCTCGCGCGCGCTTGGGGATCTCAGGCGCCATGCGAAGCTGATCGGAGCCTGCGCAGCACTCGTGTTGGTGTCGTTCATGTTTTCTGTATTCGCTCGCTGGAACGTGCTCGACGCGCAGCGCGAGACGCTACGTGCCCGGCTCGCGATGCGGACGGCTGAGCTCTTCGACAAGGAAACCACCGACGTAGACGAAGCTCGGATCTTGTTCGCGGGTGGCAGCAAAGACCCAGACCCACTGCCTCGTTTTGATGCCTACGACGCGCTGGATGCCGTTTCCTCTGCCGTTCCATCCGAAATCAAACACAAAACTCGGCGCATCGTCATCGAAGTAGACGACGAAGCGTACGATGGCCGCATGGAGATTCACGGGACCGTCGACAGCATCGCACAACGCGACAAAATCGTGGCGAAGCTCGAAGAACACCGATGCTTCAACGAAATCAAGCGAGGAGCTACATCTCCCGGACCGAAAAACGAGGGACTCAACTATCGATTGGAAGTCGAGTTGCGTTGCCCGGATGCCCCCTCGCCGCGCGGACGAAAGAAACGAGGAAAAAACCGTGACCGCAAATGAGCTCATGGCGACATTGGCCTCGAAGTTCGACAGCGCCACCTCGGGATTGCGCGTCGCCTTCGAAGGCCTCAACGAGCGAGAGCGGCGGCTAGCCATCGGTCTCGCAGTGGTGCTGGGATCGATCATCATCCTGCTCCCCGTGTATCTGATGACCACGGCGATCTCGGACATCGATTCCGAAAACCAGCAGATCAGCACACTACTTCGAGAAATGTCTAAGGCCGAGGGCAAACTCGCCGAACGAGAAGCCCAGCGAGCCGCCGCGATTCGTCGCTACGCGAACCCTGCGCCTCCGCTCGGTAGCTTCGTCGAAGCTCAGGCAAGCGAGCAGCAGCTGAGCTTGCGCGAGGTGACCGACCAGCCCGAAAAAATTGTCGATGGATTCAAGCGACAACATGTACGCGCGACCATGCCCAAAGTCGGACTGCGCCCTGCGATCCTCATGTTCGCGAGCATCAAGAATAGCCAGCTCCCCGTCGCAATCGAGAAAATCCAAATCGAAAACTTCCGCTCCGGAGACACCTACAACGTGCAACTGGGCCTGATCTCCTACGAAAAAACAAAAGGCAAGAAGGACGAGGACGAGGAAAAAAATCGATAGACTTATGCGATCCAACGTTTCCATGGCGACCTTGTCGCGTTTCATGCCGTCGTTTCTCCAGGCGGGGCGAACCAAGATTCTTTCCCAAATCGGCTATGCCTTGTTCTTCTTGGCATGTCTGTTGGTATTCGCCTATTGGACGTTCCCTTACGAACGCTTGCGCGACTACATCGTGCAAGAAGTCGAATATCCTATGGGCCCTACCGGACGACGGCAGGCCAGCGGATACGAACTGCAGATCGTTGACCTGAGCCCTTCGTTTTTCACCGGTGTAACATTATCCGGCGTCCACCTATCCAAACCCGCTCTCGAACCAGACGCTTCGCCATTCGATCTTCTGATCGACGAAGCCACGATCCGAGTCTCGCTGCTATCGTTGCTCTTCGGAACCACATCGCTCAGCTTCGACGCTTCCCTCGCTGGAGGTGAGGTCGAAGGCGACTACAGCCAGAGCGGCGACGAAACCGAACTCGACGTGGAGCTCGATGAAATTCAATTCCGAAGATTAGGAGTCATTCGCTCCGCACTGGGCTTGCCCGTTTCAGGCACCGCAGGAGGCGCGATTGAACTTCAGCTGGCCGAGGAAGCAAGCGAGACATCAGGTGCCATCGAACTCGATATCACCGGTGTTGAACTTGGAGACGGGAAAGCGAAACTCAAGCTCCCCGGAATGAGCGACGGGGTCACGGTGGACAAAATTCGCGCGGGCACACTTACCCTTCGAGCGACCGCGGAAGAAGGGAACGCCAAAGTCGAGCAGCTTTCGGCTAAAGGCCCCGACGTAGAAATCGACGGCTCAGGCACCATTCGCCTGTCGCGACAAATCAAAGCCACCCGCCTGGATCTTCTGGTCCGATCCAAATTCAACGACTCCTACAAAGAAAAAAGCGACCGCACCCGAGCCCTTTTCTCATTGCTCGAGTTCAATCCACAAACTCGCCTCGCACGAACACCGGACGGTTCGATGCAGTTTCGCGTCAGCGGATCGTTTGGCGGCAGCATCCGCGCCGTACCGGCAGGCCGAGCTCCCACGTCACGCCGATAGGCCACGTCGCGTCCCGTAGAGCAGCGGAATTTTGGTCTGAGCTTGAGCGCCCCGGCAGCGCAGCCCGGATGACGCACACTAGTGCTTCGTCCGGGCGAGCAGGGGAGGTAAGCCAAGCTCAGGGCAAAAGGCCGCTGCTCTAAAGGCCGCTTGAGCGGAGGCTCTGATCCTCACCCTCCGACAGCGGCAAATGCAGGCCGCACTCTTTCTTTTGGCCGAGAATTCTCCCGTCACGAGGATCCATGTCCGGGGTGGTCGGCAGCGTAGAGTGATGGTCACCAATCGATCGATACCCTTCCGCATAGAGCGGATGATAGGGCAGATCTCGCTCTTCTATGTACGCGTCAATCTCTTGGGCGCTCCATCGAAGAATCGGATGGATCTTCACACGTCCGTTTTGGACGTCGACGGGCCGCAAGCTTGCGCGGTGATCCGTTTGGTCCGCGCGAAGCCCTGCAAGCCACGCTGCTGCGCCCAGCTCATCGAGCGCGCGCTGCATGGGTTCAACCTTGTTGATTTGGAGGTATCGCTCGATTCCGTCTTCGCCCTGCTCCCACAGCTTTCCGTAGATGGCTTCTTGATGAGCGGCGCTCATCTCGGGCACGTAGACTTTGAGATTGAGATGGAAGCGTCGCTTGAGTTCCTCAGCGAAGCGATAGGTCTCCGGAAAAAGATACCCCGTATCGATGAACACGACGGGAATTCGCGGCACGATTCTCGTCACCAGGTCGAGCATCACCGCCGAGTGAGCCCCAAAACTGGTCGACATAATGAGATTCCGACCGAACCTCGCAACCGCCCACTCGACAACATCCTCCGCCGAAGCTGAGCTCAGGTCATGGTTTGCCTGCTCAAGATCGAACGCGGGTCTAACCAAAGAGGGCGCCTGCATCACCCGACTAAGTTGACAAATCTAATGTGGATTTGCAACCGCTTACGAATCGCGCTGCCAAGCAGAACAATAAAGCATTGATATCCTTGTCTTATTCGCTCATCAAATTCTTGATAAAAAAGATAGGGTTTACGCATTGTCGGCGATTGGAGTTCGCAACGAGACAAATTCTTCTGCCGTTGTGGGGTGAATGCCCAGCGTTGCGTCAAACACCGCTTTGGTCGCGCCCGCTTGAATCGCGACCGCCAACCCCTGAACGATTTCCGCGGCCCCCGAACCCACCATATGACAACCGACGACACGGTCCGTACCCCCGTCGACGACCAACTTCACCAACACCTCGCTCCGATGAACGCTTAGGGTTCCGTCCACGGAATCCGTGTCGCGAGGAGCTAATGTTTCCTTGAGCGGGGTGAATGACGAGCGAAATATTCGCACGCTCGGCAGTTTCGCTCGGGCGTCGTGCTCCGTGAGCCCCACGGTTCCTACCTCGGGCTGGGAAAAGACCGCTGTGGGAATGTAGTCGTAGCGCATAAGCGGGCTTTGGTCTCCGAACAGACTCCGAGCCACTACGGTGCCCTCCGCGAGCGCCACCGGAGTCAACGCTACGCGGTCGATAACGTCTCCCACCGCGTAGATCGAAGGAACCGAGGTCTGAAAACGTTCGTTCACTACGATCGCGTCTCGAGGACCCAGCTCAACTCCGACTCGCTCGAGGCCGATCCCCGCACTATTGGGCACGCGACCTATCGCCGCGAAGTGCGCATCGGCTTCGATTGCCGACTCATCATCAAGCGTGGCCCGCTTGACGCCCGCTGCGTTTTCGATCCGCGAAAGCGTGCGCCCGAGATGTAGCTCGACGCCGGCCTTGGCCATCCGATCGCCAACGAAGCTTCGTACGTCATCGTCGAATCCTCTCAGCAGACGTTCGCCGCGATGCACGAGCTGAGTGCGGATCCCTAGATTGTGGAAGACGCCTGCAAACTCACACGAGATGTACCCTCCCCCGTAAATGGCGATCGATTTGGGAAGAGACGAGAGGTGAAAGATATCGTCAGAGCTCAGAACCAACTCTGCTCCCGGGACAGCGGGTCGAGATGGCCTTCCCCCCGTGGCCACGAGAATCGTGTCGCACTGCATTTGTTGTCCAGCCACGCGAACGGAGTGCTCGCTCGCGATTTCGCCTCGCCCGACGAAGATGTCGACGCCGGCATCGCGAAGCAGCTTTTCATAGACGCCGTTGAGTCGAGCAATTTCACGGTTCTTGTTCGCGACAAGCGTCGTCCAGTCGAACTCTGGGAGAGTTGGCTTCCATCCAAAATCGGCTGCACGCGAAAACTCGTGGCGGAAGCGTGAGGCGTATACGAATAACTTTTTGGGAATGCACCCTGCGTTGACGCACGTGCCACCGAGATCTTTTTCTTCACAAATTCCGACTCGCGCGCCAAGAGAAGCCGCTACGCGCGCCGCGCGCACGCCTCCCGAACCCGCTCCGATCACGAAAAAATCGTATTGCGACGTCATCGCGCTCGATCGCTACCAGGCCGCAAACTCGAGCAGCTGCTCGGGCGAGCCGTCTTCCAAATGCCCCAGCTGGCAAAGCTTCATCGCATCAGCCACGCGGGTCGCCAAATAGGCTTCGCGATGACCGTCGGTCGGAAGCTCGACAAGTCGACGCCGAACGCCATGCCGCTCCAGCAGCACGTTCAAAGCGCCTACGACGCTGCGAACAGTCGTGGTCGGCTCTCCATCGCCCGAGTTCGGCGCGTCAATCTCTTCATCCTCAACGACAGGGCACAAATACTCCCCCGCACGAAGGACGAGCTGGGTCTCGGCGCGCCCCGTAGTTTCGATGCGTACGTCGTCGAGTTCCGGAGCGAGGACACGAAGGCGCCGAACAAGCTCTTTGACGTCGACAGGATCGATATCTTTGTGGATGAAAAACCGATCCGCGCTCACACGACGCTCCGAAACCTCTTTGTCGTCCCCCGCAGAGTAGTAGAGCTCAAGCAAATCCAGCCGGCGCGCGTTATCGTCTTTTCGCGCAGGCAATCGCTCGAGCAACACGAGAAGCAAGTTGTCGGTGAGATCTTGGAGCAGATTGGCATCTCGCAACGCCGCGACGAAGGCTGTGTCGGTCTCCGACGGCAACGGCGGCGCACTCGGGGTCCCCCGGTGGACATCGGTGGCCGGAGCGGAGACGGGCTCAGAGTCGAGAGGACCAGTCATGTGCGAGCAGCAACTCTTGTACAAAGAAATGGCATCGTCGAGCCGTTCGATCTTCTCGGTCGTCGAGCGAGAATTGTCAGCCGATTATACGCCGCGTGGGCCCAGAACGATCACTTGATTCGCACAAGGCGGAAAACTTCCCGCAGATTGTTCGGGCTGCTACGTTTTTGCCGGTGAAACTAGGGTGTGGCGCAGAACGTCCCTGTGCGCTTGCGGGGCACCGGTATGCTGCGGTGCTCGCCGGATGTATTGTCGTGTGCAGCGATTTTTCCACCGCACACGCTTGGACCGAAGCAGCGGTCCACGAAGTTTCGGCACACCTCGACATGCGCTCCTCTGAGCGCGTTTCGGTTGAACTACGCTTGCGCATTTTGGTGCAGCGAGGATGGGTCGAAGGGTTCGATATCGACGGTCTCGGCGAGCACGTGCAGCTTGACCCTGAGCGTCCCGCAACCATGACCGCCGCGGACGGGTCCGAGCATCATCCTCTCGTCAACACCGGTCGCGGCCGGCTACGGCTCTCGTTTTCTCGTCATGACACACCGACTCGGGGACAGTACGAAGCAAAGATCTTCTATTCTGAAATGCTTCATGTGACGGAGGAACAGCCGCATTCGGATCGATTGCGGGTCTCCTGGAGCTTGCCGCCTTGGCAAAACGGTCTCGACAATGTCTCGATCGAAATCATCGCTCAAGCCGGGGCCCAAGCCGTCGACCCTGACACGAACCAAGGGCACGTCACCGCCGACACTATGGATCGCGGAACGCTGATTCGGTTCCGACGCATACATCTTCCTCGAACGTTGCCGTGGCGCGTGTTGGTCGATCTTCCTCGCCCCGAAAGTTCGGAGCGCGCTCCGAAAACACGCGCGGCAGACCTGGTCGCGAAACCATCTCCGCGCATCTCCTCGGAACCATTTCGGGCGTACGGCCCCTGGTGGGTCGTGCTTCTCCTTGGCGCCATCATCCTCGCGAAAGAATGGCTCTTCGAACGCGCATGCCGCGAGCAAAACCTCCGCCGCCGACCGTGGTTCGGGAACTCATTGCTGCGCTACGTTCTGGTGGTCAGCGCGTGTACCGGGGTCGTGGGCACTGGATCCAAGGCCTGGTGGATTCCTGTCGCCGCGTGGTTTTCTCTGCTTTTGTTGAGCGGTGAACGATGCCCCTTGCGAAGCGATCCTCGCGACGCCCCGATTTCTCGAACCGCGATGAACGCAGATTTCGTACGCGCCCGCCGGCTGCGTCGTCAGGCGTGGCGTGCGCCGCTGAGTGTTCTCGATGCCTCCTCACGAGGAGGCATCGCGGTCCTCACAGCAATTGTGGTGCTGTGTACACTTCTCAACGCGTTTTCGTTTTCGGAGCCTTTCGTATGGTGTTCGGGTGCGCTCGCGGCGGTCTTATTCGGACCTATCATGTTGACCCGTACACCGCATTTCTTACCTTCCACGCCCGAGCAGCGCCTCCTTATCCTCCGCTCCAGCATGAAACAGAGTCGCGCTGCACCCCACTTCGCGTTCGACTTTCGAACTGATATCGATGAGGCAGGGCGCCTAACCGACGCGCACGTCGATGTCTACGAAGGGTCAAGCTCGGCTCATTACGCCCGCGTCCGCTACTGCGACAAGCCGAGCTTAGGCGGTTTCACACGTCATCGAGTCACTCGCGATGCAAGCGGCGCAATGATGCGATCGACGTTCTTCATTTCGCGATCGACGTCTTCTTGATCGAACTCGAATTGCTCCACGATGGCTTCGTGGACTTCATCGTAGAGCCAGTTCTCCGACTCGGTGTCGAACACACATTTCTTCGCGCTGTGCCCTTTGTGGTTGAGCGACGATACCGAGTTCGCCACCGACTGGAGCACCTCGATGTTGTCGCCGAGGAACTCTCGCGCGGTCTCAAGCTGTTCGTCGAGCGGCTCCAGAAGCTCCGGCGAATCGCGAACGTGCTTCGCGAGCACGTCATCCGACGATTTCTCTCGGACCCGTGCAAGAACGAGACGAATCACCAGTACATCGCCTACGTGTTGAAGGATTCCTCGAACCCCGGGAATCGCGTTGCCCGCTGAGAGCACGTGCAGAATCGACCCTGCGATCGCGACCCTGCTCTCGTCGTCGATATCTTGATCTTCAACTAGTCGGAGCAACGCCTTCAGGTCCTGGGGAAGCAAGACCACGGCCTCCGTCATGAGCTCAACAAACTTGTTTCGCGAGTTCGAGCGATCTCCCGCCATGACCCTATTCTACTCAAATTCAGTCCGGGATAAACTGACGACCTGCAGGACAAGCAACTTCCACACCGGTGGGTCCCGTCTCAGTGGCAATGATCTTGAATTCGACACGCCGATTTCGCTCCCACGCGGCCGCGTTGTGCCCGGGTTCCACCGGACACCGTTCGCCATAGCCCGCGCTGCGCATCCGGTCTCGAGACACTCCCCGTTGAGCGAGCGCCTCGACTACCGACGCCGCGCGATCCCGCGTGAGTCGAAGATTGTACGCATCCGCCCCTCGTTCGTCAGCGTGTCCTTGAATTTCGACCTTTGTAATCTGCGGGTTCCCGTTCAACGTCGCGGCAACCGCATCAATAATGGAGTAGCTGCGCTTTTGAATCACAGCGCTGTCGGTCTCGAAGTAGATTTTTTCAAGAATAATGATCGAGTTGTCCTCGATGACAACCGAGCCCCGGTCTGGACACCCGTCCTCATCTTCGAACCCGTTGTACGTTTCCGGTTTGTTTGGACACGAATCATCAACATCGAGAATGCGATCCTGGTCGTTGTCCGGATCTGGGCAACCATCTTCGTCTTCGAACCCGTCCATGTCTTCAGGTTCGTTGGGGCAGAGGTCGTCGGTATCCAAAATACCATCCCCGTCGTTGTCGGGGTCTGGGCAACCATCCTCATCTTCGAACCCGTCCCGATCCTCCGGTTCATCGGGACACTCGTCGTCCGCGTCCAAAATCCCGTCTCCGTCGCGGTCTCCCTCTTGTCCCTCAGGGCACCCGTCCTCGTCTTGATCTCCATCACGATCTTCCGGTACCAGCGGGCATTCGTCGTCTACGTCGGGAATTCCGTCACGGTCGTTGTCAGGGTCCGGACAACCGTCTTCATCTTCAAAACCGTCGAAGTCTTCCGGTTCGTCGGGACATTTATCAATGTCGTCTTTATAGCCGTCGCCATCGCGGTCTCCGATCGACGGCTCGAAAATGAATCCGACCACGCCGCGAATATCCGCAGACTGAAACCCTTCAGTCGGGGGGAGACCCGCTCCGGCCGCGAAATACAGAAAGCTATTGCGCTGAACGAAAATCTTCAGACCGCCCAGAGCTTCCATCGAAATCGCTCCACGATCTCCGAATGCGGTGGCGATCTGAGTTCCGTAAAACTCCCCGACGATATCCAGCGCGCTTGCGGCGCGGACACTAATACCCACACCAAAAGTCAACAAGTCGTCGTACTCGAGGGCTGACCCGGGCTCAGTGATTCGTGCTCCAGTCGCGTTCGTGATCCCCAGCGCGGGCTCCGTTCGGCCCTCGATGGGGAACACCGCGCCGTCCCCCAAAACCGCCCGATAGCCAAACTCAGCGGAGATTCTCAAGCGCTGAATGGGGCGCCATTCGAGCACCAAAGACGGCCAAAGAGCAACTCCCGGTTCTCCATTGAACTCGCTGTCGTTTCCGCTCGGCAGTTGGAGCCGCACGATGCCGGCAAGACCCACCGGATTCGCGTCGGCCCGCAGAATGCGCACCTTGCTGTGCAGCGTAATGTCTCCGATGCCCTGCGCATCGAGCCCGGTCGGAGTGCCCGCTCCGTTGTATACACCGGGCACTTCGATCGCTTCTCCGCGCAGGAAACTGACCGGAAGCTGGGCGCCCACGACGATTCGGTTGATCAGACCAAGATTGAGCTGCAGCGTCCCTGTGAACGCCTGGTCCACAAGATTGGTCGTGCGCTCAGCGTCGGCCACCGGTTGCTCGTCGTCGTTGACGAAACCGTTGTAGTGAAGCATGCGGAAGCCGCCGTCGAGCACCAATCCGAAGCTGAAATCAAGGTGCCCGAGAACTTCAGAGCCGTTGACCGAGAAGTGGCCCTTGGAGTCGATCGAGGGCCGGAACAGGTGCAAGTCAATACCGCCATTCGTCAGGCTAGCCGAAGGCTGGGCGTGTGCTGTTCCGGAATGCCCGAAGACCGCCGTCGCACACATCGCCCCGGCTATCCATCCGAGGGCATACCGGGCGATTCCCTGCTTCGTAGTTGGCCGTTCAGTAGTAGGCGTTCTCATGGTCTTCGCAGAGCCGATTCGCTTCTGAAAAAGCACAGGGCGCAGTACCACGTCTTATAAGATTCGCGCAACCATCCTGAGACCTAACAAACTCTATGAAACAGGGAACACGAGACCGAGGAGCCATTCGTCAACGTTGGCGCGTGCAGCAGAATATGGCCGTCAATTGCTGCCTTGGTTGATCAAGAATTGCTGGTAGCGAGAGGCTCGCCGGTCGCCTGGGTATCTCCTGACGAACGTTTTCATATGACGCACGGCCGCCGATGTGTTGCCGAGCGTGCGGTAAGTTTCGATGAGCAGCGCCAGTGCGCCCGAACTGCGCGCGCGGCCACCCTCCAGCGCGCGCACCACGCAGCTGTTGTCTCCGCTCCGAAGACACGCCCGAGCGACGTCGAGGCCGCCAGGCGCGGGCTCAGGCGACGATTCTGGAGCCGACGGCGAAGGAGCCGTGGGCGGAGGCGATTCTTGGGCGGGGGCCGAACTTCTGGATGGGCGTGCCGGTCGTTTGCGCGCTGAAGCAACCGCTGTCGAGCGCCCCGATCGTCGCTGCGCTTTGGCCAGTAACTGGCGCGCTCGCTTTCGATCCTTGGCCTGCAGATCGGGCATCGTGAGCACGGTGTTGGCGTGCCGCGCGGCTTCCTCCGGATCATCCCGAAGCGCTTCCTGGGCCAACTCCAGATGATTTTCCGCAAAAAGTCGCTGTGCTTTGGCTACTTCGGGGCGTTCGCGAAGCGCGCTCTGCTCGGGAAGCTCTTCAAATGCGAAATAAGCTCCGTCGGTGTCTCCCAGCGCGAGGGCGGTCTGCCCACGTTCAAACGCCTCTTGCGCCGAGTGAGCAGCTTGTGCGCGATCTCTGCACCGCTGCGCGCGCTCGTTTTCCGGGTCCACAGAAAGTGCCTGTCGAGCATGCGTTCCCGCCGCGGGCCAGTCCTGTTCGGCGAGCGCTTTTTCGCACGCATCCACCCACTCTGCCGCAGGTTCGGGTTCCACGGTTTCGGGCGGACGAGCTTCGGCCGGCTCGGGGACCTCGGGCAGGTCATCCGCGATCGGCGTAGCAATGGTCGCGCGCCGTTCGGTGGTAATGGCGATACCTCCGCCGACTGCAATGGCCAATGCAATCACCGCCGCAACCGCGATGAGTGGCCACCGCCGGCGTTTCGAACGGAGCTCCCCTTCCGTATGGGCAGCTTCATCGGAATCAAACACGTAGGGCTCGCCCGCCGCCACGAAGCGAAACCGGACTTGCCCGAGCTCAACCAAATCTCCGGATTGCAGCTCCCCGTCGTCGATCTCTTGCCCATTGATGCGCAACCCGTTGGCGCTCTGAAGGTCGGCGATGCGTATGCGTTCCGAGGTCGATTCGATTTCCGCATGTTCGCGGGAGATGGAGCGGTGATTGACCCAGATATCCAGATCCTCGGCTCGTCCGATTCGTTGTACACCCTCGGATACCGCAAACTCGGCCCCGGGCGCCGGCGCGGAGAGCATCACGAGACGCGCCGGCACAACTTGGGGCTGGTCTTCGGGACTTACCGGCTCGGGAGGCGACTCGGAACGAGCGGCGGGTTCCTCCGCGGCTTCAAGGGACAGCACGTAGTCGCCGATGCCGACGCTGTCGCCAGACTCTAGTTCAACTTCCCCATCGATCCGCTCGCCATTGACCTTGATGCCGTTGTACGACTTCAGGTCTTCAAGCACGAATGCGCCGTTTTTCTTGCGCAACACCGCGTGGTGCCGAGAGACGTTCCGCTCCGTCAGTCGGACGGTATTCCCCTCCTTCCGACCAATCGTGATCTCTTCCCGGACCAAGGGTACGACGGTGGTTTTCCCCTCGTCGTCCGCGATGAATAACTTAAACATCGCGCTTCTCTTCTGCGGTTCGCACGTGCAGAGGGTTTCCAGGAGAGGGTACAGTTCTACTTGGTCGTGTCAACGAACTGCGCGCCGACGGGGGGTATAAGGATGCCGCGGTGGCATGCCAAGTCCGTCCATGACAACCTTGAGTCATACACTTTAGCACTCACGGCTTTCAAATTGGTCGTTTTGGGTAGGGATTTCATCTGCAAGCCCTCACCGTCGCCCCGTAGCCCCCCGGGCACGGCGAGGCCAGAACATAAGCTCGCAGCACGCTGGAGGCTCGCGAACCGACCGAAATCGGTCCAACGGGGCCCGAACAGTCGAAAAAAACTAGCACTTTTCGTCGCATCAGGAAAATCTCTGGTCCTTGTGGCGGCGGGTTTTCTCATCGCCTGCGGTTCGGATCGCGCTCCGTCGGTCCCCGACTCGGTGCCCCCCGAAACCAGGGAGGCACCCTTGGATGGCGGAACCAGGGGGGCCGAAATACGCGGCGCAGCGCCAGCGCTACCCGCCGCCGACGTCGACGTTGTCCTCCCGTTTCAAGGAGCGGAAGAGCGCGTGCGAATTGCGGTGGACGCCGCGCCTCGAAGGCTCGACCTCCACCTCTCGATCGACACGACAAGCAGCTTTTCTGACGAAATTGATACGATCCAGGGCGATCTACGCGACCGAATCGTACCCGCGTTGACCGCACAGGTTCCTGATGTCGCCTTCGGCGTCTCGCGTTTCGAAGATTTTCCCGCGGAACCCTTCGGCCAAGCGATGGACCGACCCTTTGAGTTGCTCAGCCCGGTCTCTGTCGACCGGGATCGCGTCGCTTCGGCCATCGCGGCGCTGGACCAGCCGCTCGGACAAGGGGGGGATCCTCCCGAAGCATCGCTTGAGGCGCTCTACCAGATCGCGACGGGCACCGGATACGAAACGGGCGCGGTGGAGTATATCGCCCCGTTCGACTCGCTACAGCGCGAAGATGGTGGCGGCGTGGGTTTTCGCGAAGGATCGCTGCGTACCGTGATGCACATCACCGACGCCCCCGCCCACCTGCCCGCAGACTACGGAACTCGGTTTCCCGGGACCCGCGGCCTCGAAGCAACCAGCGAGGCGCTCCGCGCGCTCGGAATTCACGTCATCGGGGTGAGTAGCGGCCCCGGAGCACGCGAACATCTGGAGGCGCTCGCCACCGCCACCGAAGCGCTCATGGAACCCGAAGACGGGCGTTGTCCCACCGGGATTGCAGGGGCAACGCGAATGGCCGCAGCCGGGACGTGCCCCTTGGTATTCGACGTCAACCCCGACGGCTCTGGGCTCAGCGGAGTCATCGAAGACGCGATCGTGCGGCTGCTGGATACCGTCCGCTACCGTTCGGTGCGCTCCTCCATAGAGGACGACCGGCTGAGCTTCGTGCAGGTGGTCGCCGCGGTGGCAGAATCAGGCGGAGCCGAAAACGCGACACGCGTCGACCAAAGCCCGGTCGACGGCGTCGAAGATACATTCGTCGATGTGCGGGCACGAACGAAACTGACGTTCGAGGTGCGACTCCGCAATACCCTCATTCCGTCCGCAGACTACGAACAAGTCTTTCGCGTTCGCGTCAACATCGTCGGCGACGACGTCGTACTGTGCGAGCACATCATTCGCGTCCGAGTCCCCGCGGCGATTCCCAACCTCCCCACATCTGACGCCGGCACCGACGCGGGTGTATTGAATCGCGACGGAGGCTCGTCCGATGCCCAGACTGATGATGCACAGATCCGCGACGCTCAAATCGGCGACGTATAGCGTGAAGATGCACGTCAATAGGAGACGACCCGACCGCGCCGGTATCCGTGCTCTCGCCGATGTCCGAATCAGGTTCGCCGCTCTGATTGCGCGTGGGCTTGCGTGTGGGCTCGCGTGTGGGCTCGCGTGTGGCGGAACCCTCGGGGGGATTCATGCGCGGATGGCCTATTCTGAGGCGGACGGTCTGCGAGTCGTCGACGTCCCACCCGGCCCTGCCCGCCGCGCGGGACTCGTGGTCGGTGACCGAATTGTCTCGATCGATGGGGAACGGGTAAGCAGCCTCACCATGGTGGACGTGGTCAAACGTTTGCGCGGAAACGCCGGATCCGAGGTCGCGTTAGAAGTCGTCCGAGGCGAAAAACTGGAAACGATTCGGGTCGTTCGCCTCCCCTATCGTTAGAGTCGTCGACGCCATGCCAGACCCGTGATAGAGCACCCGCCGTGAATCAGCATGGTTCGACATCCCCGTATCGGCATACCGTCGGAGTCATTGGCGGAAGCGGCCTGTACGCTCTGGAAGGGTTGTCGAACGTCGAAGAGGTGGAGCTCACCACCCCTTTCGGCGCGCCGTCGGACAAGGTCACGGCTGGCGAACTCGGCTCCACGCGGTTTCTGTTCCTGCCCCGACACGGTCGCGGACATCGCATCCCTCCTCACCGAGTGAACTATCGGGCGAACGTGCTGGCGCTCAAGCAGCTGGGCGCCGAACAGGTGATCAGCGTCTCCGCGGTCGGTTCGATGAAGGAAGAGATTCGCCCCCGAGACGTGGTTATCGTGGACCAGTTTATTGACCGAACGCGAAGCCGCCCCACTACTTTTTTTGACGATGCTGGTGTGGTGGCACACGTAGAGTTTGCCGAACCCGTCGACGCTGCGTTGTCTGAGTGTCTGGCCCGAGCGGCAAGCGAAGCGGGAGCCACCGTGCATCGAGGCGGCACCTACGTATGCATCGAAGGCCCGCAGTTTTCGACCCGCGCGGAATCGATGTTGTTCCGAAGCTGGGGCGTAGATGTCATCGGCATGACCGGTTTGCCGGAGGCCCGGCTCGCGCGTGAAGCAGAACTTCCCTACGCCACGTTGGCGCTCGCAACCGACTATGACTGCTGGCATCAAGACGAAGAAAGCGTGTCCGTGGAAGCGGTACTCCAGGTCATGAGCGACAACGTTGCGCTCGCCAAAAAAGCGCTCGTTCACGTGGCACGCGGCGTTCCCGACCCAAGCGAAAGCCCGGCCGCCAGCGCACTCAAAACCGCCCTCCTCACCCCGCCAGAGCGCATCGACAGCGCCGCCCGAGAAAAACTTCAACCCCTCATCGCACGCTATCTCCCCTCTCACGAGCCATCCGCTCCCTGATTGTCTCTTGCTCACCAATTGTCTCTTGCTCACCAAGGAAACCGCATGATGTCTTCTATGTTGGTCGTGGGTTCGACCGCTTTCGATACCCTTCACAACGCCCTCGGCACCCACCGCCGAGTGCTCGGCGGCTCTGCGGTATACGCGTCTCTCTGCGGATCGTTTTTTGCCCAGCCCAAACTCGTGGGGGTTGTGGGACGCGATTTTCCCGACGAGGTCGTGGAGTCACTCCGCCAGCGCAGAATCGACCTCGGAGGCCTTGAAGTAGCCCCCGGCGACACGTTCCACTGGGAAGGTCGCTACTCAGACGACTTGACCTCGCGCGAAACCCTCAAAACCGAGTTGAACGTGTTCGCGGATTTTCGCCCGAAAATTCCCGACGATTTCCGCGACGCGCCCTTTGTCATGCTCGGAAACATCGACCCAGAGCTACAGCTCTCGGTGCTCGACCAAGTCGACCGCCCGAAGCTCGTCGTCGCCGACACCATGAACTTCTGGATCGACAGCAAGCTGCCTGAGCTGAAAAAGCTCCTTCGCCGAATCGACGTGCTCGTCATCAACGAGGAGGAAGCGAGGCAGCTTGCGCAGCGCCACCACATCAAACACGTCGCCCAAACGCTGCTCGGCCTGGGACCGCGCCATGTGATCATCAAACAAGGCGAATATGGCGCCATGCTCTTCGTCGACGAAGCCGACGCGTTTAACGCGCCAGCCTATCCGCTCGACGAAGTTCGCGACCCAACTGGCGCGGGAGACAGCTTCGCGGGCGGATTCCTGGGCTCGCTCTGCACCGCGAGCGACGTCAACACCGAATCGATGCGCAGCGCGGTGGTCGCGGGATCCGTCATGGCGTCGTTCTGCGTCGAAGGTATCGGACCCGAACGACTGTTCCGTCTGACATCTGAGGAAATCAAAGCGCGGACGGAACGGTTTCGTGAGCTCGTTCGGTTCGGTTAGACTGTAGTCGGTGACTTTCAAAACGTTGAGGGGGTTTGTTCTCGCCGCGGGAACCTACATCGCGGGCTGCGGGGGCGGAGGGGGCGAACCGACCCCTGACGCCGCCACGGAACGCGACGCCGGCGTGGCGCAAGACAACTGCCCTTCGGGCGACAATATCCGACGAGCCAGCGAGCTTTCGGGCCCATGTTGCGCGCGTGTCTCCAACGCGGATCGCTTGGGCGCCCCCGAGTTTCGACTCACCGAGCTGTCGGTGGCCTCGCCCCCCGTGCTCAGCATGCAGCTCATTGTGGACGTGGTTCGGTCGTTTATCGACGAAGAGCGAATGGTGCTGGTCATGGACGTCGACGCGGAGACCGAGGCCGACGTCGCCGTTCGCTTGGGTCATGCAGAGCTCGACGCGAATGATCACTTTGCGTTCGTCGAAGGCGTAGCTCCCACAGACTCCGGCGACTCGGAGCGCTGGAACGCGGTCACCGTCCGCGGAACCATCGCAGACGAAACGCTTCGCACCACGCCCGCCGAACAAACTGTCTTCATCCCAGCGTTCAACGCCGACGGATCGCTTTCTTTCGAACTGCCACTGCGCGAATTCGAAATTGTTGAGATGAGCATGACCGAGGATCGAACTTGCGTGGGCACGCGCGAGAGCCGATTTGCGTACTCCACCGAGTCTGCGGTGCTACGAACATACATCACGGTTGAAGATTCGGTAGGCCGGCAACTCGTCGTCGGCCCGCTCATCAACGTGGATTTCTGCGCGATGCTCGCGGGTTTCCCGCTCAACTTTCCGCAGCTCTGTACCGATATCGACCGGTCGGAGTGGATGTCGCCGCCGGACGCTCTATGCGACGAAGCCGGCTGCCGACTAGACTGCGACCCGATGACGGACTGTAACGCATGGGCCATGAACGCCGGTTTCAGCGCGCACGGAGTAGAGATCGCCGAGTAGTCTCTGCCGTCGTTCGTTCGCCAGCCGACCATTCCTCGCCAGCCGGCCAGAGAGCGAACGCAACAGGTCTACGATACGCTTACCGACTCGGGCGAAGCGCTGCTGGCCTGGATAAATCGATGTCGCTCATCGCCAACGAGGTCAAGCAACTCGGTGCGAGCCACAAGGCCTGCATCAAGCATCGCGCGCATGTAGCCGTCCGCATAGCCGTGCATCCGGGCAAACCTCGAGTACTGCACACCATCGAAACGAGCGCGAAGTACATCGCGGAGCAACTCTCGGAGTGTAGACTTGAGTTCTTGTACCGGCATCCCAAACCTCCAGCGCAGCGGCGCATCCAGTTGATCTTCCCGTCTCTCACCGCAGCGCAATCCTGAAACGCGGCGCAGTCCAGAGACGAATCTCTTGCATCCTACAGACCGCTGTAGACGTCAAAAAAACGCCACCTAATTCCGAACCGAAGCTGAAACTAAAGAGATAGAGCGAACGTGACCTTGGCCGGATACGAGCCCGGATCAGGCATGGTCCACTCGTGTACTGATCGCACGACGCAATCGAGCTTCGACGCCGCCGCGTCGTCTGTTGTGGCGGCCCCTGCCCCGAGCACGCGACCACCGCGGTCGACGTAGCTCGTGACGACAAACTCCCCGTGCCCACACGCCGAAGCGACCTCATCCGACCGTTCGGCGATCACTTCCTCTAGCCGAACCGCCGACCACTGCACGGGAGGCCGTACGTCGTCCAAGGGATCGAACGAAAGAGGATGCGTAAATTCTGCCTCGCCCCCCTGGGGTCGCACGAATACGACTCGTCGAGCGACATCCACCACGCATCGCTCTGTCTCTCGATCACCGACATCGGACGACTTGGGAAATGCCCACGCTACCGAACCATCCAGACGAACCCGAAACGCCAACTCGATGCTCCCGCCGAGCATATCAATACGCCGGTAGCCTTTTGACACACATTTCATAAAGTCGGTCATGCGTGTCTGAATGCCTTCGTGGACGGCCCGCTCCGAAATCGTCCCCGACAAGCCCTCTACCCGCATCCCGTCGTCCTGCCGTGGGGCCGACGCCCTGGCGTTGACTGAAGCCGGTGCGGTGGGTTCGCGCTGTTCCGTATGAGCCGACCCCCCACATGCCGCGGAACCCGTCGCGACCACGATGAGGACGCCTATCGAACCCAACGCAACGCCGAATCCCTCGTCCGCAAATCTGCGCGTTCTCACAGAAAACCTCCCCGTTCCCTCAGAAAACATCCGCGACTATTTGCGTAGCTCTTGCGCTGCGATCACGATGCGCATGATCTCGCTGGTGCCTTCGTAGATCTCTGTGATGCGGGCATCTCGCACGTGCCGCTCGAGATCGTATTCCTTAGAGTATCCGTAACCTCCGTGAATCTGCAGCGCTTGATGCGTGACGCGATGGGCCATCTCCGACGCAACGAGCTTGGCCATTGCAGACTCGCGGGTGTGCCGAATCGATGAGTCGGTTTTTGCGGCGTCTTTTCGGAACGCGGCCTGCCACACCAACAATCGCGCAGCCTCCAAATCCGTGGCCATATCTGCGATCTTGAACTGAATCGCTTGCTTCTCGGCGAGCGGCTTTCCAAACGATTTCCGTTCCTTGCTGTACGCGAGAGCTTTCTCGTACGCCGCCCGGGCGATGCCGAGGGCTTGGCTCGCAATCCCGATGCGCCCTCCGTCGAGCGCGTTCATCGCGATTTTGAAGCCCTGGTTTTCTTCGCCGAGGCGGAGCGAATCGGGGATTTTGCAGTTTTCGAAAAACACCGTGCATGAATGCGCCGCATGAATCCCTAATTTCTCGTCCGGCGTCTCCGCCTTGAATCCGGGAGCGTCCGTAGGAACGATGAACGCCGTAACACCGCGTGACCCAAGGCTGCGATCCGTCGCACAAAATACGAGAATCACATCGGCTGCAGGCCCATTGGTGATCCAGTTTTTTGAGCCATTGAGCACCCACGAAGCACCATCGCGCTCTGCCGCGGTTGCCATCGACGAGGCATCAGACCCACTCGAAGGTTCCGTCAGACCAAAACAGCCCAACTTTTTCCCTGCTGCCAGCGGGGCGAGAAACTCCTTTTGTTGGCCTTCGTTTCCGAAACGGAGCAGTGGGTCACACACCAGCGAGTTGTTGACCGACATAATCACCGCGGTGGACGCACATGCTCGGGCAATCTCCTCGAGTGCGAGCGCGTAGCTAAGCGTATCGGCTCCGGCGCCGCCATGTTCGCTGGGAACAGCAACACCCATAAGCCCCAACTCTCCGAGACGAGCCACCAGTTCATTCGGCCAGCGGCCTTTTTGATCGAGCTCTTTGGCAAGGGGTTCTACCTCGCGCTGCGCGAAGTCACGCGCCATGCTGCGAATCAGCTCCTGCTCTTCGGTTAGTTTTGTATCCATGCTTACCGCTTCCTCATCGTGATCTCGCTGCCCTTGCGCTTCGCTATCGACCTTCGCGGCGCACCGCGCGTTTGGCGCGCGCAGCAAACGGGCCGGTCGGAGCCAACGTCAGATAGCGTTCGTACGCGGATCGCGCTTCCGGCGCGTTGGCCCCGGCGAGCGATTCCCCGAGATAAAACCACGACTCCGCGGGGGCGCTATCTATCTTGGTCGCGCGCCGGAGCGCTGTGCGCGCGCCATCCATGTGGTTTCCGCCACGATCAATAAGCGCGCGACCCCGCAACGTAAGAATCTGCGCGAGCATCGCGGGAGGCCGAATACGTTTTTGTAGAGATGCCTCCGCGCGCTCGAGGGCAGCGAGCGCTTCTTTGGGTTGCCGTGCGCGAAGCTGGAACTTGGCGCGCCCGATCAAACTCTCGGGATGACCTCCGTCTCGTTCTAATGCCAACGCGTACTGCGCCCCAGCTGCCGCGTTCTCCCCGCCGGCATACAGCGCGTCGCCGAATAGCGCGATCACGTCCGCGCTTGCATCCTCTCGCGCGGCGTCCGCCCGCAACGTCGCCGCCGCCCGACTGGGTTTCCCGGACGCGAGCGCGATTCTCGTGGCGGCAATGCGCGCGGTGCGAGTATTGCGATCCGCGGGCCGCAACGCGTTAAACTGCATCACCGCGTCTTCGACCTTTCCCAAGCCGAGCAACGCATCGATTCGTCCAAAACGACCGAGCGCAACCGTCGACGCCCCTGATGCCGTGCCACGGGTCTGCGCGATCGACTGGTACAATTGATCCGCCTGCCCGTACTGACCGCTGTCGAGCAGCAGATAACCAAGCGCCACCCGCGCCTTGGTGTGGTTCGGGTTGAGTTTGATGGCCTGACGAAGCGAGTTTTGAGCGCGCTTCGCGTCGCCAGCCATGCGATAGGCGCGACCGAGCAAGAAATGGGCGTCCGGTTCGTCGGGACTCGAGCGAAGGAGCTTGCGAATCGTTTCCATTGCCAGCCGAGGGTCGCGCGCCGCGAGCGCGGCTTCGATAAGGGCCCGCGCAGCGTGAGGATCGTCTCGGGAATGGCGCACGAGAGCCTTGGCCTGCCGAAGGCTTTCTTGGCGATTGCCCAATTCAAGCATCGTGCGAATGCGCAAAGCTTGGATTTCTACGCTCGGCTCCTCGGCGTCGGCGACAAATCCGTCCAGCGCAGATTTCGTGGCGTGAAGCGCATCGTGGCCGCCAACGAGCAGCGCCGCGTATGCGCTCAATCGCAAAACGTCAGGGTCTTTGTCGGAGAGCGCGCCGACCACGCGAAGCGCCCGCGCGCCGTAACCCCGGGCGATCAGCACTTCCGCCAACAGTTTTCGATACTCCGGATTTCCCGGCGCGGCGGATACCGCCGAGCTTGCCGCGGTCTGGGCGCGGGTAAGCTGACCGAGCGATCGGGCCTCCGATGCGAGCAACGCCAGCACTCGAGGCTCCGTCGCGCCGACTTTCGCGGCTTGCCGGACTTGATCTTTCGAACCTTCCGAGGCGCCCTGCCGCCGTAGTAATCTCGCTTGAGTTAGGTGCGCCAAAACCTGATCGGTCGGAGCGCCAACCTCCAAGCGTTCGTTGAGCGTCTCGAGCGTGCGCATTCCAATATCCGGCTCGACTTCGTCGGCGGACAGGAACGCCTTCCAAAGGCTTCCTCGCAAATGGTCGCGATCTCTTTTCAAGAGCCCATCGACAATCGTGCGCGCTTCGTCGGCGTGCCCCTGCTCCCAGAGCGCCTCGGAAAGCGCCAAACTGGCGGCATTGAGCTTTTGCTCTTGCTTGAGCGACCGCCGAAACAGAGAAATCGCATCGTCTCGGCCCCCACGCTGGGCGACTCGCCCGGCGATGTAGAGCACAAACGCGTCCTTAGAGCGCTTTTCCAGAGCAGTCTTCAAATGATCGTTGGCTCCCGGACGGTCGCCAGCTGCCATGGCCAACACCGAACGTGCCGCCGCGACATGCCCCGGCGCTACCTCAACGCGTTCCGCGCGCTCGATGGTCGGTCGCAAAAACCCGGGATCGAACGCCCCGTCTTCCAGCGCCCGCTGAGCATGCACCAAGAGCAGCACCGTCTGGGCATCCGCGCTGGTGGGGTGCATATCCCGAGCGAGCCGCAGTTCTCGCTCTGCTTCTACCAAATCTTCATGGTCCCCAGAGAGCGCGCGCACCCGAGCCTGAACCACCAGCTCTGCCGAACGACGTTGCCGATGGGCCACCCACTGCGACCATCCAACATATGCGCCTCCGGCGACCACCGCCGCGCCCACCCACAACCCAATCAGCGCATTGCGGACCCGCGTTCCAGGACGCCGAACGAGCTTCTCGATGGCCCATTCGTCGGCCGCTACGGTGGGCGGCTCAAACATGTTCTGGGCACGAAGCGAACCTAGGATCGCGTCTACGTGTTCGCGGCCGGAATGGCCCTTGGCCGCGTGCGGCGCATCCGGTCGCGTCTGTATTTCGTCGCCGAGATTCCAGTCCGCATCGGAAGAATCCGCGCCTCCCCGCCGGGCGTCTCCCGAAGACCGCGTGGCTGCTCGTTTGCCGGCGGGACGTTCCACGGAAGTCAGCGATGGTCCAAGAGAGACTTCGGAGTCTGGGGTGGTGGGCGTGTCCATCGCCCGCGGAATCGCCTTCGGCTCCGAGTACGATACGGTTTTTGATGGACTGGCACTTATTGGCGGACCGGCACTTATTGGCGGACCGGCACGTTTCGATGGACCGGGGCGCACCGAACGAGCTTCAGGAGAGGATTCCGGTGGAAACAGGCTGCTGTACGCAGTGGCGGCCGGTCTGGGCAGGTTGGGGGGCGCGCTGGTCCGAGGAGTCTTCCCGTCCTTCCGCGAAATGTCCGCGAGTACCGCCGAAACGTCCGCCCGAATCACCGTCTCGGCTTCCTCGTCGTCGGTGCCCAAGTCTTCGAACCTCGCGCTATCACCCAGATGAATCGTGGTTGGCGAATGTTCCAGATCACCTTCGAACGAGACGGAATCACCTGAGTCCGCGTGAGTGTGCGGGTCGCCCCCGAGGTGGATCGTCGTGGGCACGCTTTCGAGATCCGAAGAAGCTGGCCGAGCGGACGCAAGTTTTGTGGTGGGTACTGAATCATCCGCGTCGTCCAAGCGAATGGTGGTCCGTACCCCTTCAATAGGCGCCGAAGAGACGTCCGAAGCATCTGCGCTTTGGGCGATGCGCGACAGCCGATGCGCGCGCTGGAGCAACCTCGCGGTGTCGGCATCGTCGGGCGCCATCGCCACCGCTTTTTCCAGTATTTTCGCGGCGCGCTGCGGATCTCCGCGCTTGAGCAGAAGCTCTCCGAGCCAGCGGAGGGGTAAGCCGCTCTGAGGCGTCAAGCGCGCGGCCCGCAGGAACGACTGTTGGGCGCGCACGAGGTCTCCCTCTTGCATCCAGGCCCGCCCGGCAACGACCCACAACGTCGCGTCCGCAGGATCTTCAGCCAGTTTCGAGTTGACGACCTCGAGCGCTTCGGAGCCGCGCGCGGAATCCACCAGCGTAGCGGCCAGGCTCTGCGCGTCCTCGCTGCCCGGATCGGTCCGGAAACGAAGCAGCCGGGCGTCCAGGTTCGACACGGGCCTATCTTATCAAACGTTTAGCCGGTTGGTCGTCCTTTCTGCTACAAGCGCCCTTATGAGGCGCGCAGACAGGCGAGTGCTCGCGTTCGCCGTATCCATGACGGTGCTTGCGACGGCAAGCTGCGCCGGCCGAGGCGGAGATCGTCGGCCGGACCAGGCGCTCGCTCGATTTGCGTCCGCGGTGCGCGCGAAGCGATACCGCGAAGCGTACCGGAGACTCTCCGAAGACTACCGACGCCGCGTGTCGCTCGCCGACTTCCGTCGGTACTTGAAGAACCACGAAGGTGAAGCCGAAGAGCTCTCCGAACTGCTCAGCAAACAGCACGATGATATCGAAATCACTGCGGAAGCCAATCTCCCGGGCGGCGAAAAGTTCCGACTAGTCTACGAAGGAAAACGTTGGCGCATTGTCGGCAACGTGGTGGACTTTTACGATCAATCTACCCCCCGGGCTGCGCTGCGATCGTTCGTGCGCGCCATGGAGCGCCGACGCTACGACGTCGTCATGCGGTTTGTCCCCAAACCCGATCTCGAAGGCATGAGCCCCGAACGCATGAAACAATCCTGGGAGGGCGACGCGCGCGAAGAAATCGAGCGACTTATCGCCAACCTCCAAGCCCATCTTGACAATCCCATCGAAGAAGTAGGAGACCGCGCCACAATGCCCTACGGCGATCGCTTTGCGGTGCAGTTCGTACGCGAAGGCGATGTTTGGAAAATCGAAGACCCCGACTGAACTCGTGCAGTCTCCTAGGAGGCTGGTGCAAACGCGGACCGAGGGTCGCGCAGCGCCGGTAGGCCAGTCGTCGCGTCCGCGAACCGAGGAATGCCGCAGTATTTTCGAGCGTGAGGGGATGGCGGCGAATGGCCTGCCGCCGCAAGTGTGCCGACGGGAGCGTTTGACACCAGCCTCCTAGGGACGTCGGTCGGTCGGTTCGATAATGGTAAACTCGACACGCCGGTTGAGCGCCTGGCCCTCGGGAGAGTCGTTCGGAGCAACCGGGTTTTTCTCTCCATAGCCGACGTACTCAAATCGGTTTCGGGGCACGCCTTTCGCGACGAGATACGTCACCACCGAGCGCGCGCGCCGATAGCTCAGATCCATATTGTAAGCGGGAATACCGTCTGAATCTGTGTATCCCTCGACCCGGATCCGTCGCCGCGCGGGCAAATCCCGAATGACCTCCGCCACCTGATCAAGCAAAGGCTGACTGACGGAACGAATCGTATCGGTGTCAAAGTCGAAGTAGATGCGCTCCGAGATCAAGATCCGAGAATCCGTCACCGTCACAACCGCCTGATCGGGCCCGGGCTCCGGACACCCATCTTCATCCTGGTAGTGGTCTTTGTCCTCGGGGTCCATCGGGCATTGGTCGACTCCGTCGGCAAGCCCATCTTCGTCATTGTCCGGCTCAGGGCATCCGTCGTCGTCTTGAAATCCGTCGCGATCTTCCGACTCTAGAGGACAGCGGTCCGTCGCATCGGCGACTCCATCGGCGTCGTTGTCGGTATCGGGACACCCATCTTCGTCGCGGAAACCGTCGACATCCTCGGGGTCGTTCGTGCATTGATCCTGTGCGTCCTCGATATGGTCACCGTCGTTGTCGAGGTCTGCACAGAAATCCCCATCCTCGTATCCATCGAAGTCTTCAGGCCCGGCTTCGCACGGTTCTTTTTCGCTCACGAACCGAACGATCGTGAACGCCCGAACGTCCGGAACCGAGTATCCAGAAACGACTCCGGTGCCAAGCCCAAAATCAACCACGAGCCCTCGTCGCGAGCGAAACCGCATTCCGCCGTCAATCTCCACCGGAACCTCGTTGCCGCGAATGTGCTCCCCCCCCAGCCCCGCGCGCAGCTGACCCTCCAAAATGGCGGCCCACTGCGTGGCGACTTCGACGCGCCCCCCAAGGCCCCACTGAAGCTCATCGTCGTATTCCAGATTGCCGATCGACGCGCGCTCGCGAAATCGGTAGCCAAGCTCCGAGGTAAGCGTGACCGGCCCCGTGCGGTATGCAGCGATCACGCTCGGCATGCCGCTCCACGATTCCTGCCCCGCAAAGCGCGATCCGTCACCCGTCGGCACGCTGACGACCACGCGGCCCGATAGCGAAAAGTCTCCGCGCACGATGGGCACCTTCGCCGAAATTCGAACGTCGCCAGCCGCGAACTCGGTGGATGGTTCGAGGTTGGTGGCCGCGATGTCTTCGTCGAGCCGTACCAGCGAGACGGGCACCGCCACGCCGAACTCGAGCCACTCGAACAAGCCGAGCGCAGCCAGCGCTTCGGCTTGGGTTCGCCACTCTACGATATCTTGGCCATCATCGGAGCGCTCCAGCACCCCGTGGCTGAAATTGGCAGCAAGGCCCAGCGAATAGGTGAGGTGCCGAAGGACTTCCGTCCGGGCAATGGTGAACGTGGCTCCCGGCCCGTGGGTCGGAAGAAACAGTTGCAAGTCCAAATCTTGGGACTGCGCCCGCGCGCCGGAGGTTGGCAGGAACACGGCCAACATCGCGACGAACGCCAAGCGCAAAGGCAAGCCATTCATGACGCCTTTCTCTAATACCTGGGAGGGGCCTGATTATGAAGGAAATTGCGGAGAAGGGGCGTCGCTTGCCTGATTGTGTGAACAGCGGCTCAAAATCGGTATACTCCGCGGCCGTGTTTGTCTGTCCGAACCTGTTGGCCTTTCCACGCGAGCGGGCCCGTCCGAATGTGTTGACCTGTCCAAACGGGTCGATCTGTGCAAACGTATTTTGCTTTTTGAACGAGCCGCGTCGTCCCACGTCGACGTGTCTGAAACCAGGACGCGTATGTTGTTTGTAGCCTGCTCTGGATTTCCGGTGCCGGTAAGCCGTTACTGGGCCTCGTTTCCTGCGGTGGAGATTTCCGACACCGAACTAGGGATGCCGGGCTCGGGAACTGTGCGTCGCTGGATTCGCGAAGCCCCCGATGGGTTCGCGTTCACAGCGCTCGCCCCCAAGCAAATCGGGGAATCGGGTTTCCGCAAGACCAAAGACAATCGCGCCCACGTCGAGGCGATCGCCGACCTTGCCGAAAAACTGAACGCACGCGCAGTCGTATTTGTCGGCGACGAGTCGTTCAAACCGGGGAAGGCTACTCGCGCGGCGCTCAAAGCGTTTGCGTCGTGGTTGCCGAAACAGCTGGCCACCGTGGTGATCGACCTTCCCCACTGGAAACCCGAGGACGTTGTCGCATCCGCATCGAGCGCACGGGTCGTCGCCGCGTACGACCCGCTCAAACACGCCGCCCCCCCCTCCCAAGCCGGCCTCTCCTACGTTCGACTCCCGGGCCCAGCGGGCCGGCGGTCGCGCTACGACGAAGACACGATCCAGCGGCTGCGCGACCACTGCCTGGCGCTCGAAGAAGAAACAATATTCTGCGTATTCAGAAACATCGATATGCAAGTCAACGCGACGCAGCTCCTCAAACAGCTGAAACGCTAGTGTTGCAACGCGGATAGCGCGGACCGTATGTCCTCCGGGGGACATGACGAAAACTCGACGCGCTGACCGGTTGCGGGGTGACAGAACGCAAGCAAGCGCGCGTGCAAAGCCTGTCGACCAAGCGCGGAAGACACTTGTCGCAGCTCGGGTTTTGCGTGCGCGCGACCGTAGACGGGATCGCCAAGCAGCGGAAAACCGTGCTCCGACAAATGAACGCGAATCTGGTGAGTGCGACCAGTTTCCAGACGACATCGAACATAGGTCGAAGCGCTTAGTTGTTCCTCGGCAAAAACGTGGGTCACGGCCCTCTTTCCAAAACTCGCGCGCCCTTCGCGAGCTCGGCAGGTAAAGCGTTTGCGATCTTTGGGATGTCGGCCGATGGATGCATCGTAGGTGGCTTGGGGTGGATGTTCGCCCGCCACAATCGCCACGTATTCGCGCTCGATGTCGTGCGCTTTGAACGCTGCGACCAACCCTTCGCGCGCCGTCACGGTTTTCGCGACGACCATCACTCCGCTCGTACCGCGATCGAGACGATGCACAATGCCGGGCCGCATGGGATCGCCGTGGTCTTGAAACTGAACCCGCGCGAGGAGCGCGTTGACCAACGTGCCCGTTGGATGTCCCGCCGCCGGATGCACGACCATGCCCGCAGCTTTGTCCACGACGACGATATGCTCATCCTCGTGCAACACCGCGAGAGGAAGATCTTCAGGCTCCGCCGACGAGGGAGCGGGAGGACCTGGGGACACGCAGATCTTGCTTCCGGATTCAGGTCGCTGCTTGGCGCTGGCGGGGAACCCGTCGACGGTCACTCGCCCTTCTTGAATCCACCGCTGAATCGCGCTCCGCGACCAGCCGAACGAACGGCGAGCCAAGATCCTATCGAGCCGTTCACCGCGTTCGTGATCCGACACGACAATCTCGACAGGGCCGACTTCGCGGAGCACTTCACTCACTATGGGCGTTCGCGCGCCGCGGGCACTCCCCGGGGGCGGGTACTACCACATTTTCGACGCGATATGGCCCTTGGAGCGAACGAGAATGTCAATGATTGCGCGATCGTAATAGTTTTTGGCGTAGAGCTCCGGTGCCACTCGGCTCTTGAACAGCGCCCGTCCTTCTTCGATCTCGTCAGAAAGCACGTCGAATAGGTTGTCGGACTGTACGCCTTGGACAATGCGCTCCTCATTGTACAAGGACAAGTCGCTGGCGATCGCCCTCGCCAGTCGCCGCGCGGCCTCCTCGGTCTCGATCAGTGCCATATGCCTGTGTTCTCCCTGGTCAACGAAGGTATCCGGACTGCGGCGACGATGTCAAAAGGCTCGGTGTGCGAAGCCAAATCGAAAACGATACTCCTTGCGCATCACGATCCAGCGTCACTGTTCCCGCTTGGTCTTCCACCAACCGACGAACCACCGCGAGACCGAGGCCGCTTCCGGCTGCCCGGGTCGTAAAGAATGGCTCAAACGCCCGCAAGGCGACCTCCTCCGAAAGTGGCTCCGAGTCATTTCGAACTCGAAGTCGCACCCGGCCGTCGGGCACGATGCGCGCCTGAACATCGACGCGTCCTCCCTGCGTCACATGGGCGCACGCGTTGCTCAGCAAGTGAGCGAACGCCTGGCGAAGAAGCACTGGGTCGGCGACCACCTTAGATGCGGCGCCGGGAATATCGACATGTACGCCAGGCATGGGCTGTCCCGGCGACGCCTCCGAAAGCCCCGCGAGCGTCCAGCGGACGACTTGGGGAAGCAACACGGTTTGCAGCTTCGGCTGCACCGGCCCAGCAAAGTGCAGGAGGTTATCGATCAGCTTTTCAAGCCGCTTCGCTTCGTCGTCGAGGATCTCGAGCAGCGGATCAATCGCTCCATTCTCGGCGCGTTTTCGGACTTCTCGATGCGCTTGAAACATCACCGCGAGCGGGTTTCGTATCTCATGCGCGAGCAGCGTCGACATCTGACCAAGCGCCGCCAGGCGCTGCTCGCGGGCCATCTCCGAACTGAGCTCCCCGAGCTGTACCGTCGCCGAAATTTGAGAAGCGAACAGCTCGACCGCGGCGTAGTCGCGTTCGGTAAGATTTGGGCCGGTAACACCCACAATAAAGGCAACCTCATCACGAACGATCGACGGCGCCCAGGCCACCCGAGCGCACCCCGTGGCCCGAATCGATTCGGCAATCTCATCCACGGCAAAAGGAGCTTCGGGCACCGCGCGCACGAGCCCTACCGTCGCTGCCACCGCATCGTCGAGAAACGCCCCGCGGTGCGTCTTCATAATCCGAAGCAACCGGGAAACCCGAGAATAAGGCAGCACTCGACCTTCGAGCCACTGACCGAGAGCCCATACTCGCCCCGACGATGGGTCTGCGATGCTCGTGCGAAACAATGCTCCTTCCGGTTTCATTTCCCAAATCACACCGGTCCAACCAAGCTCCTCAAACACCGATCGACTCATCTCGATCAATACATCGAGCTCGACCATGGCTCGCCCTTCGCCCCGGACATAAAGACTGCTAAGTCGCGCGATGAGGCTTTCCACCCGCGAGGTATAGTGCGCCTCCGAACATGTCAGAAGCCATACGTCGTCCTCCGCCGGAGTGACCTGAGCGTCTACGGTGATCGGCGACGCGCCTGCGAAAAGCGAAAGCCGCAGCGGGCCGCCACCTCCAACCAAGCGATTGCGGATCGCCGCGAGATCATCTTCGCTCATCAACTCGCTGACGGGGCAGAGGACAAGCGACGACCGCTCGCGCTTGAGAAGGCGCGCCGCGGCTCGATTGACCCAGCACACACGATCCGCCGCGACGGCGAATACAGGAGTCGGAAACGCCTCAAATACTGCGGGCGAAGGAGTCATGGTTCGGATCTAGCCAATTTGGAAGAATGTTGCCGCGTTCGGGCCTGCCAGCCGATATCGCGACGAAAACTCTTCCCCTGAAACTCTATGTGCTCCACCGCTTGGTACGCGCGCTCCCCGGCGGCGTCGACATTCTCGCCCACGCTGGTAACGGCCAACACGCGCCCCCCTGCGGTGACGCATTCAGCCTGCTCTCGTCGCGTGCCGGCATGAAATACTTCCGTTCCATCAAGCTTCGCCGCACTGTCAAGGCCGCGAATCGGCACGCCAGTTTCATAGGGTCCGGGATAGCCTTCACTCGCGAGGACGACACACATCGCCGCCGGAGCGCGATAAGAAACCGATGTGGCGTCGAGGCGTCCCTGAGCTGCCGCCAAGAGCAACGGTAGAAGAGGATTGTCGAGCCTCGCCAGCATTACTTCGCATTCCGGATCTCCGAATCGTACGTTGTATTCAAGCACGCGTGGTCCCGCATCAGTCAGCATCAGTCCCACAAAGAGCGCTCCGCTAAGCGGTGTACCTTCGCTGGCCATACCTCGGATCGTGGGCTCGACAACCTGCGACAAAATAAACTGCTCAATCTCCTGGGTCACCATCGGAGGAGGCGAGTATGCGCCCATACCGCCGGTATTCGGACCCCGATCTCCGTCGAGCGCGCGTTTGTGATCCTGCGCCGGCGCGAGCGGTAAGAACGATTCCCCGTCCGAAATAACGTGAAAGCTCACTTCAGGGCCCACCAATCGCTCTTCCACGACGACCGATTGGCCCGCATCCCCAAATGCCCTTTTTCGCATCAACTGGTCGATTGCCTCGAGCGCCTGCGCGGTGTCGTCCGCGACCACCACACCTTTGCCCGCGGCAAGTCCATCCGCTTTGATCACCAACGGGCGATCTGCTTGGCGGACGTACGCCTCAGCTTCCTCGGGTTGTGTGAACACGCAAAACGGAGCCGTGGGAACTCGGTGCCGTTTCATGAACTCCTTCGCAAACGCCTTCGACGACTCAAGCTGCGCAGCACGCTGCGTCGGACCGAATACGGCAATACTTTGCTCTCGCAGTGCGTCGGCGACCCCCAACGCCAGCGGTGCCTCCGGTCCCACCACCACCAACTCGACTTCTTCTTTCTTCGAGAGATCGACCATCGAAGCCACGTTCTTGAGATCGACATCACGGATCTCTCCACATTGCCCCATCCCGGCGTTCCCCGGCGCGCCCACCACGCGCGCTCCCTCATCGTGAAGCCGTTTCGCGATGGCATGTTCCCGAGCCCCTGCCCCCAAAACCAAAACTTTCATCGTTCGCGCTTTCGTCCGTTAGGCTTCCGTCTTTGGAGGGTTTGAAGCAAACCCCCCCCCACGCGGGTACACCCGCGTGGGGACCCCTCCCGACTGTATTGTTTGGAGGGTTTGGTGCAAACCCTCCCCCCACGGAATACGATTCCGCGGGGCCCCGCTGGTTTTTCGGAGGGGCTGGCCGCTGCCCCTCCCCCCACGGAATACGATTCCGCGGGGCCCCCCTCCTGACGCCGCTTCGCGCTGCGCGGAGGCCCCTACGCCCCCTTGCTCTTGCTGGCCGGGGTTCGTTTGGTCGCGGGGCCCCGGCAGCTCAACCCCACGAAACCGGGTCACGTGCCTCCTGGCGGGGGAGTTGTGTTGTTCGGAGGGTTTGAGGCAAACCCTCCCCCACGCGGGTACGACCCGCGTGTCAAACCGGGACATGGGTAACACTTTAGACCGGGGACATGGGTAACACTTTGG
>JANQQS010000171.1 GCA_028284955.1 Myxococcota bacterium | reverse complement strand
TCGAGGGCATGAAACTTCATCGTAGAGCTCCTGATGTTTGGGTTGAGGGTCACGCCCCGTCTTGGCCCTCAACCCGAACATCAGGAGCGGATGCAGAATTGGAATCTGACACCGACACGGGTGCAGACACCGATACCGACACCGACACAGAACCAGATTCTGCGTCCGTATCTGCATCGGAATCGGGATCTCCCTCGGCGTCTGATTCGGAGTCGGCGTCTGCGTCGGTATCCGAGTCCACGTCAGATTCAGTGGGTCCGGCTCGGCTTCGGTGCTTGGTTCGACCATCAACCCATCTGAGCGCTAGTGGTCGAAGTGGCCCGCGGTGCGCACCAACTCGTTCATCCACGAGGGCAGCTGACTCATCGAGAGCAATTTCCCGCGCTGAAAGCAGACCAACCATTCGCCGCGTCCTTCTATGCGCACGGATCCACCACGTTGAAGCAATCGTTCGCACAAGGCTTCCACGAACAATCTCCGCAAGGCGCCAGGGTCTTTTCCGAGCAGCGCGCGTTTTCGCCGAAACCGACGCGGCTGGGTGAGGACGACCGGTGAATAGCCGAGCGCCTCGTCAAACTGCTCATCGAATCCTCGAAGGTCGAGCAGAGCGCCCGCCCGGCGCAGAAGACTCAATGGTTTCTTGAGAATGAACGCGGGAAGATCGCGTTTTATGCGAATCGCGCCGATGGTTTGGCGATGCAGCATTCGATTGCGCGAACCATCTCCAACTTTGTAGACATAATCCACGATCGCCACGTCGCGCCCTTGATATTCTCCGTGGCACATGCCGATCACTTCTTTGGTATGGCCTTTGTTAAACACGGGAAGGCGACCGAGGTTTGGGTCGACGGTTTCCAGCGCGCCGTGGCGCTCGAACGAGAGCCCGAGCCGCTCTGCCGCGCGCGAGAGGCCTCGGCGTCGCTTCGCGCGGAGCCATGCTTTTCGCACCGCCGGCGCGATGGCGACGAGCACGAAGAGCGCAATTCCAACTGGCCACGCCCACTGCTTCATGATGCCAAGGAGCGCGGCAGGGTCGACGAACGAGCTGGGGTCGACGAACGAGCTACGGTCGACGAACGAGCTGGGGTCGTTGATTGGATCCATGGCCGGATACTATAGCGGTGACTATCGCTACCGTCGGCCTCGTCGCGCGCGCACGCGCGGCTCGACCATGACATAGAAGGTGATCTCGTAGGCCACGCCAGCGCGCAGCTCGTCGCCTTCTCCGACGAAGGGGAGAAAATCTTTGGCCGAGAGTTCAGCCGCGATGTCGTAGGTGCCCTCGCAAAGCTCAGCCACGATTTCCGCGCCCGGGGCGAGCACGATCGTCCGCGGGCAAGGCCCGGAAAACCACGCGATCAGCCCGTGACGGGTCGCGTTTCGGGCGGTCACGGTGGGCCAAGCGTCCGGCTCTGTTGCGGCGCTCTTGCGCAGCGGAGGCAACGCGCCATGTTTGCCGGCTCGCAGTTCCGCCACGTTTTCCGCGATCGACTGAGCGTTTCGCTCCGCTTCGGCGTCTTCCTCGGTCAAGTCAATTTCGGTGACTTCCACGTGCAAAGGAGGAAGCGCGGGTGCCGCGGTCGCTCTGGGAGCGGGTTGCGGTGAAGGCGTGGTGCCGCCGCATCCTAGGAACACCAGCGCACAGCCTAGGCTCATTCCCAGAGTGCACAATTCGACGGAGTATTTGCCGATTGGGTGCGTGCCGACCGGGTGATTGCCGATTGGGCGCGTGCCCACAGGGCTTCGACGAGTTTCGACCGACGTGTGTGGAGCGACCGTGCGCACGTGCCAAAACGCAGTGTATCATGGGGCGGGCGAATCGATGCCAAACTCGCGGCGGTATTCGCGACACTGGGCGCTTCCCGCCTCGAACTCGCGGCATGTAGAGCCCCGCACGTTGTATATCTGACACGCGTTGGGCTGCTCGGAGGTTCCGAGGTGGACGCAGCTTCCGTCGTTCCGCGTCGCGAACGCAACTTCTCCGAAGTGGCCCGGTTGAATCGCGTCGGCGATGTCGTGCCGACCGGAGGCGCGCCATCGCACTAGGTCCTCGGGCGGGATGAGAATCCGCCCGTCGTGACCGGTTCGACAGCATGCGCCGCATTCTAGGCAGTCGAAGCGGTGGTCGGGCTTCAGGGTTCGATTCGACGCCATGGTGTTCGTATAGCAGCGTTTCTTCGCGGTGTTTTCCCTGCCGGATTTCCTCGTTGGGCAGCGCTGCTATCATCCCGCGCTATGGAAGGCACCAACAGCGCTGATTCCTCGAATCGCGCCGATTCTCCAGGCGAGATGACTCGATACGTTTGTGTTCATTGCGGCCATCGATTCGAGCGGGCGTCGACCCCGGAGCGCTGTCCGTCGTGCATGCGCAAAAATGGGCTTGAGGTCGTCGCAGCGCAGCCGGCAAAGCGCGCGGGCAACACCAGCCTGGGCCGGAAGGTTGCCATGGGCGCCTTGGCGGTCAGCGCGATCGCTGGAGGAGTCGCATACTGGACCATGCGTACACCGAATACCCTTGAAGGCGATGCGCCGGTGGCAGACCTCGACGAGGCAACGTTGGCGGCGTACTTGCGGGGGGCCGGAATCGACGTCGAGCCGTGGAGCCGGTTGCTGGCGCCTGGCGATTCGGTTCGTGCGTTGTTCCCATCCGCGTCCAAATCATCCGCCGCCTCGGCGCCCGAGGCGGTGATGGGCGTGATAGACGCGCGATTCGAGAAAAAAGCGATCGAGCGGTGGTCTCTGGATGGTCCCATCGCGTCTCGACCTCGTCCGGCGGTCGAGGTGGCTAAGATCATCGCGCGAGATGGCGTGGGCGCGAAGCTGGTGCCGCTTGAGCTTGCCGCGCTCGCGGTCAGCGCGCTGCGAGACCAAGGCGTGCCTGCGGCGGTGGCGGAAATATGGGGGCTGGAGGGTCAGAAAACGCCTCCCGATCCCACGGGCCGGGTCGGCTACTTCGGCGCCGCAGTGTTTGCTCAGGAAGTAGGGAAGGGCGACGCGAAAGTCTACGATACCTACTCCGGGCGCGCTCGACGCGCGACCGAGTTCCGGGTGCTCAGCGATACCCAGGCGGTTGCCGCGGCGCTCAATATCAAGGCGCTTCGAGCGCTTCAGCGAGATCGCGATGTGGCGGGCGCGCTGCGTGATGTCGATCGCGCGCTCAAGCTCGACGGGCGGTCGCCCTATATTCGTACCGTGCGTGCGATGGCGCTGCTTACCTCGGGCAACGCTGAAGAGGGAGGGAAAGAACTCGAGGCGGCCGCACAGATTCGCCCTGACCCTCCCCGGTACAACAATCTGGCTGCCCTTCGATTGGCCAAAAACGAACCAGAGCAAGCCGCTCGCGACGTCGACCGCGCGCTTGCAGAAGCCCCGGAGTTTGCCGCGGCGCATGCTACGCGGGCGTCGGTGCACCTCGCCAAGGGAGAAACAGAAGTCGCGCGTCAGAAGCTGGTTACGGTGGAGCGATTGGATCGGCGGCTCGGAAATCTACCGCTGCTATGGGCCGAATATCATCTGCGGGTGGGCGACCCCGAGGCGGCGGTCGAGCAAGTTCAGCGTGCGCTTCGAAAGCGACCGCGCGATTGGCAGGTACGGCTCGCCGCAGCTCGCGTGTATCGCGCGGCGTCTCGGTTTGACGATATGCGCCGCGCGGCTCAGGAGGCGATCGAGTTGGTTCCCGAGACTCAGCGCGACGTGATGCGCGAGCAAATCGAGCAGATGTTGGGACCCTCCGCGTTCGATGAGCCGAGCGAGGAGGATGGCGAGGATTGGGAAGACAGCGACCTCGCGGGTGACCTTGACCTCGGCGGAGGAGCGGGAGCCTCGGGATCATCTGGGCCCTCGCTGCTCGACGAGGAACTCGGTTCAGACCTGGGCGGGCCCGCGCTGCAGCTCGGTGACCCATCGAAGCTACGGCTGCGCGACCCCGACACAAAACTGCGGCTGGACCTTTCGGAATAGTGGGTGCGCAGAATGGATCGAGTGGTGCACGATGACTGACCGAAACGATGACGAGATCGATTTTGAAGAATTTGACGTGCCTCGCGGCCAAGAAGGCGCGCCTGAAATTCCGCAGATGACGCCCCTTGCGCCGCCAGCGGTGGGCCTGGCGGTGGCGCATCGACAACCCGCTCTGGATCACGAAGAGCAAGCCCTGCGGGGCGGCAAAGGCGGCATGATCGCGGTGATGGTCGGTGCTGGGGCGCTCGCGATTGGCGCGTTGGTATTCGCAATGAGCGGAGACGACAGCGAGGCCTACGAGCAGTTTGGCAGAAACGTCAACGGGCTCGAGGGAGCGCATTTCGAAGGCTTTTGGGGTTGCGTCTTTCAAGGCGCAGAGACCATCAAAGACGATCAGGCGCTGCGCGCTCAGATTCACAAACGCGCAGGTCGCGGAAAAGATCGCTTTGGCGCCCATGTCGACACACGCTGTATGCCCGAACTCGCCGAGCTCGAGACACAGCTACAAACCCTGCTTCCCCCGAACGATTTAGGGCCACTATTGCTCGAGGAGATTCAAGCGGTCCGCGCGCTGCGGAGCGGCTGGAGCGACTACACCGCCTACCTACAAGGGCTCGACATGCCCTATCGCCCAGCCGACGCAAAAGACCACGTCGGCCGTATCGCCAAAGCCTGGTACAACTTCCGCAAAGCCCACAGCGCGCTCAATCGCTTGCTTCGCGAACGCCTTGCGTCCTAACCCTGGGCGTCCTGATCGAGCTCTAGGCAACTTGGCCTTTCCATCAGCACGGGGGCAGATTACCTCACGCAACCAGGTCACGCGCATCCTGGCGGGGGAGTTTGGGTGAATCGGCGGGGTCGTACCCCGACGAGAGGGTCTGGGTGCCAGACCCTAGAAAATCTAGAAAATGACCACGGCGCCCAGATGCAATCGGAACTGCATGATTTCGATGTCTACCGAGGGCCCGCCGTTGACATCGTTTCTCGTGTCGTGGCGCATGAAGCCAAGCTCCGTCATGACCCCGAAGTGTTCGCTGAAGATAAACTGAGTGCCCGCGAGCAGCCCGATATTCCAGCCCGGGCCGTTGTCGAGATCGTTGAAGCTCGGAAAGCTGATGGTGAGGCCGATGGGCAATAGAAGATAAGGCACCAGATCGAACTTCCGCAGACGTATCGGATAACGGCCCATCACGAACCCATCGAGATCGAGATGCACGTTGCGATCGAGATTCGCCGCATCCATGAGCTCGGTTCGCCAAAACGTTGTTTCAAGGTGTCCACCGACCGATACATAACGATGAAGCGGCGCTTCGTAACGAACGCCGAACCCAACCGTTGTATCCAGCTCAGGGTCGCCAGGTGCGGCGCCGAAATCGACCTCGCCGCCAAAGCCAAGCGGCAGGTACACATGAAGCCGCGGGTCGTCTTGAGCCTGTGCGGATGCGCTGGCGAGCATGGCCCAGGTGAGACACGTGACGCCCGCTGCCGTCTTCCAGGAGCTTCGCAGAAACACCTGCATGACGATGCGAGGTGTGCGTCTTTGCCAGATCGATCGAAGAACTGCCGATGGGCTCAATTCGAAGGAGGAGAACCGCATGGGCTGCACGGTAGCATCCGCGCGCCGCGCAATGCCAACGCGACGAGCAGGGCTCCGAGCGCCTTCGGTATCGCAAAACGACTCGTCGGCGGGAGTGGTCATGACATCTCTCCTTGAAGTTCGCGTTGGCGCTCTATCCGTGTTGTCGCTATGACCTGCAATTGTGACGTCGATCGCAAAATCTTTGTCCGAAGGCAAGTTGCTCATGGCGCCTGCGGTGCACGACGCGATCGGCGCGAAACTGTGTCAGCAGTCCGGTTTTTCGATGATCTTTCTCAGCGGCTATGGTTTGGCGGCGGCGCGGCTTGGGGTGCCGGATATTGGCCTGCTGACGATGACCGAAGTCTGCGACGCTGCGCGGGCGATTGTGCGCGCGGTCGACGTGCCGCTCGTTGTGGATGGCGATACCGGCTACGGAAACGCGCTCAACGTGCGCCGCACAGTGCTACTCGCACAACGCGGTATGCCTAAGCGACATATCCGGTTCGATGGTGATGGGGAGCGCGAGGTCGACGAAGCCGGCGGGGGTTGGCGCGGGAAACTTGATGCTTTCGAGCGCGCGGACGAGGCAGGTTCGGAGGGATTCGCTGGCCGGGGTGGTGTGCGCGATTGAGGTTTGCTCCGGCGAAGTTTCTTGGGTGCACGCTCTGTCCAAGGTGCCGTCGGGAGCGAGGCGGATCAGCAGCTTGAGGCGCGCGCCGAGTCCGTTGGCGTGTTGCGTTTGGCAAGCTTGGGCGGCTTGCTGAATGGCGGCGAGGGGCGCGCGCAACGTTCTGGGGTCGAGGTCGCCGAGGCGTCTGCGGATTGGGGGCAGGCCGCTTGGGCATGCGGCGCTCGATTCGGAAGTCTCGTCGGGTGTCCGTTTGCGCGTGGTGATGGACGAGGGGAGTTGCGTGCCGCGGGGGAGGGCGACGGCGAGCAATACGTGGGCGTTTGTGGGGAGCGCGCGAAGGTAGGCGAGCATGTCGTGGACGGTGACGGCGGCTTCGGCGGTGACGATGATGTCGAGCCCGTCGCGCGCGGGCAATGCGAGCTTGGCGAGGGCGTCGGACATGCTCTTGGGGGCGAGCGCGGCGGTGGTTCTGCTCGGGTCAGCGGCTCCGACGGGACGGAGGTAGACTCCGCTGCGGGTGATGAACGCGGCGACGGAACGTGTTTCTCGGAGCGCGGGCGACGATGTGAGCGCGACGAGCAAGGCGCCGGCGCTTCGGTCTCCGGCGGGCCCCCATCGGGTCAGGACGCTGGCGGTGTGGGGACGCGGCTCGACGATGCTGGCGAGGTCCGCGGGCGGAGCGGGAATCGGATGCGCGGCGGCGGCGATGTCGGCTTCGAAGCGAATCGACGAAGCCGCGCTCGAGTTAGGGTTGGCCCCTGGCGCGAATACGCAGCCCGCGGATGGGCGGGCCTCGCTCTGTTTGTGGGCCTCGCTCTGTTGGCGGGAGTTTGGCTCGTCGAGGTCGGCGACGAGCGAGACGAGGTCGGCGAACGAGGCGTTGGGGACGAGGAGGCGTGGGTCGCGTGCTGGGCGTTGCTCCGGCTTCGGTTCAGACGTGTTCGTGTCAGCTTGCGGGGAAGGCGTTGCAGATCCGCCGCCTGTCGCCGGGCCCCCGCCACAGCTTGCAGCTAGGAACGTGAGTGTCGCCGCCGCGAAGGTGGGCAGCCGGCTGGCCCGGTCGGCTGGTGTTTTCACAGCCAGACGGTATATCACCGCATCGATCGCACGCTAGATCCCATGAAACAGAGCGCGAGTTGCCCGGGCGTCAACGGCCCCGAAGCCTTGACCAGGCGGCGGGTTCATGGAAACTATTCTAGTATACGCATGGATGCATACAGGCGTATTCGCTGAACGTATTCGCTGAAAACTGCGGAGAAAGAGCTGATGTCAAACCTTCGTGAGCAACTGACGGACCTCCTCAAGCAGCGGATTCTTGTATTCGACGGGGCCATGGGCACCATGGTCCAGCGGCGTGAGCTTGAGGAGCGGGACTACCGTGGCGACCGATTTCAGGACCATGGCTGCGACCTCAAGGGCAACCACGATTTGTTGGTGCTGACGCGGCCGGATGTGATCCGCGATGTGCACGGCGAGTATCTCGAGGCAGGCGCGGATTTCATCGAGACGAATACGTTTAGTTCAACGGTGATTTCTCAGGCTGATTATGATCTTCAGCCGCTGGCCTATGAGCTCAACGTTGCGGCGGCGCAGCTGGCCAAAGAGGTCGCCGCCGAATGGACCAAGAAGACGCCGGAAAAGCCGCGGTTTGTCGCGGGCGCGATGGGGCCCACCAATCGGACGCTCAGCATTTCTCCTAAGGTGAACGACCCGGGCTATCGCGCGGTGACGTTCGAGGAAGTGGTCGCCGCGTATCGCGAGCAGGCCAGGGGGTTGATGGAAGGCGGCGTGGACGCGCTGCTTATCGAAACGATTTTCGACACCCTCAACGCTAAGGCGTCGATCTTTGCGGTGCAGGAGACGTTTGAAGAGCTTGGGCGCGAGATTCCGCTTCTGCTTTCGGTGACGATTACCGACAAGAGCGGGCGAACGCTGAGTGGGCAGACCGTGGAAGCGTTTTGGCTTTCGGTCGAACACGCGCGTCCGCTCACCGTGGGCATCAACTGCGCGCTCGGGGCTAAGGATATGCGCCCCTACCTCGAGGACCTATCGTCGATCGCGAGCACTTATGTAAGTTGTTATCCAAATGCTGGGCTGCCCAACGCGTTTGGGGAGTACGACGAAACGCCGGCCCAGACGGCTGAGCTGCTCAAGGATTTCGCAGTGAGCGGGCTGGTCAATGTGGTGGGCGGATGTTGCGGGACCACGCCCGACCATATTCGCGCGATTGCTGACGCGACGGCAGATTGTACGCCGCGCGCGCCGGTAGAGCAGTCGACGAAGTCGCGGTTTTCGGGGCTTGAACCGCTGGTGCTGGGGCCCGACGCAGGCTTTCAGATGATCGGCGAGCGGACCAATGTGACTGGCTCGAAGCGATTTGCTCGGCTCATCAAAGAAGGCGACTACGCGCAGGCGCTCGAGGTGGCGCTCGACCAGGTGCGCGGGGGCGCGAACATCATTGATGTGAACATGGACGAGGGCATGCTCGATTCGGAGCAGGCGATGACCACGATGCTGAATCTCATCGCCAGCGAACCCGAGATTTGTCGGGTGCCGATCATGGTCGACAGTTCGAAGTGGAGCGTCATCGAGGCAGGTCTGCGATGCGTGCAGGGCAAGGCGATCGTCAACTCGATTTCGCTCAAGGAAGGGGAGGAAGAGTTTTTCGAAAAAGCCCGGCTCGCCCGGCGCTACGGCGCGGCGGTGGTGGTGATGGCGTTTGATGAGGAGGGGCAGGCCGACACCATCGAACGCAAAGTCGGGATTTGTCAGCGCGCCTATCGGCTGCTCGTCGAGCAGGTGGGTTTTGATCCTTCAGACATTATTTTCGACCCCAATATTTTCGCGGTGGCCACGGGAATCGAGGAGCACAACCGCTACGCCATCAACTTCATCGAGGCCACGCGCCAAATCAAGGAAACCTGTCCGCACGCTCGAGTGAGCGGCGGGGTGAGCAATCTCAGCTTTTCGTTTCGAGGCAACAACGCGCTTCGCGAAGCGATGCACTCGTCGTTCCTGTACCACGCCATTCGCGCGGGAATGGACATGGGCATCGTGAACGCGGGGCAGCTCGAAGTGTACGAAGAGATTCCCAAAGAGCTGCTCGAGCACGTGGAAGATGTGCTGTTCGATCGGCGTCCGGATGCGACCGAGCGTTTGGTGAGCTTGGCCGAACAGGTTCGAGGCAGCGGGAAGAAGAAGCAGGTCGATCTTTCGTGGCGCGAAGGAACGGTGGAAGAGCGGATCGAGCACGCGCTCGTCAAAGGTGTGGCCGACTATGTCGAGGAAGATACGGAGGAAGCGCGCCAGAAATATGGGCGACCGCTAAAGGTTATCGAAGGGCCATTGATGTCGGGCATGGGCGTGGTCGGCGATTTGTTTGGCGACGGCAAAATGTTCTTGCCCCAGGTCGTGAAGAGCGCGCGTGTGATGAAGAAGGCGGTGGCCTACTTGCAGCCCTTCATGGAGGACGAATCGGAGGGCGGCTCGTCGCAAGGGCGCGTCCTGATGGCCACGGTCAAAGGCGACGTGCACGACATCGGCAAGAACATCGTCGCGGTGGTGCTGCGCTGCAACAACTATGAGGTAGTCGATTTGGGCGTGATGGTGCCGAGCGAGAAGATTCTGCAGACGGCGCGCGAAGAGAAATGCGACATCATCGGCTTGAGTGGGTTGATTACGCCGTCGCTTGACGAAATGGTGCATGTGGCGCGCGAGCTTGAACGGCAAGAGTTTCATCTGCCCTTGATGATCGGCGGGGCGACGACCAGCCGTCAGCATACGGCGGTGAAGATTGCGCCGAAGTATGGTCAAAGCACGGTGCATGTGATCGACGCATCGCGGGTGGTGAACGTGGTGTCGAACCTGATCGACCCCGAGCTTCGGTCGGCGTTTGAGGCGAAGAACCGCCAGGAGCAGGAGAAAACGCGGCGCTTGTTTGAGTCGAAGCAGAGCCGCCCCGTGCTTCCCTTGGATACGGCGCGCGAGAACGGCCTTGAGGCACCGTGGACGCCCGAGCGAATCGCGAAACCGAAGTTTTTGGGCCGAGAAGTGCTTGAAGACGTTCCGCTGGGCGAGATTGCGCCCTATATCGACTGGACGTTTTTCTTCAGCGCGTGGGATTTGAAGGGGAAGTATCCGCAGGTGCTCCAGCACCCCAAGTATGGCGAAGCGGCGCGAGAGCTTTTTGAAAGCGGCTCGAGCATGCTCGAGCGGATCATTGAAGAGCAGCTGATCGAAGCCCGAGGCGTGTATGGATTCTGGCCGGCCAATCGAGTGGGCGACGATATCGTGCTCTGGACTGACGAAACGCGCGGACAAGAATGGAAGCGGTTGCATATGCTTCGGCAGCAGGCGGTGAAGGTAGACGACCAGCCCTACTACTGCCTAAGCGATTTTGTAGCGCCAGAAAGCAGCGGGCTTACCGACTATGTGGGGGCGTTTGCGGTCACCGCAGGCATCCGTGCGGATGAGATTGCGGCGGAGTTTGAACAAGAAGGCGATGATTACCAATCCATCATGGTGAAAGTGCTGGCCGACCGCTTGGCCGAAGCGTTTGCCGAATGGCTTCATGCGCGAGCCCGGCGGGACTTCGGGTACGGCGCGCAGGAGCAGCTCACCAACGAAGATCTAATCAAAGAGCGCTACCGCGGTATTCGTCCCGCGTTTGGGTATCCCGCCTGCCCGGACCACACCGAAAAGGCCACGCTGTGGGACATGCTCCAGGCAGACGACGTGGGCATTCATCTCACCGAGAGCTTTGCCATGACGCCGGGGGCGAGCGTAAGCGGCATCTACTTACCGAACGAAGCGTCTCGCTATTTCTCGGTGGGGCGCATCGACAAAGACCAGGTCGAAGACTACGCGCAGCGCAAAGGTATTTCTGTGCACGAGGTGGAAAAGTGGCTGCTTTCCAACTTGGCGTACGACCCGGAGGCAAAAACGTCTGCGCGCCCCAGCCGGTCGTCGGGGGGGACTGCCTCCTGTAGCGTAGCGACGTAGCGCGGACCCGAACCGGACACTGGCGCCGACGCAGAACCCGAACCGGACACCGACGCAGAACCCGGTGCCGAACTCTGAACCCGATGCGGGTCCTGATTCAGGTCCCGGACCGGGATCGGGAGCAGGTGCAGGTGCAGGATCAGGTTCGGGATCAGGATCAGGTTCGGGATCAGGTTCAGGGTCGGCGTCAGCATCGGCATCGGCATCGGATTCCGCGTGTGGTACAGCTTCGGATTCCGCGTCAGTTTTGGCGTCGGCGTCCGTACCTGATTTCGAGTCTGCTCGTTTTCGTCGATAAATTGTCAATCAGCCGACCGCCATGCTACCGGCGAGAGAACTCGGGCGAAACGCATTTCGCCGACAAGAAATCTCCGGGGAGAGGTGCATGCGACGCAGCGAGTGGGTTACGCGGCTTTGGGTTTTGTCACTACTTTGGGTCTCGCCGCTGTGGGGATGTGATGACGATGCAGCTGACGGAGAGGGCGGCGCAGGCGGGTATGGCGACGCAAAGGTGCACATCGAGCTGCTCGATCGACTGCATCTGGCCGACGTTCGGTCCCATCCGGCGAGCGGTCAAGACGGGTTGACGATCGACTTTGGAACGCCTTCGCAGGCGAAGTACACGGTGGGTGACTGGCGCAGCGGATTTTTGCGCCGTGGCGTGTCGGAAGACGCAACGTTTGCTTACGTCGGCAAGCGGGCTCGCGTGTACGTACCGGTCGACCGAGCCGAAGCGTTGACCGTGCGGGTACGGTTGCGTCCCTATGGCACGCGCGCGGTGACCCCGTACGTGAACAACACGCAGCTTCAGTCGATATTCTTTGAGGGCGGAGCAGACTTTCAAGACGTTTCGTTCGACGTTCCTGCGGAGCACGTTGTGCGAGGTGAAAACTACGTGCTCCTGGCGTTTGGCGGCAGCGTTGCGATGGGCGGCGAAGAGATTTCCGCAGCCCTAGACCGCATGTGGGTGGGGACGCGGGGGGCGTCGCCCGTCAAGAACGCCACTGTTCGCCGCAAGAAGGTGAAGATCGACGATGAAGAGCGGGACGCGGTGGTGACTGCGTCGCCCGCAACCATTAGCTGGTATGTGCAAGTTCCGCCGCACGCCGAGCTGGGCTTTGGGGTTGGCGCTGCAAAAAAGAGCGAAGGTACGGCTCCCGGTAAAGCACAGGTTTCCGTTACGCCGGAGGGTGGAAAATCGGCGCAGTTGTTTTCGGGAGAGGTCGGCGAAGAGTGGCGCAATGAACGCGTCGACCTCTCGGCGTTTTCAGGGCGCGTCGCCCGAATTGATTTTCGCGGAGAAGCCGGCTCGGAGCTTGCTTGGAGTCGGCCGGTGGTGTTGACCAAGCCGGTCGAGCGCCCTGAGTTCGATGCGCCGAAGAACGTCGTGGTGCTGGTCGAAGATACGCTGCGGGCCGACAAGTTGAAGCCGTTCAATGCCAAATCTCGGGTGCGCACTCCGGTCATCAATGATTTGGCTGCGCGCGGCGCGGTATTCGAGCACGCGCAATCGACGGAGAACTGGACCAAGCCTTCGGTAGCGGGCATTTTGACAAGCCTCTACCCCCGCTCGCACGGCGCGCGGACCCAAGCTTCGGTGCTGAGCGAATCGGCGCTGATGCTGAGCGAACACCTCAAGGCGCAGGGGCTCGCGACCGGCGCGTTTGTGGCCAACGGCTACGTCTCAGATCGCTTCGGGTTCAAGCAGGGCTGGGACAAGTTTCGAAACTTTATTCGTGAAGGCGGCTCGACCGAAGCGGAAGACGTATTCAGCGAAGCAGCTCAATGGGTCGAGCGAAATCGCGAGAAGCGCTTCTTTCTTTACGTTCAGACGATCGACCCGCACGTGCCCTACGACCCCGATTCCAAGTACCTTCACATGTACGATCGCCGGAGCAACTACGCGGGCCTTGTCCACCCTCGGAAAACAGGCCAGCTGCTCGTCGAGGCCAAAAAGAACCCACCGCGGCTGACGTTTTCCTCAAGCGATCGAAGGCGCCTCGAAGCGCTGCACGACGGTGAAATCACTCAGCACGACGTTGCGCTTGGTCGTTTCGTTGAACGCCTCAAAAAACTCGGCGTGTGGGAAGACACGCTTTTTGTCATGACGTCCGACCACGGCGAAGAGTTTTCCGACCACGGCTCGTGGGGACACGGCCACAGCGTGTATCAGGAGCTGCTGCACGTACCGCTCGTCTTTCACAAGGAGGGCGTGGTGCCCAAAGTGAAGGTGCCCGAGACGGTAAGCACGATCGACATCGCACCGACCGTACTTCACATCATGGATCTACCCGCGCTGCCCAACGCCGAAGGCCGCGATCTTGGCCCACTCATGCACGGTTCAGCGGCGGCACATCCCCCGGTCGCGTTCAGCGAATTTCTCGACGAGCGCAGGGTTGCGGTCGGCGGACGCTACAAGTTTATCGTGCGCGGCAATCTCACTGCGAGCATGTTTGATCTCCAGGCAGATCCGGGGGAGCAAAAGCAGCTCGCGCTCACTGATCGGCCGATCGCGGCGCGCTACATGCGCCTGATGCAAGGACAGTTCTTGGGCGCTACCAATCGCGCGCAGTGGATGCAGGCGGTACAGGAACAGGGTCAGTCTCATGAGACTCAGGACGTAAAGATGGATGACACGCTCAAAGGTCAGCTAGAAGCCTTAGGCTACGTGCACTAGCGCCGGGGCTTTGACATCTCTTTGAGAGTCGTTCAGAAGAGCGGACATGTCCCAGCGAGAGGGGAGCAAGCCGGCCGTAGACGAGTCGCCGCAGGTCGCGGTGATCATGGGCAGCAAGAGCGACTGGCCGACGATGGCGAAGGCCGCAGAGGTGCTTTCGGAGCTCGGGGTTCGCTACGAGGCTCGGGTTGTATCGGCGCATCGCACGCCTGATTTGCTCTACGAATATGTGGAGCAGCTTGAGGCGAGGGGCGTGGAGGTTTTGATTGCTGGAGCCGGCGGAGCAGCCCACTTGCCGGGGATGGCGGCGGCCAAGACTCTCTTGCCCGTATTTGGGGTGCCGATTCGGTCACGGGTTCTCCAGGGGGTCGATTCGCTTTTGTCGATTGTCCAGATGCCGCGGGGCGTGCCGGTCGGTACGCTGGCGATTGGTGAAGCGGGGGCCACCAACGCGGGGCTTTTGGCGGCGTCGGTGCTGGCAACGCGAAACGAGGCGCTGCGCGAGCGGTTGAAAGCCTACCGCGAGCACCAAACAGAAGGTGTGTTGCGCGATACACAACTGGAGCTTCCGCATGGTCCGGAGTGATGTGGGCAACTCATTCACCGAGTCACCGGTGCTTCCCGGAGGGACGGTCGGCATCATCGGCGGCGGCCAGTTGGCGCGGATGATGGCGTTGGCGGCACGGCGGATGGGCTACCGTATCGCGGTGTTGGATCCCTCGGCTGACGCGTCGGGCTCAGAGCTTGCGCATGAATGGGTGCAAGGCGGTCTGGATGATGTTGCCGCCGCAAAAAAGCTTGCCGCGTTGTCCGATGTGGTGACGGTGGATACGGAGCATGTCCCGGCCAGTTTGCTGGCTGCGTTGATGGACATCACGTGCGTGCGTCCAGCGCCGCGGGTGCTCGAAGTGGTGCAAGACCGATGGGCGCAGCGGACGTTTTTATCAGAACATGAGTTTCCTCAGCCTCGAGTCTTGCGCGTAGACACCGCCGCGGACGGGCGCGCGGTTGCCGAGGCGATCGGGGTCCCGTGCATCGTGAAGACCCGCCGCTCGGGCTACGACGGCAAAGGCCAGGTGCGTGTGGAGCGTGCCGAAGATTTTGCGCAAGGCATTGCGCCACTTGCCGGCGCGCCCGCCGTGGCGGAAGAGTTTGTGCCGTTTGACCGAGAGATTTCGGTGGTCTTGGCGCGGGCGGTAGACGGCGAGATTCGCACCTATCCGATCGCCCACAATGAACACCGTCGACATGTGCTGCACACCACCGTAGTTCCCGCGACGCTGCCCGATGCGGTCGCCGACGAAGCGATTCGGATTGCGTCGGGCATCGCGCATGCGCTCGACCACGTGGGCGTGATGGCGGTGGAGATGTTCGTGGTGAACGGGGAAAAACTGCTCGTCAACGAGATCGCTCCGCGCACCCACAATAGCGGGCACTACACCTTCGGCGCTTGCGCAACGTCTCAATTTGAGCAGCACGTGCGCGCGATATGCGGGCTTACCCTCGGCGACACCACGCTGCACTCACCCGTCGCCATGATCAATCTGCTCGGCGATCTTTGGAACGACGGACCGCCCGATTGGCGACCTATCCTCGCGCACCCCGCGGCGCGATTGCATCTCTACGAAAAGAAAAAAGCCTACCCCGGAAGAAAAATGGGCCACATTCTGGTGCAGCACCAAGACCCAGAACAAGCGCGCCAAGAAGCCGAATCGCTACTCGAGCAGCTAAAGTAGCCAGCCTTAACCGCCGAGCCCGACACCGATGCCGAACCCGAAGCCGAAACAACTGTGTTGTTCGGAGGGTTTGATGCAAACCCTCCCGCCCTGCGCGGGTACGACCCGCGCGGGGCCCCCTCCCGACTCCGGCCGCTTCCGCGGCCGCCCCATCGCTTCGCAACGGGGCCCCGGTCACGTTGGGCTTCAGCGGTAGGGCAAGACTTCAGACGGCAACAACAACTCGAACTACTCTCGCTGTTCAACCTCACGAATCCTGGTCACGTGCGTCCTGGCGGGGGAGCTGAGTTGTTCGGAGGGTTTGAGGCAAACCCTCCCCCCCGCGGGTACGACCCGCGCGGGACCCCCTCCCGACTCCGGCCGCTTCGCGTCCGCCCCACCGCTACGCGGCGGGGCCCCAGCAGATTACCCTCACGCAACCAGGTCACGTGCTTCCTGGCGGGGGAGTTTGGGTGAATCGGCGGGGTCGTACCCCGACGAGAGGGTCTGGGTGCCAGACCTTAGAAAATATAGAGCGGTGGAATTTTGGTCTGAGCGCGAGCGCCCCCGCAGCGAGCGACTGAGGAAGGCTTCGAACCTTTTGCAGGGAGAGAGCGAGGAGGTTGTTGTGGCTAGAGCTGTGCAAGGCGGAGCGGACGTAGTCCGTGGAGCTGCACAGGTCTCAGACGCAGTACGGGTCCGCAGGACCCTAGTCCAGCCGCGCTCAGACCAAAAGGCTGCCGCTCTAGCTCTAGCGACAGCGGCGGTAGAGACTATTGACCCACCGCGCCCGGCTTCCTGTTCGGGCGACGCTTCGGTATCGCTTCGCATGTTCGCAGCCTTCGGTTGTGGGGCCCATGCGGAGTGCGAGGCGTCCAGCGCCTTCCCCGCGAGGTGCGCGCGCGGCTAGCGATTTGCGCAGGTAGCTTGAAGGGTCGCGGTTTTTGGCCTCGGCGATGTCGGCAAGGAGGAGCTGCGCTTCGCTGTTTTCTGCATCGAGTTTAAGGGCGCGCCGGGCGAAACCCGCCGCGGGGGTGGTATTGGATCGTTGCAGCTCCACTCGACCGGCTGCGACGAGCAACCGCGCGCGTACCCGACCTGGGAGTTTCGATCGTCCCGCAGCGCTGAGTTCTTGCTCCAAGCTATTGACCAAGACCGATGCGTCGTGGGTTTTTTTGGCGCGGGCAAGCGCCAACGCGCTTCCGATTCTCGCTTCGCGAGGGTCTTCTGAGCTGAGCAAGGCCGCCCGGGCGAACATACGCTCGGCTGCGCCGAAGAGTTCTGCTTGGAGTTGGAGCTCGGCCATCGCCAAGCGCAGCGCGGCCTCTTTCGGTTGCCGACGAAGCACGGCCTGCATTCGGCGCATCGCGCCGAAGCCTTCGCCAGCCAGCACCCAGTGACGGGCGCGCTCGACGTCGAGCTGCCGTGAGTTGAGCTCGGCGTGCTGAATCTGCTTCAGAACGACCGCTCCTTCCGCGACGTTGTTGGTGTCGTTCATCAGAGCCAAGCGGCCCATCAACGCCTCGGCGTGCTGCGGCTTGAGTTTGAGGGCTCGTTGGAACGCTGCGTCCGATTCATCAAAGGCTCCCGTCTTACGGGCGGCTTCGCCTCTCAACGCATGCAGATCGGGATCGCGGTCGTCGCTCTTGAGTGCTTTCCGGGCACTCTCAAGCGCCGCACGATGCCGACCGAGCAATGCTTGAGCCCGTGCGAGACCTGCGAGCACGCGGACGTTGCGGGGATGGGTGCGCACCGCAGAGTGCGCCAGCTTCATGGCCTGCTCGGGATGTCCGGCGCGGATCTGAGCGCGTACCGCAATGGGCACAAACTCTGGATGGTTGGGCGCGATCTTGAGAACTTTTTCCATCAGCGGGACAGCGTCTTCCGCGCGCCCGTTTTCGACCAGGAGCGCAGCCAGCCCGGCGTGGGCCACGGTAAGGTAAGCTTTGTTTTTCGCAATCGACCGATAGATTTGCTCGGCCCGTTCGACGTTGCCGCGCGCGCCATGGAGCCGCGCGCGCAGAAGTTGCGCTTTGGGCCCGTCGCCGGCTTGTCTGAGACGATTCTTTGCTTGGTCCAGTTTCCCTCGCGACAACGCGATCCAGGCCGCTACTTGGGCTCGGAGCGGTCCGTTGGTCGAGATTCCGATGGGGGCCTGTTTGAGCTCGCGTTCCGCCCCGTCCGCGTCTTCGGCGATGAGCCAGGTCTCCGCGAGAGCCAAGCGAAACGCTTCGTCTCCGGGAGGGGGAGCAGCCTTGCGTGCATCCGCCCGCGCCGCGGAAAAGTCGCCCGCTTCTGCCCGTAAACGGCCCCGAAGCGCAAGCGCCCAAGAACGTTCTCTCGCCGTGACATCGTTTGCCGAGAGCAAGGCATCGATTGCGGTTTTGGCGCTTGAGGCGTTTCGGCCGGCCACGAAAATCCTGGCTTTCGCGAGCGAGACGGACGGAGCATTGGCGGCGTGCTCGGGAAGGGCTTTGAGCGCTTTGATCGCGTCCGCCAGGTTCTTTCGTGCCACCACGATGGCGAGCAGCGCGGAATACCGAGGTGACTCGGGGGCGAGCGAGACCGCGGTGCGCGCGTCGAGTTCTGCCTGGGACAAATCTCCGCGCGCGAGCGCTGCGCTCGCCCGCGCAAAGACCGCTTCTGAAGCGTTGGAGGCCGAAGGCACTTCGCCGGGAACTGATTTCCAAGCTGCCTGAGGGTCGTTGCGCGCGAGTGCGAGATACGTGCGCGCCATTCGGGTTTCGAGATCTGGAGAGTCGCCAGTGTCTTCGAGCGAGCCTACCAGTTCCGCCGCGCGGTCCAATCCGGGAGGTTCCCCGGCGAGCGCGAGCGTACTGATCAAACGCGCTTGAAGCGGCGGGTTGCTGTCTCCAAGCAAGGATAGCGCACGCTCGATCGCTGCCGTTCGACCCGTCCACGCGGCTTCGTCGAGCGCGGCATGAAGTCGCGATCGCTGAATCAGGAAAACAGTAAGCGCGACCAGACCAATGGCCGTGGCGATGGCGGTTGCGATGGAGGCGACGCGAATAATTTTACGGCGCCGAATGATGGCAGGATGCTCGGGAATCTCCGAGACCACGGGAATCGACGGCACGTCCGCGCGCACACGGAACATGTCCGATGGGGGGCCTTCGTCATGAAAGGCGCCGTTTTTGCCAGATTGTTGCCCAGGGTCGTCGACGGCCATTTCGGCTAGTCCACGCGTAATGCATCGATTTTACGAACTAATTTTAGCTCTCAGCAAAGTGTACCCGAGGTGGAAAAAATTCGCTACGTATTGGTCGGAGATCGTGGCCGGCCTAGCCCGGCCACGGGCCCTCTTGCGGCGCAAAAACAACCAGCTTGTTCCGTAATCGCGCCGGACAACGCCGCGCGAGGATGCGGTGCACTTCGCTCGGGTGGTAGGTCTGACTGAAGTGCATGAGCACGATGGCTTCGTTTTCAAACTGGTCTGCTCGCTCGAGCAGATCGTCAAGATGGATGTGGCCCCCCGCGACGCTCGTCGCCCGCGATTTTCTCTCGTCGAGAAAGGTACATTCCAGAATGAGTACCCGAGTGCGGAGCAGAGAGGGGCAGCTGTCCAGAACCTGAACGAGCGTATCGGTGGCGTACGCGAGTTCGAGACGCTCGATCGAGTCAAAGAGATCTGCGCCGTCATTTCGCAGCCGCGCGATTTCTTGGCCTTCAAGATGACGAAATTCGGGCCGCAGCTTCTGCACGCGACGAAAGAATTGGTAGCCGAGCGAGGGCACGCGGTGATGGGTTCGAAAAGCCCGCACCCAAAGGTCGGGCTGCAATGGTTGCGCTTCACCGTCGGCCATCGGGATGGCTCGAATTTCGAGGGCGTGTCGCGGCAGCGCGCGCGCGGCGGTGAGCGACGCGAGCAAGTCGGGTACGAGCTCGGCTGGCGCAAATACTTGGGGTGGCATTTTGCTGCTGAACAGATTGCGGATGCCCAACATGGAGATCAGCGCACCGGCATGGTCGCAATGGCCGTGGCTGAGAAACCATCGTTTCGCAGCGGCGCAGCTGCGCTGCGGCATGCCGAGATCGAAGAGTGCGTTGAGCTCGGGTACGTGCATCGAGGTGTACACGCCGCCTACGGAAACTCCGCGGATTCGGTAGGGGCCCGCGCTCACTTGAAGCATGAAACGAAATCTTGGTCCGAATGTTCGAAGGAGAAATCAGAAGCTGGAGTAGGGGTTTTCCAGAGGAGCATTTTTGATTTTTCGGGGTGCCTTGCGAGCTCTTCGACGCTCGGCACGTCGAGCTCGTGCCCGCTCGGCTCGCGCGCGGCGGTCGACGCGGACCGCCTCTTCGCTCGCGCTGAGCGTAGCGGGGTCGACATCAGCGTCTTCGAGATCAGCATTCTGGAAATTGGCTTCCTTTGGGTCGGCGCCTTTGAGACCGGTACCGTTCAGCGAGGACGGCGCGGGTTGGGAAGGTATCTGCATCTCCGTGCTTCGAGGGGCCTGAACGTCGATCGGGATCGGTGCCGGAGAGGCTGATTGCGCGGATGTATGAGAACCCGTCGCGTTGACGCTTGAGTTGTCTTGGCGCTTCGCTTCCAGGATGGCGGCGTCCACGTTGGGAAGATCCCCGGTCGGATGTTGTGGAGAGGACGACCAAAGCGCGGCGGCGGACGCCGCGAGCGCGGCCAGTGCGATGGCGGCAAGGCTCATGCGGAGGAGGCGCTTCCGACGTCGTTGGGGGGGCGCTCCGCTGATTCCGCGGGGGTAGGAAGAGGAGTCATCGGAGGCGGGTGAGGCGCGCACCTGCGTTCCAGGAAACGCCGTTTTGAGTCGGTTTTGGGTTGATGAGTTCCGTAGACTCATCGCTTCCGCGGGAGGATCGCTCGATGGCTCGGCGCCGAACATGGACTCGCGATTCCTTGCAATCGTCTCGCCCATCAAGCGTGTGACCACGTGGGCAACCTCTTTGGCGGTGGCCGCATTGTTCGTCGATGCGGCGGATTCCAAAGCGTCGACGAAATCGGCCGCGGTGTCGAAGCGCTCCGAGGGTTCGCGCGCGAGCGCTTTGAGCACTACGTTGTCGAGCGGCGACAGTTCTGCGCGAATGCTCGATGGGGCATCGATGCGCGCAACCAACACCTGGCTCGCGGTGTCCACATCGCTGCCTTCGTCAAAGAGCCGCTTTCCGGTGAGCGCTTCCCAGAGAACAACGCCCGCGGAGAAAATATCCGAACGGTGATCGGATTCCGTTCCGTACACCCGTTCGGGCGCCATGTACGCGAGTTTTCCTTTGATCTCTCCGCAGGTCGTGGAGGCCATTCGAGTTTCTGCTTTGGCGATTCCAAAATCCGCGATGCGAGCGACTCCGTCGACACCAATCAACACGTTGTGAGGAGAGACGTCGCGATGGACGAGATTCAGACGATTGCCGTCTGCGTCTTCAAGGGTGTGCGCCGCGTGAAGCCCGCTCAGCGCATCGATCACCAAGCGAATTACGATGCGTGGCTCGAGGACTTCAGCGTTGCGCTCTGCTGCGGAAAGCAGGGCAGAGAGATCGCAACCCTCGATGTAGTCCATGACCAGATAGGTGCCGAGATCCGCATCTTCGTGCACATCGATGACAGGAACCGCGTTGGGATGTCGAATGCGCGCGGCGAGCCTCGCTTCGTCCAAAAACATGGCGCGCACGTTGTCGTCCTGAGCGAAGCTTGGTCGCAGCATCTTGACCGCGACGAGGCGTTCGAAACCGCCAATCGCCTGAATGCGCCCCACGTAGACCGTCGCCATACCGCCGCGCGCCAGCCGCGCGATGATCTCGTACCGCCCGAGTTGGGAACCGACCACGGGATCTGCGTTGGTTGGCGTCGAATCGATGCGGCCGCTACTCACAGCGAAACCTGTTCTCCTTACGATCTGGCGCGCCGGGTGTCCCACGATACAACACCCACGTCACGAACATTCGACGTCATAGAGAACATCGAACCGAGCGACGACTGCGAAAAATCGCTGCATTTTCTGAATAGTGACGACAGCGTCCTGATCTGGTACAGCATGGCCAGCGGATTGGGGGAGGTCAAACCACGACGTGGCGGCTATGGTGATTTCGAACCGGCAGGTATATTGCGGATCGGCGGCGGCGATGGAGGCCAACGGTAGTTCTCAATCGGAGCGGATGCTCAGGAGGCCTCATGAGTGAGCAAAACAAGCTCGACGAACCTCGTGGAACGCGCCTAATTTACCGAGAAAATCGAACTCCGCAGGTGACTTATCAACGAGTCCGGTTGCGGGTGGAGTTTCCTGGTGTTCCACCCAGGGATCAATTTTTTGATAGCGCAGCGCTAACCGTAGGGGCGTCAGAGGACAACGATTTGGTGATTGGCCACGACACAGTGAGTCGACATCATTTTCGAGTATTTCTGGAACGAGACCGCTACATCATCGAAGACCTCCAGTCGACCAACGGAACCTTTCTGGAAGGCGTACCCATTCGCGAGGCGTTCCTGCTGCCGGGAAGTCAAATTCGCGCGGGGGACGTTGTCATCGGTTTCGAGGCACACCGCGAGCTCGTCGAGGTAGAGCCCTTCACCGCGGGGCGAATGGGTCAGATGATCGGTCAGAGCCCAGGTATGCGCGAAGTATTCGCCATCGTGACGAAAATCGCCCCGACAGACTCGGCGGTGGTGATCTACGGCGAGACTGGAACAGGAAAGGAGCTCGTGGCGCGGGCCATTCACGAGCAGTCTCACCGCAAAGAGAAGTCGTTCGAGGTCTTTGATTGCGGCGCGGTTCCGAAGACGCTGATCGAGAGCGAACTCTTTGGTCACGAACGAGGCGCGTTTACGGGCGCCAACATGAGAAAAATAGGGGTTTTTGAGCGCTCTCATCGAGGCACGCTGTTCCTGGACGAAATTGGCGAGCTGCCGCTCGAGCTTCAACCTCGTTTGCTTCGGGCGCTCGAACGACGGGAAGTGCGGCGCGTGGGCGGCGATGGGTATTTTCCCGTCGATACCCGAGTCGTCGCGGCAACCAACCGAGACCTTGCCATCGAGGTGGAAGAAGGACGATTTCGACGGGATTTGTACCACCGCCTAGACGTGGTTCGGGTGAGTTTGCCCGCGCTGCGCGAACGCCCTGACGATATCGCGCTGCTCGTTCGTCGCTTCCTCGACGAGCGCAGCTTCAATCGTGACCGCGACGGGAATCAAAAAGTTCGCCACGTTTCTCCGGCGGCGCTCCAGAGCATGCTTTCCTACAACTGGCCTGGGAACGTGCGTGAACTGCTCAACGCCGTGGAACGCGCGGTGGGACTCGGTGAAAGCGACACGATTCGCGCAGGCGATTTGCCGCCCAGCGTCGCGTCCGACCTCACGATGGCGGCAGAGGACGCGGCCAATATCCCGGCGTTCAAAGAAGCGAAGCAGAAGTGGGTCGAGGCGTTTGCGCGAGACTATTTGCTACGCGTTCTCGAACGCAACAACGACAACGTGAACGAGGCCGCGAAAGAAGCCGAACTTCACCCCAAGTACCTTCGAGAGCTGATGGCTCGCTACGGTGTGTCTCGCTAGGGGCGTGTCTCGCTAGGGGCGTATCTCGTTAGCGGGTGTGTCGTGTTGGGCGCTACGGATGTACCGGAAGCCGTGTCGCCTTCTTCATGGTCCCATTCTGAGGACGCCATTCGTCTAGGCTTGATGCCCGGCGAACGCACGCGATGGTGCAGTTTGATTCACAACCTTTGGGCGTATCGAACTCTCGCTGGAGATCGAGGCGTGTGTAATCGAGCAGCTCAGTTCCTGGTTCGCCGCGTCGTTGGCTGCAGTAATTTACCTTGCCGAACTCGTCGACGTACAAGTAGCGCGCGCCGGCCCGACATTTCCAAGGCGCTTGGCCGTCGCGCAGCATCTTGCGTTCCCAACCTTCTCCAAACCGGTGAATCACGCTCTTGTTGCACACGCGGCGCATCTCTTCGTAGAACTCCGGCAAGATTTCGCCAATGAGCCCAGGGTCGATCTGGCCGTCGGTGCCGTGGAGCAGACCTACCGTCATGTAGAATCCAAGCTCTCGAATTTCTTGGATGAGGGTTCGTGTCTGCTCGGGGGGAGACGACCCAAGCACGGCGTTGACGTTGAGCCGAAACTTAGCGTGTTCTTTCATTACCAAGAGTCGCGAACGGATTTTGCTCCACGATTTTTGGCTGACGTCGTTGGGCTCGATGTTGTCGACCGATACCTGTAGTAGGTGCAGCCCCGCGTCGTTCATGCGATCGATCCACTTTCGAGTCACTGGGTACGCGTTGGAGATGGAGGTGACCACCATTCCGTGAGACACTGCGCGCTCCACGACGCGATGAAGTTCTGGGTGGAGAAACGGTTCGCCCCCGGTCAGCGTTACGATGACGGTTCCAAGCTCCGCGAGATGGTCGATGCGCTGCAACAGAACGTCGGTTGGCACCGGCGGGGAGTGATCGTCGTATTCGTTGCAGTAGCCGCACGCGAGATTGCAGCGACGAATCACGACGAGTTGCGCCAAAATCGGCGTCTCGGGATGCGCGAGAGCTTTGGTCCAGCGTTTGCCGCGAAGCATGGCGAGTCGCGAACGTTCTTGGACCTGGGTTAGTGTTTGACTCAACATTGCTTGGCTCGACATTGCGGCAGCAAATGTGTGTCGCGCGGTTCGAAATGGCAAGCGCGCCCGCGCGGTGCGCATTCCGCGGAACGCGGTATAGTGGGAGAGCGCATGCAAAACATCAAAGATTCCAGTGTGATCGGATGCAGTGTGTTGTTGCCGGAGCGGGTCGTTTGACGTCTGAGCGCAACCGGTTGCAGGTGTATGAGCTGGTGGGAAGCGTCGTGCTGGAGCGTTACCGCATCGAAGAGCGCATCACGTGTGGTGGAACGAGCGTAGTCTACCGCGGGTACGACAACCGCCTTCGTCGGGACGTTTGCGTCAAAGTGTTTTTTGCGCGGAACCTGACCGATCCCTCGTACGAAACCACCTACGACCACTTCGTCCAGGAGGCGTTTACGCTGTCTCAACTTCGCCACCCGACCACCATCCAAATCTTCGATTTCGGGTATCTCGAGCAGCCCCCGCACAACCCCTTCCATGTCTCGGAATTCTTGGAAGGCGGTACGCTGCGGGACGCGATTCAAGTATACGGCCCCCTGAACGAGGCGTCGGCGCTTGAACTCATGAGTCCGGTGGCGGATGCGCTATCCGAGGCGCACGCGCGCGGCATCGTGCACCGGGACCTGAAGCCGACCAACATTTTGTTCGCGGATGCGAGTGGGTTGCGGGTGGTCAAGCTCGCAGATTTCGGGATCGCGAAAGTCACCGTGGAAGGAGAGGTGCCGAACCAGGCGCCCGACACCCGGGTGGCGACCGGTGACCGATTTCCGTTGTGCTCAATCGGGTGGGCCGCGCCGGAGCAGATGCGCGGGGACGGCGTGGGCATCACTGCCGACGTGTTTGGATTTGGTCTTACGATGGCGTTCGTGCTTACCGGCGAGCGAGTGTACTCGTTGAATCACGTGGAAAACCTGAATCAACGGTTTCGTGGCGATGAGTATGTGAGCGAGCGATTGGCCGAGATGGGGATCCACGAGCCGATGCGGGCCGTGCTGGAGCGGGCCTGTCGTACGGTGCCCGAAGAGCGGTTCCCTTCGATCGAAGACATGCAGCATGCGCTTTGGGCCGCCGTCGCAGGGAACGAACACGAAGCCGCGGCCGAAGACGCAGACTCGTTCGGGGGAGAGCGGGTGCAGACCGTTCCCGAAACTCGACCTCCGCCGCAGACTCGACCGACCGCGATCGACCCTTCGAGCGACGCCAAATCGGACGCGCCCGCTTCAGCGCAGCGGTCGACGCCGGACAAATCGCGCTCTGGCTCGCCCGCGACACCGAAGAAGGCGAAGCCCGGAACAGCCACGAAGCGCGAAACCGCGGAGCAGTCTGCACCCCCACGCAAGCCCCAGCCAACCAACAAGCCCGAACCGGCGAGCGCATCGCCAAAATCTGAATCTAAGAAATCGGTTTCGAAGCCGCGTCCTCCGGCGAAACCGCAGGCGACGGAGGCGGAGCGCGTTGAGCGAGAAACCCGCGAACGAACAGTCATGGAGCTCGATGGCCGACGGGACAGCTATCGGGTGGGCCCGCGTACGGTTCGATTGCTCGGCGTGAACGACGCGCAGGATTTGGCGTTTGGCCGGAAAGAGAATCCGACCAAAATTCGTCTCACACCGTTCTCCGGCGACCAACGAGTGCATTTGCGAGGGCTCAACTGCTTCGTGCAGGGGTTTGGAAAACCACCCTCGACGGCCACCACCGTTGCGGAAACGTCGTCGCTCAAACTGGTCTCGCCAGACGGACAACCCATGGTGCGGATCGACGTCGTTTTTCCTCAGCGAGAGTCCCACTATTGCGTGTATGATCTCGACGATCTGCGGCTGCGGGTCCCTTCGTCGATCGCGGCGTCATCAGTCCTCGTGGCGGAGGCCGCGGGGCGTGAGTTGTACATTGTGTACGGAAGTGAGGAGTGACTTTGAGCTCGCGTGACGCGGACCATGAGCATGAGGAACAGACGCAGCCACACATGACTGCGCCTGGTTCGACCGCGAGCCGCGCGAGCGCGCCTCGCACCACGGGCGCGTCTGATTCTCCTCCGCCCGCAGATTCTCGTTCGGTTGCGGGGTCTCGTTCGGTTGCGGGGTCTCCTTCGCCCGACCGCTCTGCGCCGCCCTCTGGTGCACCGGACGCCCGATCGTCGACGGGGAAGTCGCCTTCTTCGGCCGCGCCTCCGAGACGAGAACGCCGCGCTTCTCGATCGTCCTCGTCACTTCCGCCGTCGTCGCAAATTCCGCGCGGCATTACCAAAGGGGGCAGCGGTCGCGTGTCTCGGACGCGACGTTATTCGTTTGTGTTGGACGACAAAGGTGCTTCGGTCGAGCTCGGCTCGGGACGATTCGCTAAGGCGTATCTCGGAGAAGAATCTTGGCTCGAAAGCAAGACCGCGTTTCGGCGTCCGGTGGCCATCAAGGTTCTTCAATCGGGCGTGAGCGCGGAGGACGCGCTTCGGTTTCAAATGGAGAAGGAACTACTGGAGCGGGTGCAAGGGCACCCCAATGTAATTCGCCTCTACGCTTCAGGTGAAGCGGAAGATCCGAATTTCATCCCGCCGTCGCTGCGGTCGAAGCTGCAAAACGATTTCCTCGTGCTCGAGCTTTGCGACATTTCGCTGGAAGAGCATCTCAAAGGCACCCGCAATCGCGAAAAGCGCGAAGACTTGCTTCAATATTCACTTCGCGAGCGACTGTTCCGGGTCCTGGAATATATGCTGCCCATTGCTTCCGCGATCGAATATGCGCATCTCGTTCGCAACGTGACCCATCGCGACATCAAGCCAGCGAACGTGTTGCTCAAGAAACCCGACCCGCGACTCAAAGGCGCCATCCTTGAGGTACGCTTGGCGGATTTCAACGTCGGCAAAGGGCACGAGGACGGAGTCGATCTATCGCTTACCCAGGTGCAAGGCGTGCCTGGCACGCAGTTTTTTCAGGCGCCCGAGCAGGAAAACAATGCCTTTGAGCTCTTGGTGAATACCCAAAAGGGGTCGCGCGAGATCGAATACTTCGACGAGTTTTTCATCCAGATCGCAGAGAATGACACCTTTCAGCTCTACAACCGCAATCGCCGCTACTTGATCGTGGGGTGCGACCGAAATCGCAAGAAGCTGACGCTTAGCGAACCGTATGCAGAACACGCGGAGCTCAACGTCCGCGCAAAGATCACCAAGAGCGTGGATCGGCCGGCCGACGTCTATTCGCTCGGCGCGCTATTCTACTATTTGATTTCGGGCGCGTATGGGAACCCGAAGACGCTTCACGACGCGTTTCATAAGTTTATTGAGTACGATGGCGACCTTACGCAGAACACCATTCACGCCTATCTCGAACACGAATACAGCGTGATTCAGAATCTACGCGCACCCAAAGTAGAAGGCGATGGCCCGATGGTATCGCCCGCGGATCGGTTTTTTAGCTACAAGCACTACCTCGATGGCAATGGGGAACTGATCGACCGAGAGATCATCGAGGTCATCGCGCGGGCGATGATCCGCAACAAACCCGACAGCTACTGTCAATCATGGGATGTGTCGACGACCGGAGTGAGCGATTTCGTGGAAGACTTGAAGTCGATCTACGGAAGTTTCGGGGCTCATTTGCCGACGCGCCCGGGCTACGTACTTACGCCGCCTCCGCTCAAGGGGCAGGGGGGGTTCACGGGGTTTTTGAAGAAAGCGAAGTTTTGGTCGCGTCCTCCCAAAGCTCCAGCCTCGCAATCTGCGCTTCCTCCGCCACCCGAAATACCTGCTGCGCCCGAAATACCCACCGCAAAAAGTCCGTCGGTGGCTCCACCGCCATCCGACAAGCCGGACCGCGACGCTCAAAAGAAGGCACCTGGCTCCGAAGCCTCGGGCACGGGAAAAGACGAGAAGAAGAAAGCGTAACCGCCTAGGTGGGTGGTGTTGCGTTCGACGCGGTTCTAGAGCAGTGCCTGCTTGCGTTGATCGAGGATGTTGTGATCTAAGCACCGCATGGGCAAACCAATCAGCAACGGAATCCGAGAGCGTGTGGTGAGGGC
>JANQQS010000164.1 GCA_028284955.1 Myxococcota bacterium | reverse complement strand
CATCACGTTTCCGTGCCGCGCGACCTTGGGTTAGAGGCTTCCTTGGACGCGGTCGAGTGTCCGCGGCGCCTGCTGGCACCCAGACCCTCTGGCTGGGATACGATCCCGTCGATTCACCCAAACTCCCCCTCCAGGAGGCACGTGACCTGGTGGCGTGTGTGGTGGACTGCCGGCCCCGTCGCGAAGCGGTGAGGCGGCCGGGGGGTGGCCCGCTGTCGTATGCGGTCCATCCGGCGACCCATTGCTCTAGATTTTGCTCTAGATTTCGATAATGCCTTCCGTGCACTTACCTGCGCACTCAGCGACGCAGTTGAAAGCTGCCACGTACAGGCGGTTTGTCCTGGCAAATGTGTTTTCGCACCGGCTTGTGCACGTCTTGTCGCGGCATCGCGAAACACAGAACTGCATTAGCTGGGTGACAACCAAGCACGCTGGATCGTTCACGCAGGCAGCGCTCTCCTTCGAGCAGGTATGCGCGGCGCAATTATCGGCACACTGGTTGGCCGGTGCCTGGGCGTTCAAAGCAGCGGCAGCGAGGCTTTTGGTTTCTGTTTCGACAGTTTCCGTGGTTGCAGCGGCACAAGACGCGAGCGCGCCTGACCACGAGACCACCACCATTGCAACCAACGTTTTGCGAGAGCTCACATCTGAATCCTTATCGAGCAACGGTTTCAACACACTTTCGTGCCGTTAGCCGATCTTGCTCATGGATGCATTGATGAACGGTGTGCGCGCATGGTGCAACCGAGCGGGAACCTGGAGGGTGTCAGCGATGACCCGGGTTCAACGAAGTTTTGGGACGCGGATGATGAAATGGCGCAGTCGCCGGAAGGAGCGGGCGGTGAATCGGGCGGAGGACCCGACAAAGAGCAGCGCGAATAAGGCGCATGCGAGGATCCAGAGGAGGGGGCGGAGGGGATCTTGCGGACCCGGTTCGGCATTGGCTGGGGGCAGCGATAGCGACACGCGGATCGGGAGGGCGACACCGCGGCGCTCGATCTGAACGTTGAGCTCCGCGGCGTTGGGCGCGGCGGCGAAGTCTTCGAGGCCGTGGACGTCGAGGCTTGCGACCTTCTTGATGCGGTCGCCGACTTCGATGCCCGCTTCCGATGCGGGGCTCGAGTCACGCACGGAGAGAACACGGGCTCCTTGTTCGTCATCGTTGATGCGCAGGGAGAGGCCCAGGGCGCGGGCTCGCGTCTCGCCAATTTTTCGTTGGCGCAGCGTTTCGGCGATATCCGCGCTTCGGTACGAAGGCACGGTCCACGTTGCGGGGCTGCGTCCGATGACTTTGCCAGACACCGCTGATTCAAAAGCGACTTCGACGGTTCCTCGAAACGTACCTCGGCCTTCCATGGCGTCGAGCAGTGTGTCGGTGTCGGAGATGACCACGGTTTCTTCGGAGGTTGCTCGGCCGTCGACACGAACGTGCACTGGCGTGGTCCGACCGCCGGCGTGCGTTGCGGCGCCGCGCACTGTGATTTGGCTCGGGCGACCGGCGGGAAAACCTCGTCCGGCAATGCGCAGCACGTCTCCTGGATGGAGCGTTTCGGACTGTATTTCCGAGATCTCGAGCAGTTCGGGCGCGTTTGGGGAGGCGCAGCCTGCAGCCAGCGCGAACAGCCACGCAGAGCGCGCTCGGGGCATGCGGAGCATAGTCTGTGTGACACACTCTCGTATCTGATGAGCGCGGTCAAAATAGCCGCTTGGTATCTGTTCAGGGGGTCTTCCGAGACCCCCTCGATTGGTGAACTCGGTCCACCAATCTTCACCCCTACCGTAAGAATCGCTTCGCTCAAGCGGATCGAGCTG
>JANQQS010000141.1 GCA_028284955.1 Myxococcota bacterium | reverse complement strand
GTTGTCACGGAGCAGGCCGACTTCGCCCCTGCGCCGTCTTCGCGGCAGTTGACGGCTGCGTCCGTATCGGTGGTCCGCGGTGAGCAAACAGTAGGGCATGGTCGAGTCTCCGGGTCAGCTTCATCAACCTTATCGGCTGCGCCCGATGTGGAGTTGCTCACAAAACTCATTGTTTTGCTGCCTCTTCTGGTTCAGAACCTAGATCGCCCACGGCCTAAACTGATTTTGAATCGCGGAGGATGGTTCGTGTCGACGAAGGCGAGAGGAAGAGGAATAGCCAAGCTATTTCGATGACGAACAACGCGCGGCGACGCGGACCAGACCCGCGAGTCGGAATCAGTTTAAGCCGTGGGCGATCTAGGCCGACCAGAGTCGTTTCAAACGAAGCTCGATCGCATCGAACGGCTCGGCCCGGACCGGTTTGTCGCCCTCGAACGTCTGAACGATTCGCCAATGGGAAGAACCACTCTCGACATGAAGTTTGAGCACCTCGAGGGTTCGTAGCGCGGGATCGACGAGCCAAATCCAAGACACCCCCGCTGCAGCGTAGACCGGCAGTTTCTCGACTCGGTCAAACGCCGCCGTGGACGGAGAAAGCACCTCGCATACCCAGTCGGAGGCGATTTCGAAATAGGCAGCGTCGGGAACCTCGGCGAGGCGTTCCCTCCGCCACCCCGCGAGATCTGGCACAAGGATGTCTTCGTCAACATGCAGTTCGGGCTCGAACAGAATGATCCAGCCACCAGGCCCGCCATCACCGTGATGAAAGGGAGGGCCGAGACTCATCCCCAAACCGGCAGACGCCAAGGCGTGCCGCGCCGCCGGTCGAGGATGCGTATGAAGCGTCCCCTGCACCACTTCGGCGACCTGATGAGCCGGCGCGTCGAGCACATCCTGGTATGCAGCGACCTTTTTGCAGGCTCCGACATAGTCTAAACGTAGCGTGCGCCCCGCATTCAAACCAGGGTTCGCTTGTCTGGACCGCTGACCTCAGCGCCGTGGCGTCACCACCTTCCGAGTGAATAGAGTTACGAGACTTCCAATCGCGCTAGTCTCGGACATACATGAATGCTTCCTTCACCGCTTGAGCGACCTCGTCATCAGACCAGTCGGGGTGGATCGACCGCAAGTGCGCAGCCTTGAGGGATCGAAGGGACCAGTAGAGATCGACGGCCGCGAGCCAACGTTCCCCGGGTGTCATTCTCCTATAAATATCGCGCTGCCGGCGCCTCGCCTCCGCGTCTTTGGACCCGTCCACGCTCATGATGTGAGCGTAGTTCCAAACGGGCCCAAACACACTGCCAAAGCCAAAGCATCGAAACACCGCCACTATTGGCTCAATTGCTGCAGCGTTCGGGCGTATGACTGCAGTGCTGAGGTCTCTGCTCCCCAGGAGTCAACGTTCAACCTTTGTCATCGCGGCGGCCGGATATCTCTTCGCGGTTGGCGCTCTAGGCGGCTGCCTCGCGCAAACGTCCTCTTCCATTCCGCCTGCAGAAAATAAGAACTCTGAGGAGCGTTGCCATCAGCAAGAACGAGATTTTGTCGAGAACTCTGACAGCGTCTGCGACTCCGCCATGAAAGCCGACGCTAAGCGGCCTTTAGGAGGCAGCTGCATAGAGATAACCCAACCAGTCAGTCTCCAGTTAGACGAAAACGCTTCTGAAGCTTCCCGTCTAACCGTCTTCGTCAAAGGTACGTGGCAACCCGACGAACAAGACGGATGTCACTGCAAAGCCGCCGTCCGCGAAGACGACGACGACAGCGACATACTGTGTTCGCAAGTCGTCGATACAACAACGCTTCCTGTCATCGAGAAATCCAAGAGCGAAAACTGAAGGGACCCGCGCGAGCAAACCGAATCAACGTTCAACCAGAGCCGCTGTCCCCCGCGCGCCGACGTGACCGGAGGATGTTTCTGTGTACGCTATCGAGCTCCTACGCCGCTACCTCCTCTCGGTAGCCCATACGCACGACATATTCCCGCGTCGATGGACATCGCAACATATGCATTAATCCTCGCGTCCGCGGGCGCCCACGCAGGGTGGAACTTCGCCGCGAAGAAATCTACGGCCGACAAAGTTGCGCTGATTTGTCTCGCGCAGCTTGCGGTGGGGTTGACGCTGGTTCCCGCGGTCGCAGCGTTTTGGGGACCGAGCGCGCTTGGAAATCTGTTGTCTCCGTACGTGCTCGCAACGGGCGCTATTCACGCGGCGTACGCCCTACTGCTTGGCCGCGCGTATGAGCGAGGCGCGCTGTCGGTCGTGTATCCGATCGCTCGAGGCACGGGCGTAGCGGGAACCGCGGCGCTGGGGGTCACGCTCGGCTTCGAATCGCTTTCGGCGCTGGGAGCGTGGAGCGTGGTCAGTGTGTGCGGAGGCGTTCTGCTCATTGGGCTTCGACAGAATATGAAAAGCTCCGTCGTCCCAGGGTTGCTGGTGGGCGCTAGCATCGTTTCCTACACGCTGGTCGACAAGTTCGGAGCGAACCGCGTGCCTCCGTTTCAATATCTGGCGTTCATGAATCTTGTGGCCGCGGTGTTCTTGCTGCCGATCGTATCTCGCAAGCGCATGATCGGGCCTACGATTCGTCATTGGAAAAGCGTCGTCACGGTGGGGTTCGTGAGCGCTGGCACCTACCTCGTGATCTTGTGGGCATTTCAGCGAAGCCCCGCGTCATACGTCGTCGCGCTTCGCGAAACTTCCGTCCTTTTCGCGTCGGCGCTGGGTGTGTTCGTGCTTCATGAACCGCTCACCCGCTCGAAAATTCTAGGCTCGGTACTGGTCACAGCAGGAATCGTCGGAGTGAAACTCGCGTAGCTACAGTACTCGCGTAGCCATACGAGACCACTTGTTTGCCTAAGTGTCGGCATGCAAGAATATCTGGACAACACAAAGGACATCAACGAGACCATATTTCTTTCAAATAAACGAATTTGCTAGATAATCGCTAGACATCTGCGTAGACATTTGTCAGGACATGTCGCGACGAGAGTACGAAACAACGCATCCGTGGATCCGATTCGCGCTGGACCTCCGTCGTTTGAGCCATGAGGACTGGTTATTGCTCGGTGAAGCGCGGTCAAAGTGCGACCACCTCACGTGGGTTCCCCTGCGACCCGACACCGCGCGTGAGCTGCATCAGCTGTTCCTCGCGAAAGGAGTTCATGCCACCACGGCCATCGAGGGAAACACGCTGAATGAATACGATGTGCGCGAGTACTTGGAGGGCCGCCTCAAACTGCCACCATCAAAAGACTATCTGGCGCAGGAGATCGACAACATTATTCAAGCCTGCACAGAGATTACCAACGTTCAGATATCGTACGGCCGCACACCCTTAGGATTCAAAACCCTTCGAGATTACAACAAGCTGGTGCTCCGCAAGCTCGAACTCGACGAGGGTGTTGCCGCGGGCGAGATTCCTGCGTATCCGGTTGGGGTCGCGCGTTATCGCGGCGCGCCACGAAGTGATTGTAAGTACTTGCTTGAACGCATGTGTACGTGGCTTGAGAGCGAAGACTTTGCGACTGAGCAGCTAGGTATCGCAGGCGCACTCATCAAGGCGATCGTCGCGCACATCTACTTCGCGTGGATCCACCCATTCGGCGACGGCAACGGTCGCACCGCCCGTCTGCTGGAGTTTCACATCCTCATTGCAGCCGGTGTGCCCACGCCAGCCGCGCACCTATTGAGCAATCACTACAACGAAACCCGTACCGAGTACTACCGTCAGCTCGATCAGGCGAGCAAGTCTGGAGGTGATCTAGGGCCGTTTCTGTCTTATGCGATACGCGGCTTTGTTGATGGTCTACAAGCGCAACTAAAACTCGTTCGCGAACAACAGTGGGATGTTGCGTGGCGAAACTATGTGGACGAGCTGTTCAAAGGGAGCCGTGGAACCGCACCCGACCGACAACGCAGGCTCCTTCTTGAGCTATCGCAACGTGCGGAGTGGACGGACATAAGCGAAATCGAGAATTTGTCTCCTGAAATCGCCCGCCAATACGCATCCAAGACAGCGAAGACGATCAGCCGAGATATCAACGCGTTGATCGGTCGCCAGCTTCTCGAACGCCGCGAGAAGCAAATCCGCGCACGTAAAGAACTCATTCTGAGCTTCTTGCCACCTCGAGTACAACCGTAGACCGCGATACGATGACGTTCGCTAGCTGACTCTTCTTGGTGCGCGGGAGCTGCAAACAAGGGCTCCGTCCAGGAACTCTCACCGCGACAATACTCGTACGGCAACACGATGCACACACTAGTTGCTGAGCAGTTCGGTGATGGGCTCGCCCACCAACTCGGGGTCGCCGAAGTTGGATGCGTCCACTTCGAGCGCCGTCGCGATGGTGCGAAATAAGTCGACAAAGTATCGTGAATCGCGACCTTCGATGTCGATCAACTGGCCCGTCTGAAGTCGCCCGCCGAGATTTCCGATCATCACCACGGGCACCTCGCTCGCCCTATGCGCGGAAGGTTCTCGGGGATTTCCGTCGGCTGTCCACACCACCAAAGTGTGGTCGAGGAGCGAACCGTCCCCATACTCGGTTTCGGAAAGTTTCCGCACGAAACCCGCGACCTGCTCGGCAAACCAAGTTTGAATCTGTTCCCACGCCAGGGTTTCTTGATCGTAATTTCCGCCGCCTGGTCGATTGTTCGCGTACGCGGTGTGGCTCAATAGATAGTAGCCACTATTTCCCGGATCGAAGCCCGTCAACCACGCAAACCCCGCCCGCCACCAGGGGTCGCCCACTTCGATGGTCGCGGAGTTCGTGGTGTCGTGGGCAAACGCCAATCGAACCAGCTCCATGTGGTCCTCAAATACCCATGACGTCGACTCATCAGCACGCGGGTCTCCGCGATCGGCGAGACCTTCTTGAAACGCGACGATTTCCGAAGGTGGGTCGGCAAGCGACCCGAACGCGCGCTCCGCAGCTTCTTTGGGATCGATCGCGACCGGAGCAACCTGATCGCGATCTTCCCACGCCACGTGCATGAATGGGCGAACACTCTCGTTTGACAACTCGTCTCCGATTCGGAGCGTGATCGGCTCAAACTCGCGCGCATTCGCGATCAACCGGTCGATGGAGGGTCCGCCGCCATGCACAATCGAATACGTGTATCCATCGATCGTCCCGAGCGATCCTGCTCGACCTGTGAGAAGCAATGGCCGCGTCTCGTGTGGCCGAATCTCTTCGCGCTGATGGCGTGCGAAAGCGTCCAACCCTTCGACGATATTCGTCTGCGCGCGGTACGGTTCGAGCGACGAGAGCGCATCGGCAAACGACCATGCGTTTCCGTCTCCCCTGGTCAAGCCCGAGGCGTGTCCCAAACCGCCGTGCGGCGTCACGATAAACACCACGTGGTCCACGGGGTCGAACGTACCTGACGATCCCGATCCGCCATTCGCACCGTTCATCGACCGGCCGCCGCCAGGGTCACCGTTTGCAGGGTCGCCATGTGCAGAGCCGCCGGGCGCCAGCGGGTCGTCGCCGTCATCCACGCTGTCGCTCATCGACGTGCCGCATCCCGCGAGCACGATGAACAGAGCACCACAAAGTCCGTCGCTCAATCGGCGCAAACCAACGCGTTGGCAAGCCGCCGACGAACGCGAGAAGAACACTACATCTCGCCGCATCTCCCGAATTATACGAATGAGGCGTACATCGTGCCACACCGGACAGAACCTTTATCTGCAAAGGTTCACATAGGCGCAGCTGATGCCCAAGTCTGGATCATTTCTTGCTTCTGAGCGGTTTGTGTCGCGGCCAAGCATACCCACCCGGGGATCCCTGTGGTTCGCAAAAACGCTCGTCATTTGTGGCGTTTTGGGGTGCGACGCGAACTCAACCCGCGACCAACCAGAAGCGACCAAGCTATCCGGGGCGAGAGGCGCGCCCGAGTTTCAATCGAGCGTGGCGCTCACCATCATCAGGTCGCCCAGCTCGGAAAAAAAACGATACATGGCGATAAACAGCGCAACTTCGCTTGGCCAAGGCGCGTACCTCCTGACGGTGCACGGGATCGAGAGCTACGTCACTATTGAAGGAGAAGCACCGGCACGTGGACCGGCCGAACACGCCATCTCCTTACTATCAGTTCGTCGCGTTTACCCCCGAAACCGGAAGTTGGCTGAAACGCCTTGGTTTCTAGCCATTAGACGTAGTCTCGGTACGCTTCGTCAGTCTGTCTTCGGGTCTGTTCGCTCCGGTACTTCTTCGCGCGCAGGAGCGGCGAACAAGGGCTCCATCCAGCTTCGAGCGCTTCCGTTCGGAAAGCGCGCTAGATAGATCGATGCGGAGTGGCGGGCGAGGTCGCTTCGGTTGTGTTTGAGGAGGATTTTGACGCGAAGCGCGAGGGCCCGTTCTTCCACTGGCGAGCCGGACGCGTCGGCCGCGCTGTCGTCGAGGGCGGCGACCGCTTTGGTGTACTTCCCTTGTTCGAAGCGTACGCGCGCGGCGAGTAGCCCCGCTTGAGTGGCCTGAGTCGGGGTAAATACAGGGATGGCTCGCTCATATGCTTCCGCCGCCGCAACGAGGTTGCCTCTCGCACGTTCGGCGTCGCCTTCCAAAAGCAGCCAAGGCCCGCGTCGGGCACGAGCCTTGCGGACCGACTGTGTTTTGCGGACAGCTCGCGCCGCGCGGACGACGTCGTCGATGCGCCCCGCGATGAGCCATTGGCGCGCCTGGGCAAGGGTCGGGAGGCGCGCTACCGATGCTTCGGCGCTCGATCCTGAATCTTCGGCTCGGCTTCCATCGTGCCCCGGGTTTTCGGGCGACGCGCGCGAGCCGGGCGGGGCCGCGTGTACTTTGCCTGGGTCGCTTTTCGCCCGCGACGAATCGTTCACCGTTCGGGCCGTCCGAGCGCGCCGCGCAGCCAAAAAACGCCCTTCTTCGGCGAGCGGTGATTCCCACGGTTTGGATGCGCGCGAACGTTTTGTCGCGCCGCTGTCGAGCGTGTCTTCTGCGCCGAGCATGCGCTCTCGCTCGTCCGATCGCACCCATACCTTTCCTTCGAACACATGTACGCGGCTGCGACCGCCGCTCACCGTCACGCTAAATATCGTGCCGCGCACGTGCGCCTTCAGATGCGGCGTGGTCACCCAAAACTTCTCGTCGCCAGCCAGCGGACGCACATCAAAGAGCACCGTACCGTCGCGGAGAAATACCGACCGCAGGGCGGGCCGCGTTGACTGCAGGTGAAACCGCGCTCCTTCGGTGGAGGTGATGCGATCCCCGGTGGGCAGTTCCATCCGGGTGAGCACCTGTTCCGGTTCGGGCTGCTGCACTCCGCGCGCATAGAGCGCTCCCGCAACCCCCAGCAGCACCACCGCGGCAGCCGCTGGCGCCCACGCGAGATAGCGGTTTGTCCGCGTGCGCCGCGCCGCAGCCTCCATCGACGCTTTGCGCACGACCCCGCTGATCATCTGGGCAGACATCGGCGGCGGCAAGTCTTCATGGGCCGCATCAGCGAGCAAATCGATGGCGCGTTCTTCGCGCTGTTCGTCTCGGCGACGCGCTTCTTCTCGTTCGCGCGTGCGGTTTGAATTCTCTGCGTTCATGACGCCCCCCCGAGCAAGACACATAGATGAGGGTCGCCTCGAAGCAGACGGCCTAATTCTGATCGCGCGCGCTTGAGCCGCGCGCGCAACGTCTCTACCGAAGTTCCCGCGACCTTCGCGGCTTCTTCGTGCGGGAGCCGCTCTACCGCGCACAACACAAACGCGTCGCGTCGTTTTTGGGAAAGCCGATCGAGACAGCGATAAAGCCGGCGCAGGCTTTCACGCTGCATCGCCAGGCGTTCCGGGTCGCGCGCTTCCACGGGCCCTGTCACCAACTCCAAGTGGCGATCGTGTTTGACTCGCGAGCGAATACCTTTCGAGCAAACGCGCATGGTAATGGTTCGGGCATAGGTCTTGATACTCGAATCACCCCGAAAACGCGGCAGGGCAAGCGCGATCTCGATCAGCGACTCTTGCATCACATCGTCCAAGTCGGCGCCCGGACCCAAATAGCGATGGACCCAAACGCGCACGTGCGGCGCGAGTTCGGTCAACACGCGCTCGATATCATCGGCTGTCTCCATGGCACCTGCTGAACGAGAACGAAGCGAGTGCAGATTGGGATCGCTGGGGCGCATCAGATCACGAACTCCAATCCCAAATCCCCTCGCAGATTGGTCGCGGCCTTGTTGTTGACGCCCGATCGCCAGGCATCAACGGTAAGGGTCGGCCCGAAGCGGAACCATTTGGCGACTGGGAACATCCACGACCCATACACGCTGGCCCCGGGGCGTACTGTCTCATCTTCTGAGACGATCAGCGCAAAATGCGCCCCCAAAACCATCATTCCTGGCCCCGCCCCGAACGCAAACCCGGCCCCAAAACCGTAGGTTTGCACGAGAAAGTCGTAGGAGTGGTTCGCCAGGTGCATGATGCCTTCGAGCCGCAGCCGGGGATGCAACCACACTCCGATGCCCAAGTTTCCCCCGAATCCACTTCGCGACTGCGCGGCGAACATCTGGCCCGCGCCAAACGATCCGCGCACCGACCCTCGGATTCGAAGCAAGCGGTCGTCTAGGGGCACGGGTTCAGGAATCGGCTGGGGCGTTACCCGCTGAAGAACCTGGGGTGGATCGGGAATCGGCTCTTCCTCGACTGGCTGCGAGGAGGGCTCGGCGGCAGCCACTTCGGGCACGTCATCGAGCAAACTCGAAGTCACCGCGGCAAACACGCGCGGCTCGACGACATCAAACGCAGTCGAAAAGCGATAGGCTCGAACCGAGTCGCTCGCTCGCGTCCAAACCTGGAGTTCCGGTGGATGAAGGTCCCCGCCATCTTGCTCCAGCCATACCGCGGACTCTGCCCCCGCCCGGCCAGCTCGATCGATCGCGTCGTCGCGCCGCTGCGATTTGCTGACGCCATCCGGGTCTGGCCCCACCTCGACGTGAACATGTCGAGACATGAGCTCCACCTGCAAAGCCTCAGCCAGCGCGTCTACGCGACCCGGAAGAAGTAGGAGCAGCTGCGCGCGAGTGTCCTCCTGCGGTTTTGTGGAGTCGGGATCCGAGGACGCGGAATCCGCGGAGTTGGACGTCGCCTCGCGCTCTGGCGCCCATTTGTCTCGCGGAGATTCCGGCTGAGCGCTGGCGGGTATCACACCCGCCACGAGCCAGATCGCGCCGCTCAGCCACACCGCCCCGCTCAGCCACACCGCATCGCCAAGCCGCGCCGAGCGCGCGCGGATGAAGGCGTGAACACGGGTGGGGCTCATGGCGCCCCCATGCCGCGCTTGGAGGTACCGTCCTGCTCGACACGCTCAATTTCCGAGCGCGTCTCCCCGTCAACCGGACGAAACCCCCGCCGATAGTCACGCAGGTCTCCCTCCATCGTCGAAGGGCCGAAATTCGTTCCCGCCATCAAGGCGCCCGAGCCGACCAACAAGCCGCCCGTCAGGTATCCCCCGACCCGATTCGCATCGGTAAACCATCGACCCGCAGCCGAGGTAATCAGCGTAGCCAAGCCGCCCGCCATCAACGCAAACGAAGAGACCCAAGCCCGCCTTCGGCGCCGTTTCTCGAGCCGAGCTTCAAGCTCAAAACCGCCTTCGAAACGCGCGATGTCCGTTTCGGAAATCCCCCGCCGTTGTACCTTTTGCCAGCGCTCATATCGCTCTTCGGCAGAAGACTTCCGAACGATGTCGAAAATACTGCGAACCGCCGCAAACGCACCGAGCGTGGCCAGGGTGGCTCCGACTCCAAATGGGCCCGAACTCCGCTCAGTTCCTGACGTGATCCCCGATGGCGTCGCGTTGGTGAATCCCTCTTCATAGAAGAACGGGTCCAGCATCAGCCATAGCCCAAACCCTACCGCCGCGAGCCCGATGTGCACCACGCTCCACCCGGAAAAGAGTCGCTTTCGGCGCTCGCGGCGCATGTGGTACTTGAGCCAACCGTCGAGCCGACGTGCGTCGTCGGGTTCTTCAACCAGCGAGTCGAGCGCCTGCCCCTGAGCCACGGGCAACTGAGCAACCGGCGACCCCAAATTCACCAGGGCAACAAAAAAACACGTGGCAACGGCGCAACGCTTCAGTCTCATTCCGTGTGCCAAGGTGGGCCGCGGTCGTGAGAAGTGGGACATCAAACAAAACATTTTTTTGATCGCCCAGACGAACTTGCAGCGAACGTGCCATAGTAAGATTTGTCCTACTTGTGACCCCGGGAACGCACCTCTCTCCCCATGACCGATGTTCGTACTTATTTTCGTGTGATCGCTTACGCGTCGCTGTTGTCTTCCGCGGGGGCTACGGTCTCCGTGCCCCAGCTCGCGGGTCAACAAGCTGAACAGGCGGCCGATGAAACAAATCAGGAAATAACTGCGGCGCCCGCCAGACAAGAGCCTGCGTCGTCTCTCCAAGGTCGATATCGCCTGAAATCACCGGCCAACGCAGGTTCCACGATCCGAACTGCGATCGATCGCGCCCTGCAGTCGCTTCCGATCATGTCTCGGCCGATGGCCCGAGCCCGCCTTCTCCGAAGCTGTACTCCCCATCGCCGCTTGCGCATCAAAATCGACGACCATTCTGGTGGCTCGAGCCTCGTGCAGGTGTGGTTCGATGCGCACGCCGTGAATGCGCGCGTGGGAACGTCGCGCACGCAGCGATCTCCAGCGGGGGAACGCGCCCGAGTGCTCCACGAGCTAAGCGGCGCTACGCTGACGCAAACGTTCGAAACCATCCACGGCACACGCATTCATACCCTGCGCGCCACCCCGTCGGGCCAGCTCGAGCTGCGCGTTCGGCTCAAGAACAAGCACTTGAAACGAGACATTCGCTATTCGCTCACCTACGACCGCGTGGCCTAGGTGGGTGGTCATCCCCCTACCTGATGGCTACGCCGTTCACATTGGTGACCGATCTTGCGCCCAAGGGCGATCAGCCAGCGGCGATCCGCCAGTTGGTGGATGGCTTAGCGGCGGGTGAGGCCCATCAAGTCTTGCTGGGTATCACGGGCAGTGGGAAAACGTTTTCCGTGGCCAACGTGATCGAACAAACCAACCGGCCGACGCTCATCATGGCGCCCAACAAGACCCTCGCCGCGCAGCTCTACGCCGAAATGAAGGAGCTCTTCCCGAACAACGCGGTCGAGTATTTCGTAAGCTATTACGACTACTATCAGCCCGAAGCGTATATCCCGACGAGCGATACGTTCATCGAAAAGGACGCGATCGTCAACGACCGCATCGACCGCATGCGCCACAGCGCGACGCGCTCGCTTCTCTCTCGCCGCGACGTCATCATCGTGGCAAGCGTATCGTGCATCTACGGCATCGGTTCGGCGGAGTGGTACCACGAGATGCTCATCGAGTTGAAGGTCGGCCAAGAACTCTTGCGCGACCGACTGCTGCGACGCCTGGTGGATATTCAGTACCAGCGCAACGACATCGATTTTCATCGTGGCACGTTTCGCGTGCGCGGCGACGTAGTGGAAATCTTTCCCGCCCACTCTGAAAACATCGCCGTGCGCGTCGAATATTGGGGCGACGAAATCGAGCGCATTTCCGAAGTCGACCCGCTTCGCGGCACCATGATTTCTGAGCTCGATCACTACGGCATTTACCCCGGCTCGCACTATGTGACTCCCGAAGCCCAACGCCGAAAAGCCATCGAATCCATTCGCGACGAGCTCGGCGGGCGCCTCCGAGAGCTCGAAACAGAGGGAAAGCTGCTCGAGCGACAGCGGCTTGAGCAGCGGACCATCTACGACCTCGAAATGCTCGAGCAAATGGGCTTCTGCCACGGAATCGAAAACTATTCGCGCCATCTATCGGGCCGCAACCAAGGACAACCTCCCCCCACCCTGCTCGACTATTTTCCCGACGACTCGCTGCTCGTACTCGACGAGTCGCACCAAACGGTGCCCCAAATCGCAGCGATGTATCGCGGCGATCGATCGCGCAAGCTCACCCTCGTCGAGCACGGTTTTCGATTGGAGAGCGCGCTCGACAATCGGCCGCTGCGGTTTGACGAATGGGAAAGCTATCAGCGGCAGTGCATTCACGTAAGCGCGACGCCGGGCGACTACGAGCTCGAAAAAACGGGCGGCGCAGTCATCGAACAGGTCATCCGCCCGACCGGTTTGATGGATCCGGTGATTCACGTGCGACCAGTGGCCCACCAGGTGGATGACCTCCTAGGCGAGATTCGAAAGCGGGTAGAGCAAGGCGACCGCGTGCTCGTGACAACGCTCACCAAACGCATGGCCGAAGATCTCACCGAATATTACGCAGAGCTTGGGGTTCGCGTTCGATACCTACATAGCGATATCGATACCCTCGAGCGATTTGAAATTCTGCAGGAGCTTCGCCGGGGCGGTTTCGACGTGCTGGTGGGCATCAACTTGCTGCGGGAAGGCCTCGACCTGCCGGAGGTTTCTTTGGTGGCGATTTTGGACGCGGACAAAGAGGGCTTCTTGCGCTCGCCACGCTCGCTCATTCAGACCATCGGCCGGGCCGCGCGAAACGTACGAGGCGAAGTACTGATGTATGCCGACCGCATCACGGAGGCGATGCAGACCTCGATGGACGAAACGGTAAGACGGCGCGAAATCCAGCGAAAGTACAACGAAAAACACGGAATTACGCCCAAGACTGTGGAGCGCGCGATCGCCGAGCTCGACCCCTCCACGGGCGGCGCCGATTACATCGAAGTCTCCAGAGCGGAAGAGGAATCTCCCCAGCAGCTTCGCGCGGAAATGTTGCTCGCAGCCGAGAATCTCGATTTCGAGAAAGCGGCCATGCTTCGAGACCGCCTCGCCGCGCTGGGAGAACCCGCCGCCCCAGCCTCTGGTCGCAAAAAGGCGTCCGGGAAAAAACGCGCGACAAAAACTCGCTCCCGCCGGTCTCGCTAGGCAAAAAACGCGCGGGGCCCGACTCCGACCAGGAACAAACCGCGCGCAGGGATAGAGCGCAGCCCGTCCGCCTGCTCATTCGGGGACATCCTGCTAACCTGAGGCTCCATGGCAGGTCGAGCGCTGAATCCCGCAAAGCTTGTTCCGGCGGTCCTCGTTCTCGCCGCGCTTGCGTGTACGATGCTCGCCCTCTCCGATGGCTCAGCGCGCGCGCAGCCCGGGACCGCAGAAGGCGACGACGACGATACGGCAGATCGCGTGATCGAAGTTCGATTTACCCCGACCGAACGCGCGCAGATTGCGCTCTGGGTCGAACGCGCCGATGGCACATTTGTTCGCACCCTTCGGCTCACCGAAGCGGTCGCCCTTCGAGGTATCGGCAACCGACCCGGCGCCTTGCAAATGAACAGCGGATTCCGCTGGCCCTACGGCCGACGCGAAGGAGTACTGCCCGTGTGGGGGCATCGCCGCGCGTCGGCACCAGGAGCCGAACCGTTTCCCCGGGTGATTTTTCAAGACCGGCGTTCCGAAGGCTACGCGTCTCGAACGTCTTCCGACGCGTCGCCCGACTCATACTTTTGTTTGTCGTTCGACCGCGCCACCACCCGACGAGACGCGCTCGACGCGGTCACCTGCGCGAGCCAGTTCAGCAGCGACAAAGGGCGGTATATGGAGCAGTCCGACGTCGACGCGACCTACGCCGAGCCTTTTGAGGTGGACGGCCAAAACCAAATGCGTCCCCTCAGCCTGACTTCGGTCTACCCGCCCCGGCGCGACCTCGACGAACGCAAGGGCGACGATCATCCCGACGTGTCCGCATTCCGCGACGATACAGCGCGGGTGATGCCCGAAATCGATGCCGTCACCATGGCCACCCCGGCCGGGCAAGCTCCGCAGCGTATTCAGTTTACCGTCCCTCAGGACTGGCCCGACGGCGACTACGTAGCGTGGCTCGAAGTCAACACCGAAGGCGATTACAACGACCGATTCAACGACACGAACTATCCCACGCCCTGCGAACCTGAAAAACCAGGTTGCGGCGCGATCTGGGACGTATGGGCGCGCACGTACGGCTACGCCTATCGAGGACAGCCCTCTGTCGTCTACCGCGTACCGTTCACGATCTCCTCCGAAGGCAGACGCTTCGAAGTTTCGGACCCCGAGGGTTACGGCTCGATCCACGGCGACACGGGAGATGTCACCCAGATGGATGACACCATCACCAACGATCCTACGATCGCCGGGAGCGGAGCGGATCGCATCATCGCCGCGCCCGGAGAAGCTCGCCTTACCCTTCAGGTGTCTTCCTGCGAGCGCAATGCGCCTCCGCCGAATGCGCCTGAGAACCTAGTCGTCGAGCCGCATCCGAACAGCAAAGAATCCCATCGTTGGGCCACGGTTTCGTTTGTCGCCCCCGCCGCAGGACCAGCGGCTGAACCGCTCAACGCAATCACCCGCTACGACCTGCGCTATCGCAACAAACCGATCGTCACCGACGAAGATTTCGACGCCGCGCTCCAGGCCAAACAAGCCGCGACCGAACAAATGGCACTCGAGATTCCTATCGATGCAGAGCCAGGACAGACGATCAACGTTGAGGTGGGTCAACTCGATCCGCAAACCCGCTTCTACTTTGCGTTGCGCGCCGTCGACGCCTGCAACCGCGCAAGCGACCTCGCGACAGCCGAAGTCGAAACCACCGAAATCGAGTTCACCACCGTGCCCCCGTTCCCCTGGTGCGCTGTGCAGAGCGTGGGCGCGCGCAGGGGAGGTTCAGACGCCGCAGCCGGGTTGGCGGCGGGACTGCTCGCGTGGCTATGGATGCGCCGCCGCCGCTAACGATCGAATTGGCCGATTGCAGCTCAAGGAGCATCCCATAGAGCAGTGGAATTTTGGCCTGAGCGCGAGCGCCCCCACAGCGAACGACTGAGGAAGGCTTCGAGCCTTTCGCAGGGAGAGAGTGAGGAGGTAAGCCGCGATCAGGCCAAAAGGCCACTGCTCTAGCTACATCTCTTCGAGCGTCATATTCCGTGTTTCCTGCACGAAACGCTTAACGAAGAAGAATGAGATCAGCGCTGCGGAGGCGTAGAGCGTGTAGGCCGCGGCAAGGCCGACGCTGCGGAGCAAGATGGGAAAGGTGATCGTGACGGTGAAGTTGCCGAGCCAATGAAGCATCGTGGCCAGCGCGATCGCGGCGCCGCGGATTCGATTGCTGAACATCTCGCCGAGGAGCACCCACAGCACGGGGCCCCACGTCGCCGCGAAGCACACCACGTAGCCGTTGGCCATCCACAGCGCGAGGGTTCCCGCGGCCGAGCTCAGCTGCACCTGACCGTCCGGACCTACGTCGGCGGTCGCAAACGCGCCCGCGGTCACGAGCAGGCAAACCGCCATGCCGATGGATCCAATCAGCAGAAGCGGCTTGCGACCGATACGATCGACCAGTGCGATAGCGACGAACGTGGATGCTAGGTTCACCGCACCCGAGATGATATTGCGACCGAGCGCTTCGCTTTCTGAAAAGCCCGCCGCCTTCCAGAGCACCGCACCGTAGTAGAAGATCACGTTGATCCCCACCAGCTGCTGAAATACCGCCAGCGCTGCGCCCACCCAAATCACGGGATGAATGCGTCGCGAGGCGTCGAACAGATCGGTCCATCGCGGCGGTCGTGCCTCCGCGAGGGTCTCTTGGATTTGCGCGAGGATCGTGCTGGCGTGGGTCCGGTCGATCCGCGCCAACACTGTGTTCGCGCGCTGGTAGTCACCCCGCGACACCAGATAGCGCGGCGACTCGGGGACAAACATCGATCCCGCAAGGTAGGCCACCGCGGGAATCACTTCCATCCAGAACATCCATCGCCACGCCGCGAAACCGAAGAACAAACTCTCCTTTGCGCCGCCGGCCCACTGCGCCAGCGCATAGTTGCTCAAGAACACCACAAAAAGCCCGACCACGATCGCGAGCTGTTGAAGCGACGACAGCCGACCGCGCCAAGCGGCCGGCGCCACTTCGGAAATGTACATCGGCGCGATCACGCTCGCGGCGCCTACCGCGAGCCCGCCAACCACTCGATAGAAGACAAACTCGGCGGAATCGCGAGCCCATCCCGAACCCAGCGCGCTCACCAAGAACACCACCGCGGTGATCACCATCACGGGCCGTCGTCCGAATCGATCGGCGAGCGTCCCCGCAAACAACGCGCCCACCGCGCAACCAAGCAGCATCGACGCGACCGAAAACCCAGTGCCCACCGCGTCCGATCGAAACGCCGTTTGCAGCGCGTCGACCGTACCGTTGATGACACCGCTATCAAAACCAAATAGAAACCCGCCCATCGCCGCCACGGTGGCGATAGCGAAGACGTACCGATTGGCGCTGCTTTCTGGCATGAGTGAACCTTTCGGATCGGAAATGCACAACTTGCGTCGTGCGCGCGACAAAGAGCTGGACTCTAGTACCTCACCGCAGAGAGGTACTAGCTTGAACCACAGCAGGAAGACATCTACAACAGGGCTCATGCGCGTTCGGTGTCTCATCTTTTTCGCCGCGCTCACGTGCGGCGCACTCGGTTGCGGCCACGTGTCGCCCTACGAACGAGAGTATCTAACGCGACCGAGCACCGACCTGAGCCGAGAAGCCTCCGAAACCGCGTTCCGAGCGCACGTGCACGATTCCCGAGAAGGAGCCACTGGCGGTCATGGGAGCACAGGTGGCGGCTGCGGTTGCAATTGATTTTCCTAGGGTCTGGCACCCAGACCCTCTCGTCGGGGTACGACCCCGCCGATTCACCCAAACTCCCCCGCCAGGAGGCACGTGACACGCTTTCGTGGAGGCAATCTGCTGGGGCCACGCCACTACGT
>JANQQS010000129.1 GCA_028284955.1 Myxococcota bacterium | reverse complement strand
CGCTCGAAAATGCTTCGGCATTTCCTCGGTTCGCGGACGCGACGACTGGCCTACCGGCGCTGCGCGATCCTCGGTCCGCGTTTGACACCAGCCTCCTAGGGAATCAGAAAGCCCAAATTTTGCACCACGCTGGGCGTCGGCTCCACTGGGCTCACGACAGCCACGCCGAGCTGCCCTTGGTCGTTTTCGCCCCAGCACTGTAAGTTGTTCGGGCTATCGACGGCGCAGGTATGCCGCGCAGCGAAACCCGATTGAGGCACCCGTTGCACCCCCGGCAGCCCGCCCACGGGTTGCGGACCCGACAAAGGATCGGGCGCGGACCCGACGCCGAGCATATCGCCAGTATTGGCGCCCCAACATCGAAGCTCGTTGAGACTCGTGAGCGCGCACGTGTGGCCGTCGCCTGCGTAGGCATCGATGACAAACGTCACCCCGGAAATCTGATCCGGTGCGTCGAGAAACGGCGGCATCATCCGCGCGAGCTGCGAGGTGCCGTTGTCGCCCCAGCACCACAGCGTGCCTCCACCCCCGCTTCGAACCACGCAGGTATGGCGCGCGCCCAGCACGAGGTTGCGGGTGTCGCCCCACGTCGGGGAACCCACCACGGTGGATGGCGTCGCCGTATCCATCGTTCCGAGCACCCCGAGCTGGCCAAAATTGTTGCGCCCGAAGCATTGTATTTCGCCAAAATCCATCTGCACGCAGGTGTGATCCAAGCCCGCGGCGACTTTGATGGGGGTTCCCGAAAAACCGGTCGTCATGAGCGGAGTAGAGTTCACGGTCGTGCCGGGTAGCGAAGTCGTCCCGTCGCCGAGCTGACCAAACTCGTTGCTTCCCCAGCACCACACCGTCGCATCCGTGGTCAGCGCGCAGGTATGCTTCTCGCCGACCGCAACGTCGATCACGCTCGCCATGCCGATGGGGCGCGTCACGATGTTTGGCGAAGCATGCGGACCGGTGCCTCCGTCGCCGAGCTGCCCGTTCGTATTGAGGCCCCAGCACGCGAGCTCGCCGTTGCTGAGCACCGCGCAGCTATGAGAGACTCCCGCGGCCACGATCACCCCGTCAAAAATCCCCGTCTCCACCGGCGTAGAACTATCCGCGCCGCCGCCGTTTCCGAGCTGTCCGTCGTCGTTGTCGCCCCAGCACACCACTGCGCCGGCCTCGCGCACCGCACAGGTATGTTTGGCGCCCGCGCTCAGGGTACGAATCTCGTCGCATTGCCCGAACCCGCACATGCCGCCCGCCCCGCAGGCCCGCCCGCAGCTGCCGCAGTTGTCTGTATCGCTTGTGACATCGCGCTCGCAGCCATCGCTGGTCATCCCGTTGCAATCGGCAAACCCGGGATCGCAGCCGGCGATCTGGCAGGCTTGGTCTACGCACATCGGCATGGCCTTGTCGATGTTGCACACCATGTCGCAGCCGCCGCAGTGATTCGCGTCATTGCGAATGTCTTGTTCGCATCCGGTTCCCGACATGCCATCGCAATCGGCGAAATCGGGATCGCACGTCCCGCTAAACACACAGGTGCTTCCCGTACACTGAGGCACAGACCCTGGGAACGCATCGAAACATCGGTTGAAGCACGCGCCGCAGTTCTCGACGTCGTCTGCCAAGAATGCCTCACAGCCGTTGCCGCTGCTCCCGTCGCAGTCTTCCCAACCCGCGTTGCAGACGCCACGCTGGCACGCCCCCCCGACACACTGAGCATCCGCATTGGCAAAGAAGCATCCTGCGAAACAACCGCCGCACGTCTGCGGGTCGTTGTTCAAATCGGCTTCGCACCCGTTGTCGCCGCGACCGTCGCAATCGGCAAAATCGGTCGCGCAGCTCGTGAGCACGCATTCGCCGGCCACGCACTGCCCCGTGCCGTTGGCAAACACGCACGTCCGACCACAGCCGCCGCAGTTGTTGACATCGGTATCGATCGGCGTTTCGCAGCCGTCTTCGTCATCTCCGTCGCAGTTGGCGAAGCCCATGAAACAGCCTTCAACCCGACACTCGCCGCCGCCGCAGCTCGCGTTTGCATTCTGCAAATCGCATCGATTCCCGCAGCCCCCGCAGTTTTCTGGGGTATCGATATTGGTTTCGCATCCGCTTTCGGCGCTCCCATCGCAATCCGCCCACGAAGGGTCGCACGCCGTAATTTGGCAGTCGCCGCCGACGCATGCTGAGGATGTGTTGGGCTGCAGGCAGCTGCGCCCGCACTCCCCGCAAGCCTCCACTGTATTGAGCGGTTGCTCGCAACCGTTGCTCGAGCGATCGTCGCAATTGCCAAACCCGGGCGTGCACTCCCGCACTTCGCACGCACCAAAGAGGCATACCGATTGCGCATTGGTCAACGCGCATTCGCTGCTCGCTTCGCCCTCATCAACCGTGCCGTCGCAGTCTTCGTCCTGGGCATTGCACGTTTCCGAGCCACCCGGCAGCCGCAACGCGTTGTTGTCGTCGCAATCGCCGCCGAGCGCGGCGTAGCCGGGTACCGGTTCACACGAAATGATCGATCCCGACGCCAGGCTTCCGTAGGTATCGCCGTCAAGATCGAGCAGCCATTGCCGATCCATCGCGCCTTCGTCGATGCGCTCGTCGCAATCGTTGTCGCGCCCGTCGCAGCGCTCAACCGTCCCCGGACCGGTCAACGGATTGTTGTCATCGCAATCGACGCCGAGCGGCGCCCCGCAAGCGATATCCACAATGCCGTCGGCATCGTCGTCTTCGAAGTTGTTGGTACCGATTTCGAAATCTGGCGAGCCATTGCAGTCGTTGTCGACGCCATCGCATAGTTCGGCTGCCGCAGGGTTGATGCCTGCTTCCTCGTCATTGCAGTCCGTGCCCAGCAGTACATGGTCGGCGACCGGCTCGCAGCTCACCACCACGCCGCTCGCGCTGCTGCCGAATCCGTCCCCGTCGATGTCGCGAAACCAATCTACCGATTGCGCTTCTTCGTCGACGTCATCGTCGCAGTCGTTGTCTTTCATGTCGCAAATTTCGACCTGCGCGCCGTGCACGGTCGGGTCGCTGTCGTCGCAGTCGTCGTCGAACTCTGAAAAGCCGACCGTGCTCGCGCAGGCCCGCATCGGCGCATCGGGGTCGCCGCGTCCATCGCGGTCTACGTCGGCGAACCCATCGATGGCGACCCCTTCGTCGACCACGCCGTCGCAGTTGTTGTCGACCCCGTCGCACGCCTCTGTTCCGGCCGGATTGACGCTGATGCGCACATCGTCGCAGTCGTTGCCGCAGGTTTCGCCGTTGCAACATCGGGCATCGAGAAAGCCGTCATTATCGAGATCGACCACCCCAAACGTCGTCGGGTCACAGTCTTCGTCGTGTCCTTCTTCGTCGCATACCTCGACGTTGCCGACGAATCGGTTGGCATCCGTATCGTCGCAATCGTCGCCGAGCGGCATGCCCGTTCCGTCCGTGCACTGGCTGTCACCGCGCCCATCGCCATCTTCATCTGGTGCCGCGGATTCGCAGCCGCGTGTTTCCTCGGAGCAGCGATCCACCGTGCACGCAATTCCATCGTCGCACACCACGGTCTGACCGCGGCGGCACATGCCCTCGGAGCATCGTTCGAGCCCGTTGCAAAAGAGCCCGTCGTCGCAGCCGTCATCGCTCACACAGGCCGGCCCCGCTTCGTCGGCATCGGGTTCCATGGCCGCGTCGGAGGCGTCGGTGGCCGCGTCGTCGCCGCACGAAACGATCATCAATCCCAAGGAAACTTGCGCCGCGAGCCACAGGCTGGGCCGCCACGCTGAAAAAAAACGTGTTCGGTAGAACATTCTCCCCCCAGAGCGATTCTGTTTGCTAGAATACTGGAAGATTGGCGTCACACCAAACAAATATCGAGGGGTCTGAGCAGTTTCCAGACCCCATCATCGGCCAAGTATTGCTCGGCCGATATCGGGTCGGTTCGCTGCTCGGCGAAGGCGGAATGGGCCGTGTGTACTCCGGAGAACACGAACTCATTGGCAAGAAAGTCGCCATCAAATGCCTCAACCCGGAGTTCGCCGCGGTGCCCATTGTCGTCGAGCGCTTCAAACGTGAAGCGCGCGCCGCCACCGCGATCGGCAACGAACACATCATCGACGTCAACGACCTAGGCGACTTGCCGAACGGCGCCCCGTTCATCGTCATGGAGTTTCTCCACGGCACCGAGTTTGGCGCCCTCATCGAAGAAGAAGGCGCGCTGCCGGTCGGGCGCACGGTACGCATCGTTCGACAAGTCTGCGATGCGCTCGCTGCAGCCCACCGCAAGGGCATCGTGCATCGCGACCTCAAGCCCGAGAATATCTTCCTGCTCCCGCGCAAAGAGCACCCCGATTTCGTCAAAGTGCTCGATTTCGGAATCTCCAAAATGCATGACCCAGGGCGCGGCGGACACAAGCTCACCCAAACCGGCATGACGATGGGCACCCCCATGTACATGTCGCCCGAGCAAGCCCAAGGGCTCGACACCACCGACCACCGCACCGATATCTACGCGCTAGGCGTGATTCTCTTCGAAGCGCTCACCGGGGAAGCTCCCTTCACAGCTGAAACGCTGCCCATGCTGGTGGTGCAAATCGTGACCGGAGACGTGCCTTCGATTCGAGAGCGCCGGCCAGATATTCCCATCGGCCTCGATCAAATTATCGCGCGGGCCATGGCCAAAAATCCCGCGGACCGATACGAAAGCGTAGAAGAGCTTTCGCGGGCGCTTCAGCCCTACGTCGACCTGCTTGAAGAATCAGGCACGCAACCAGTGGCAAGCTCGTTTGGCACCACGGCATCGGAGCCACGAAGAGCCAAGGCCGGAATGTCCACTGCGCCAACCATGGGGCCCACGCCGACCCTCGATCTGCAATCCCGAGACGACTCTGCGAAATCAAACTCGGACGAATCGGAAGAAGACTCAGAGCGAGGCACCACCGCGATCGCAAAGAAGCGCTCGAGCGCCGTCGTGGGAACCATCGTCGCGGCAGCCGTGCTCGCGGCGGGCATGGTGGTGGCGGTCGTGACCACCAACAGCCTTGGCCCTGACCGAGAACCCGGACCAACGCAACAAGATACCGAGCCCCGCAGCGCCGACGGCAACACACAGAAGCAGCAAAAACCTCATGAAGGCGTGAGAATTCGCATGAGCGCAACGCCAGCGGATGCGCGTATTTTCATCGACGACGTGGAATTTCCAAACCCCATGAACACCCTTCGCGCGCGCAACGAGAAGCCACAGCGCATTCGCATCGAGCGCCCCGAGTACCGCACCATCGAGCGCACGGTACTCTTCGATTCCGATCAGACGTTTGTGTTCGAGCTCCAGCGGGACGGGAAAAAGCCCGCGACTACGACCGAATCCTCGAACGAGGAACGGGCAAAACCCAGTCGAACTGGCCGCCGAAAAACACGATTGGCATCAAAACCCTCGAAGATGGTACCGTCCGCCCGGGCGGTGACCGAGAAACCGACTCCACCGCCTAACGCTGCGACCTCATCGGATAAGCGCGGCAACGGGGGAGATGGTTTCCGTGAAGAATTCTAAGCAGGTTCGGAAGAGCGGCCAACACGTACGAGATCGAAATGCGATGGGGGCGAGTCAGGTCACACGCTTGGCTCCCGCGGTCGCCTGGCTATTCGTCGCGATGCTGAGCGGAGCCATCGTTCATCCCGCCGCCCAAGCACAGGGCGCGCCCGCACCCAAACCAACGGAAGGCAACTCCGCAACGGGCTCCGAAGCCGCATCACCCGCAACCCCATCGCCTGATGCGTCCCGACCGGGTAGCGATACAACGTCCTCGCCCCCGGGCGATCAGGCCGGCGAACAAAAACCGAGCGACGCGGACAAGGAGCGGGCAAAAGAGCGCTTCAAGCGGGGACTAAAACTTGCTCGAGACGGCAACTGCGAAGGAGCGTTGGCCGAGTTCGAAGCATCCTACGAACTCGTCCCGCGTCCCAATACGCTCTACAACATCGCCCGCTGCCAGTCAGAACTGTTCCGCTACGATCTGGCCGTTCGCGCCTACGAGCGCTACCTCAGCGAAGTTCCCGCCGACAGCGACGAGCGCACCGCGGTAGAAATGGCGATGCAGTCGCTGCGCGATTTGTTGGGCACGATTCAGGTCGCGTCCAATGTCGAAGCTGAGATCTGGGTTCGCGATCGCTTGGTGGGCACCGCGCCAGGCAGCATTCTGATTCCCGGCGGGCGCCATGCCCTCGAGTTGCGCGCCGAAGGCTACCTTCCCTCGCGCAAGGAAGTCGACGTCGCCGCAGGGGCCACCGCGGAACTCAAGGTCGAACTGCGCAAAGCGGAACGACGAGTCGACGTGACAGTGGTGGAAGATCGCGGCATTCACCGCGCCGTATTTTGGACCGGCGTGGGCGCGACGCTGGCTACCGCGTTGGTCGGCGGCGTGTTCGCTGGTCTCGCCCTCAAAGAACGCAATGACGGTGAGGATATCGATCCGCTCGCCGCGCCGCTGCGCGAAGACGCGCAAGATAACGTTCGCCGATTTTCCCTGCTCGCCGACACGTTTTTCGGCATCGCGGGAGCATTCGCCATCAGCACGTTGGTGGTCGGATTCTTGACCGATTTCGAAGAAAAACCCAGCACCAAGAACGACAAACAGCGCGCCCGCCTATCCACTCAAGCGCATCCTCGCGGCGGGCGCCTGCTGCTTACTGGCTCGTTCTAGCACTAGGATGTCCAACATGCTGGTTGCGCATCGCGGCGTTGCTTGCGAGGGTGGCTCATGCTCCAAACGCCGCCCCTCCAGACTTCACCACCAACAACTCCCAGCTCGCGCAACGCATCGGACGCGCGCTCCACGATCGAATGTCGGGACCCTGCGACGGGGGCAGCGCTCGGCCGAGTGTCGGTTCATTCCCCAGAAGAAGTTCGAGAGCGCATCGGGCGGGCGCGACTCGCACAGCGGCAGTGGGCCGAGACGTCGTTTCGGGAGCGTCGCCAGGTACTGCGCGCCCTGCTTTCGCGAATCGTCGATGAGCAGGAAGCAATTTGCCGCGCGGCAGTGCGCGATTCGGGTAAGACGATGGTCGACGCCTCGCTCGGAGAAGTCGTCCCGGTATGCGAGAAGCTGCGCTACACCATTCGTCGCGGCGCGCGTGACCTGCGGCCTGAGCGGCGGGCCTCTGGTTTGCTGGCACACAAGAAGGGCTGGATCGAATATCAGCCGCTCGGCGTCGTGGGCGTAATTTGCCCGTGGAACTTTCCGTTTCACAACCTGATGTGTCCGCTGATCCCCGCGCTCTTCGCCGGCAACGGCGTGGTCGCCAAGGTCTCGGAATGGTCGTCGTGGTCTTCGGCGTATTATCTCGAGCTCATCCGATCCGTGCTTCGGCAGCACGGTCAACAGGGAGACCTCGTACAGGTGGTTACGGGGTTTGGAGACACTGGCGCGGCACTGGTCGATGGCGGCGTGGACAAGGTCTTTTTCACTGGCTCGCCCGGCAACGGCCGCAAGGTTGTCTCCGAGTCGGCACAGACGCTCACCCCCGTGGTGCTCGAGCTGGGGGGCAAAGATCCGATGATCGTCTGCGACGACGCAAACCTCGACCACGCAGTTCGGCAAGCGATGCTCGGCGTGTACACCGCATGCGGGCAGATGTGCGTCGGAGTGGAGCGCGTCTATGTGTTCGACGACATCTATGATGCGTTCGTGACCCGAGTGACCGAAGCCGCCCGAAACCTTAGACAAGGGCCTCCACTCGAAGCGCTCGTCGACGTTGGCTCCATGACGATGCCGAAACAGCTCGACATCATCGAAGACCTCCTTCGCGACGCAACGGAGAAAGGCGCGCGGGTGCTCACTGGAGGCAAGCGAAACCAGCGCGCCGGCGACCAGTTTTTTGAGCCCACCATTTTGGTCGACGTGGACCATCGCATGCGGATCACGCAGGAAGAACAGTTCGGCCCGGTGATGGTCATCATCAAAGTCCGCAGCGACGAGGAAGCCATCTCCCTCGCCAACGACTCTCGCTACGGGTTAGGCTCGAGCGTATTCACCCAGAACCGAGCGCGCGGCGAACGCATGGCGCGACGAATTCGAAGCGGCATGACGGTCGTGAACGACTACGGCATCGCCTACATGATGCAGGCCCTCCCCTTCGGCGGAGTCGGCGTTTCGGGCTACGGTCGCATCAACGGTCGCGAAGGCCTGCGCGCCTGCTGCCACGTCAAAACGATGGTCAGCGACCGCCTCCCAATATCCGCCGGGGTCTCAGTGTATCCGATCAAAAAGCAGACCTACCCCATCAGCGCCGCCGCCGTTCGCGTCCTATTCGGCTCCGGGCTCAAACAACGCGTCCGCGGCATCAACCAGCTCGTTCAAACATGGGCCAAACCCGATGACCGTGGGTCAACCCCCTGAACGCCCCGAAAACGAGTTCATGATTTCTCGAAGCTCGCGAACCCCCAGCATGCGCGCGGCGAGTCCGTACGTGCCCACACCCGCGACCACGGCGAGCGATAGCATTCCGAGGTTTGTCCAAGTGGCTCCGCGCGACCACTGTTCGGGTTCGTGAACAACGCGTACGATCGTCCACACCAGCGCACCCATCGCCGCGCTGCTGAGCAGCATCCGCCATGCGCTAGCGAAGACTTCGTCCAGCCCCAAGGGTCCGGTTTTTCGGCGCAGGAGCAAAAAGAGCATGGCGAGCTGGGCCACTGCCCCACACCCGAAGGCGATGGCGAGCCCTTCGTGGGCCAGAGGCTTCATCAGCCACCATGAAAGCGCGGCAAACACGGCAACGTTTACGGCGCTGGCCCAGACCGGAGTCTTGGTGTCTTGAAACGCGGCGTGAAACATCGGCACGGTGGCGCGAACCGAGGCGACTGCCCAGATGCCGCAGGCCTGCCAGAACAGCGATCGCGCCGTTTCTTGGATTTCCCACGCTCCGAACGCGCCGCGCCCGATCACTACCGCAACGGCGGGCTCCGCGAGTACAGCCAGCGCAACCGTAGAAGGCACTGCGACAAAAAGCGTGAGGCGCAGACTCTGACGAAAGGTTCGAAGGGTGGCTTCGCGATCTCCTCGCGCCGCGTGTTCACTGAGGGCCGGCAACCCTGCCGACGCCACCGCAAGCGCAAACATCCCCTGCGGAATCTCCACGATGCGCTGGCCGTAGTAAAGATAGCTCAGCGATCCCGCGGGCAGGAATGAAGCAAACTGCCGCGACAGCACGATGTTGAGCTGATAAACGCCCAAGCCAAGCAACAGCGGGCCAAGCAACCACATCGCCTTGCGCACCTCGGGATCTCCCCGCCCAATCCGGGGAACCACCAGCAAATCGACGCGCTTAAGCGCTGGCACGTGCACTGCGACCTGAAGCAGGCCACCGGCCAGCACCGCCAAAGCAAGGGCACCGATCGGAGGTAGCCCGAGCGCCGCCGCCGGCCCCACCAGAACCAAAGGGGCGGCGATCAACGCAACATTCAGCGCCGCGGGAGAGAACGCAGCCACGGCAAACTTTTTTCGGGTGTTGAGCGCAGCAGTCGCGAGCGCGCTCACTCCGGCAAAGAAAATATAGGGAAACACGAACGAGGTCAGTGTTGCGGCAAATTGGAATCGGCCTGGATCGGCTCTGAACCCGGCCGCATAGGCCGTCACCAACCAGGGAGCGCATGCCACGCCTGCCGCCGCGACAAGGCCGAGCACCACGATCATGACGCCAGCCAAACGCGCGAAGACCTCGCGGGTCCGCGCCGGGCCGTGTTTGGTATCTACTTCTGTGAGCACGGGAACAAACGCTCCCGAAACGGCTCCTTCCCCGAGCAGCACCCGCAGGGAGTTCGGGATGGTGAACGCGAGCCAGAACAAGTCGGTCGCCCCGCGGGCAAACGATGCGGCGATCACGGCGTCACGCGCCAGCCCGAGCACGCGGGAGGCCAGCGTGCCGGCCATGACGCTCGACGCACGTCGGACCAACGCCGAGGATGCTCGCTGAGCGGTAGTCCGCGTCATGGACATATCCGCGGAGCATCGAATGCGGGCCACAAGAGGAGCAAGAAAAGACTCTGTTGTCAGCGGGGAGCGCTTTACTTAATGAACCAGTTAGATAAGTCTCGCTTAAGCAAGTGCCACTGAAATAAGCGACGATTTCCTAGAACTTTGAGGAGGTTATGGCTTCAAAAAGGGGGGCGAGAGCCGCTATAGTCGTTTCTATGGGCGCCGTCACCTCGAGTTTGATGGACTTTATCGCGCACCGACCCCGATGACAGACCTCAGCTCGCGCACCTCCGAGCACCCCTCGCCGGACTCCCACGACGCGTTGGACGTTCGGATCGCATCGCTCCGGGCTGAGGTCGACGCGGAACTCGACGGTACGCGAAAGGCTATGCTGCACTACGAGATCGGTTCTCTCCTCGAAACCGGCCTGGTGCAGCCAGCAAAAGCGGCTCAGGAATACTTGGCAGCCTACAATCTGGACCCCACGTTTCGTCCTCCGCTCTACGCGCTCACGCGCATTTTTCAGCGTCGACGTTCTCTCGGGAACCTCGAAAAACTCTACGATGCGGAAGTTCGCGTCGCTGAGGATGATACGGTGCGAGCGTTCGCCCAGATCGACCGCGGTACGCTGTTCGAAAGGGTGGAGGCCGAACCGGCAAAGACCATCGCCGCCCTCTATGAAGCGGTGCTCGCAGATCCCGCGGCGCTCGCGCCGGCTTTGTTTTTGGAGCGCTGCGCGCGACACCAAGAAGACTCCGAACGCATCGAGCTCGCGCTCGGGCGACGCGCGGAGCACACCGCCGACCCAGCTCTGAAGAGCCTACTCTATTGTGAACTGGGCCAGTTTCGTGCCGACGCAGGCGACGTGGAAGGGTCGCTTGAAGCACTCCGGATGGCGATACAAATCGAGGACGAGTCGTATCGCGCACTGATGTGCGCGGAACGCATCGCTCGGAGATTTGAACTTGATGAGTTTCTCACCGACTGCCTGATTCGTCGCGCTGAATTGGCAGAACGCGCCGCGTCCTCGAACGAGCAAGATACGCGTATCTATTCTGTGCGGAGGTTTGCGGACTCAAAGGAAGCCACCACCGTCGCCGTTTCGCTGCTTTGTGAAGCGGCTCATGTGAACCTCAGAAAGCGAAACGACCTTGCCGGGGCGCGCTCCCTCTTGGAACGGGCCCACGCTCTTGCGCCCGAGGATCGCTCAGTGCGCTACGCGCGCATGCTCGTAAGCGAGCTGAGCGGGAATCTTAGGGAAGCAGCCGAGGACGCGCGGGCGCTTGTCGAGGGTGGCAGCGGTCGATTGGCTGCCGCGCTTCATTTTCGAATAGCGGAGTTCGCCGATTCAAAAGGCGAAACGGAAGCGGTTCGAACCGCGCTGGCTGCCGCGCTCGAGGCGGATCCCTCCTCGGTGGTGCCTCAAGCGATGTTGGCCGACCTTCTGCTCGACGCCGGCGCGCACGCCGAATATGTCGAGTGGCTAAAGAAGCGACCGGCCCAAACCGAGGGGGTTGCCAAAGGGATGGCCCACTGGCGCGTCGCGCACGCATCGATGGAACTTCTCGGCAACTTCGAGCAAGCCGAGCGGCACTATCGCGATGCTTTGGAAGACGTCGCCCCAGAACACCGAGCGGCGGTATTCCGGGAGCTTCGCGCCGCCGCTGAGCGCGCGGGTCGATTCGATGTGGTGTCTTCGGTGACAGAAAGTCTGCTCGCCGAAGACATTGCGGAGGATGAACGCAGCATGCTCCTTCGCGAATCGTACGACAACGACCGCGCCATTTTGGAAAACCACGCAAAGACCACGGAAGTCCTTACCAAGGCGCTCGAACACGAAGCGTCTAGAGCCTGGGCGCCAGACGCAGCGCGAGTGTTCGCGGCTCGCAATCGCGATGAATCGCTACTGCACCGGGCACATCTCGCGCTCGCTGATCGCGCAAGCGACGATGAAGCAGCCGCCGCTCACCTCTGTGGGGCGGCCAGAGCGCTCGCTCGAAACGGCGACGAACAGCCAGCGATCGAATGTTTGCGGCGGGCCATCGACAAAGTTCCCGGTCATCGCTACGCAGTAGCGCTTCTCGAAGAGTTGCTGCGCAGCCAAAACGCGGCCGACGAAGTCGTGGCGCTGCTACGGGAAACCGCCGAGTCGAACGAAGGAACCAGCGCCGAGCTCTCGCTCTTGCTCGCAGGCGCAGCGGCCGAAGCGTCAGGCGACAACCTACTCGCGATTCACACCTACGAAGAAGCTGCGGATCGACATCCTGCATCGCCCGCTCCCCTCTGGTCGTTGCTTCGTTTGGCAGAACATACCGGGGATCGAGCGCTTCTGCTGAGCGCGCGCGAAGCTTTGTCGGAGCGCGAAATCGACACGCGGGAAGCTGGACTCGCGACGCTAGAACTGGCCGAGCACTACGATCTGATCTCGGGCAAACCCGAGCTCGCCGAAGTTCCGTTTCGAGAGGTCTTACCGAGCCAGGAAGTGGGCGCCGCGGCCGCGATTGGACTCCTGCTTTTGCCCGCTCACCAAATCGAACAGCGTTCGCGCATCGCCGCCGTCGAACGCTTGCTGATGGCCACGCCAGAAGAGGATCAACCAGGCCTTTGGCGCGAGCTTGGTGGCACTGCTCTTTCGGGAGAAGCTAACGCGCGTTCAGAAAAACCCGGCGTGCATCCAGAAGAACCCAATGTGCACCCGGAAGAACCCAGTGCCGGGCAGGTCAAGCAAGCAGAGTGGATCAAGCAAGCCGTCACCGCCCTTCCCGACACGTTGTGGCAAGCATACGCAACCCTGCGGTCGGCGGGAACGAGCCTGGAGCAAAGCGAAAGCCGCGCCGACGCCTGGATTTCACTCGGCAACATCACCGACGATATCGAAGCGGCGAGCGATTTTTTCCTACACGGAATCCGAGCAAAAGTGGTGATGGGGGAAGACGACGTCTCAGAAGACGCGTTCATCCTCGCTCAAGAGCTCGTGGACGCAGCGCCGGAAACCGCCGCTGCTGCGGTTGCGCTCGACGAAAGCCTTGAAGGAGGCGATGACGCGGATGCCCGCGCCCAAGCACTCGACGCGCGCTTGCATCACGCTTCTGAAGCATCACGCCCGGCGCTGCAAAGCGCATGCGGTCGCGCGTTGATCTCTGCCGGGCGCGCACACGATGCGTTGGTCGCCCTTCGAGAAGCGACGAACCACGATCGACGCGACTTTGCCGCTTGGGAAGCTTTGCGGGTAGCTGCCCGGGAAGCCGAACGTTGGGAAGAAGTGGTGGGAGCCTGCGATGAGCTTGCCGCGGTCGCAGAAGGTGAATGGCGCGCCGAGCTTCTTGAAGAAGCCGCCGGCGTGATGATGGACTATTTGGGAGACACCGCTGGTGCGGAAGAGCGGTTACGCCAGGCGCTCGCCATCGACCCTCGTCGACCAAACAGCTTCACCCGCCTCCACGAACTCGTAACCTATCGCGAAGATTCGCGCGCTCTCCTCGATTTGGTCGGGAATCGCATCGATGCGCTAGACCGGGAACAAGAGCGAGAGCTCGCGCGCCTACTCTACGAACAAGCTCGGTTGCAGCGCGCCGTTCGCGATCGGGAAGGCGCGCTGACGTCTATTCAGCGGCTTTTGCACATCGAACCAGAGCACGCAGGCGCGATCGCGCTTTCGGTCGAAGTACACGCTTCTCTCGAGCATTTCGAAGACGCAGTCCAGGCGCTTCAGAAACTCGCGACGATAGACGTTCCGCCCCAGCAGAAACGTATCGCGCTGCTTGGCGCAGCAGACTTCTTAGAGAGAAAACTAGGCGATCTTCCGGGCGCGCTTCATCAGCTTCGCAAAGTAGAAGAGCTAGGCTTGCTCGATGCAGCACTCTACGTGCGGATCGCACGGGTCGCAGAACAGGCAGAACTCTATTCGGACGCGCTCGGTGCGCTGGATCGCGCTGCCGAGCTAACCAGCGGTTCTGAGCGAGGCGAGCTTCACCGACGCGCCGGCATTCTGCGCGCGCGCCACCAAACCGACACCAGCGGTGCGATACGCTCTCTTCGCAAATGTCTCATCGATCGTCCCACGGACCTCGAGGCGGCGGAAGAGCTCGCAGCGCTTCTCGTCAACCCCATCGACCGAAAAGCGCTTTCAGAGGATTTTGAATCAGCGGTCCGTTTGCGCGCGGAACGCGACCGGATCGATCCTGCGGATTTGCGAAAAATCTGCCAAGCCGCGCGATGGCGCGGCGATCGGTATCTCGAGAGCGCGATTCTCGACACATTGGTATGCCTCGGAGTGGCCACCCAGGAAGAGCTCGCAGCCCACAAGTTGCACGAAGCACGAACACAAACGATCCGACCCGATCAAACGACGGCGCCGCGATTACTGCAAGCCCTGCAAGTGGCCGAAAGCGGGGGAGCCTACGCGGCCTTCGCGAGCGCTTCGTTCGATACACTGATCGCAGCGGACCGCTTGGAGCCAGCATCGTTCGGTGTAGGCCGGTCCGAGCTCATCCATCCAAAGCAGCCAAGCGCCTTGCGTTCGGAAATCGAATGGATCGTTCAGCTCTTCGGACTCTTTATGGGGGACTTCTACGTCGGCGGGCGCAGCCCGCAGCGCATTGTCGCGACGCCCGGCCGAAAGGACCGAGTGCATTGGATCGTGGGGCGAGACGTCCGAAGCCCGCTCACCGCCAAGCAACGGTTCTGGGTGGGCACCCAAGCGGCATCGATCCAAGCTCGCACCTTACCCTTGATCAACCGGACGCCGGAGGACGCTGCGGCAGCCCTATTTGCGATGGCCGCAGCCGTTAACCGCCCGCTCCAAGAGGGTCACGATCGTCCTTTGGTCAACAAACAACGACAATCCTTGAGCAGATTTGTGTCTCGCCGAGTACGCAAGACAGCTGGAGAGATCGCGCGAACGATTCCTGATGGAGGCCGCGGCGTGGATACCTTCTGCCGCGCATGCCGGCTCCACGCGTTTCGCGCGGGTTTGCTCGTTTCTTCAAACCTCGGCGAGTCGCTCGATCTCCTGCTTTCATCGACTCCCAGCGTGGAGCTGGTGAGCGCAAACTCAGACACGCGCGAACTCCTGCGCTTCTGGATATCATCCAAATGCATCGAACTTCGGCGCGAAATGGGATGGTCGCTATGAGTGGGAACGATCAGGACCACTTCGACCTCGATCTCGACGCAGCGCTCGACGCCTGGCAGCGGGACTTCGAAGCCAACGAAAGCGAGACTCCAAAGAAAAGCGACGATCAAAACGAAAAGCTCGCGGAAGAACGCACCCGCGTGGACTCACCAAAACCAAAACCTTCGGAGAAGTCGCAGGCGCCCAAGCAAAGTGCCGACCGCCGCCTTTATTCTCCAGACCTCACCGCGCTCACGGAAATCGCAAAGTCGACGGGACAAGACTCGGAAGCGCTTCCGGACTGGGACGAAGAGGATCCGGTGGAAGCCACTCGACTCGCTGAAGTCCCTAAGGAGCTAATCGATTCCCTGGGGATCGATTTCGGGGACACCCCGAAGCAAAGTACGAAGCCACCTCCCGGAGAAGAGACGCCTTTTCCAGACACCGGATCGTTCGACCTCGAGCTCGACGGGCTATTCAACGACTTGGAGCTTCCTCCTCCCGGCGAGGAGCCAACCGAACCCGCAGACTCCACTCGCCCATCCGGCGCGCCTGAGCCACCAGACGCGATGGCCGAGAACCTCTACGCGTCACTGCCGATGACTCAAGACGCAACGCCGGAGAACGATGCGGCGACCGCTACGCTGGATGACGACGACCTGAATCGCGATGTGGAAGAGCTGGACGTGAAACGCGATCTCCGGTCGGCCCAAAGCATGCCCACGTTAGCTCCTGGAGCCGCGCCACCCACCACAGATTCGGGCTTCGGGCTCGCTCCCACCGAGCCACCCCCCTCCGAGCTCGACGATGAAATCCTGTCGCACGTAGATGAACTCGCCGAGATACCGACCCAAATTTCGAAACCGCCTACCGAGCGGAAGGCATCGGCAGACCATGGCGCAGCAGCCGCGAGGAGAACCGTAGGTTATCGGCGCTATCGAAAAGAAAAGCTCCTGCTCGTTGGACGCAACCCAGAAACGCTTCGACATCGCGCTGAGTTCTTGAGAAGCTTGGCGAAATGCACCAAAGGCCCCGGTCGAGCGGGAACGTTGGTCGCCGCCGCGGAGATCGAAGAACAGCTCGGAAACGCTCCTGCAGCGCACGAGCTTTACCGGGAAGCACGCCAGGCCGACCCGCGAAACCTCATCGCGCTTCGCGCGGAGCGCCGGCGCGCGTTCGCGGAAAGAGATTGGCCCCAAGTCGCCCGCCTGCTCGAAGCCGAGGCCGCGTTACCGGTTTCGACAACCGACCGAATGCACGCTCTCACACTGCTCGTGGAAATTCAGTTGCGATGCCTAGACGACGCAGCTGCAGCGGAGCAAACGGCCCGCAAAGCGGCGCGCGCGAACAAGACGTCGTGTATCGCAAACCTGTTGCTCGCTGAAGTTTATTTTGCCCGCAAGCGCACAACAGAAGCGCTTACCGCCCTCGAAACAACCGCTGCAGGCTGGAAGGACGAGCAAGGCCAGGCGATTCTTCTTTCCGAAATCGCCCGCAGCGCAGAGCAAAGCGGGCACACCCGCCGATCGGTGCAGTACTACGCTCGAGCTGCGCACGCGGATCCCTCAGCCCTCGACGCGCTGCTCGGTTTGGCACGAACCGCGCGCGCTCAGGGCGACATCGACGCCGCGGTAACCGCGCTCGGTCACGTCGGCGGCTTGCTCAAATCGAACGAGCTGTCGGAAGCGCTGCGACGCGCGGCAGCACTCCTTTTGTTCCATACCGCGCAGCGCCCGGAGGACGCCGTGCGTCTGCTTAGCGAATCGCAGAGCGCGCTCGCCCTTCGAGTTCGCGCGGAAGCCGCCGCCGGAGACACAGAAGAACACCTATCGCAAGTGGAGCAATGGGCCCAGGCGTGCGGCGGCACAGAGCGAGCCAAAGCCCTTGTGACATTGGCTGAATTGCAAGCCGAAGCCGGTCGGCTGGAAGACGCCGAGGATTCACTCAAGGACGCTGCGCTTGCCGACAACACGCTGGGAACCATCGTTGTCGTTCGAGAAGTATTGGCGCGCCGCGCAGGCGACAGCACCACCTTGGCGCGCGCGGTAGAGGCGTCGTCGGAGGGCCGGGGAGGAGCCCTCGCAGCCGCTGCAAAACTCGCCCGGAACCACGATACGTTGGCGCGAGAGCGAGCTCTACTTGAGAAAGCGACCGCCGAATCGGACTCCCCAGCAACCGTGGACGTGCTCGCCCTCGACGCGGCAGCAGCCGATCGAAACGACGACGCCGTCGTCACCGGCCTAAGGCGGCACGCGCAGCGATGTGCGCCCCCACATCGCGCAGGTGTGCTTCTGACACTATGCGATCTTCTTCGCGACAGCGGAGAAGTCGATGCAGCCCTATCACTCCTCCGGCAAGCCTACGACAGCTTTCCCGACGATCCGCTCATCCGACGATCTCTCGCGCGTACGCTCGAAGCCAGCGATCCAATCCAATCGGCCGAGCTGTGGCTCTCGGAAGCGCAGGCATGTGACGGGTTTCGAGCCGCCTTTGCCGCGACAACCGCCGGGCGCCGACTGATTCCGACCTCGGAAGACCCGCTCGGCCCGCTGCGCGCCGCAATCGACGTCACACCGCTGTACCCCCCTGCGGCATGGTGCGCGGAACCGATCGCTCGAAAGCAGGAGAATTTTCCCTTTCTCAGCGATGTGCACATCCGATTGGCGACGGAATCAACCGACCCCCACGAATCCGCGGGTCGGCTCGTGCGCGCTGCGCTACTGGAAGCCTCCAGCGATGCGGAGACTGCTCAAGGCTGGCTCGAACAAGCCCAACAGCACTGTCCAGACGACCTCATCGTGGCGAGCTTGTGGGAGCGGCTCGGTGGCCAAGCCGAACCATCAGAGCGCGCGCGCCGAATCGATCAGGCGGCGACCGCGGCTCCCGATGAACTGAGAGACTTCGCTCTGGTTGCGGCTGCGACGGCGTTTCGAGATTCGGGAGACAGCGCGCGCGCGGCTGAGCTCTATCGCAACGCACTGGAGCGAAATCCAGAACTCGCCGTCGTCCAACACGTGCTGGAACTCGAAGAACTAAAGGCATCCCAATCCGCACGCGTCGCCGAGCGAAGATTCACCGCTCTTCGCTCGGCCGAATCCGATGAGGAAAAAGTTGCTGCGCTCGATGCACTGGCATGGTTCGATTTGCTCGATCGCAAGGAGGACCAAGCCGGAATCTTGTCGCTTGAATCGCTCTTGGAATTAAATCCGAATCACCTTCCGAGTCTCCGAACCCTCGAGCGATATTTCATGAATCAAGCGCGCGATGGCGAACTTCTTGCCACCGAGGAGCAGCTTGTCAAAGTTCTTTCACACGATGGTGACACACACTCGCATGCGCGATTCATGCATTTTCTCCTCGAACGACGAGAAGCACACACCCAAGCCGACTCGTTGATCAAGAAGCTTTCGGATGAAGGCCACGTGGATCTATGGACCGCACGTCAGAGAGGAGCGATCGCGCATGCCGAAGGCGAGCACACCGAGCTCGCCCGATGCCTGGAGCAGTTGGCAGCCTGCCTCGACGATCCGCTTGAACGTGCTTCGATCGCCTTGGAAGCAGCCAGAGCACTCGAGAAGGGCCAACTTGCGAGCGCGCTCGACGAGGCCGAGGGCGATTTGGAGAAGGATGATGCGGCTCCTCAACGCTCGGCCGCGGCGCTCCTCGCGCAGTACGTTTCCGCAGACTTGGAGCACCCTATTGCGCACGCAGAGCTTGCCCGCCTATGGCGCGCGTATGGCGACCAGGAAGCAGCCGCCAAAGAGTTCGAGCTCGCGGCTCAGCAAGCCCAGCTAGGCCCTCGAGCGACCGCGTTGTGGTACCGAGCGGGTACGTTGTGGGAGCAAGACGCCGCGCATTCGGATCGCGCCATCTCCGCGTACGCCAACGCCATCGAACGAGACATTACCTACCTTGACCTATTTGAGCGCCAGCAGCGACTGTTGCGCGCAGCCGGTCGTACGTCGGAGTTGCTTGACCTGACATCAAAACGACTGGTGGCCGGGGGTGACACGGCGACCCTGGTCGCGCTCCACATCATTCGCTCGGAGATATGTGATGAGCTGTCCGATCCACCCGGAGCCCGCGAAGCGCTCCGGGCGGCGCTTTCGCTCGATCCAGAGCACGCCAAGGCGCTACGCCGCCTCGCCGACCTCAACATGCACGCTGAAGATTGGCGCGGGGCAGCTGAGGCTTTGATTCGAATCGCACGACTAAAAAGCGATAGAGAAGAACTTCGTCGGGTGTTTTTCTCGTTGGGCGACATCTACGAACGCCATATGCCGGACGCAAAGCGGGCAGAAGCCGCGTTTGGCCGAGTACTCAAGCTCGTACCCAACGACCGGGAAGCTATGCATCGACTTGCCGAGCTTCATCTGCGCGAAGGGCAGGTCGAGAAGGCCGCAGCACTGCTAGAACGTCTTGCGAATCTTGAAGTCGACGGTTCGGACAACTGGGATGATCGTTTTCGTTTGGCGACCGCCTTTGAACAAATCGGAGAGCACCGAAAAGCAGAGGGTGTACTCGAAAAAGCTCGTCGCGAACGACCTACCGAACTTCCGATTCTTCGCGCCCTCATGGATTTCTACCGTCGCCAAAACGCACAAGCGGCGCTGTCGATGCACCTCAATCGAGCGGTGAACGATTTTCGGAGCATGATCGCGGATCATCCCCACGAAGCTCGAGGGTGGAACGGATTGGTCGAGGTGCTGGATTGGCGAACCCGCAAAGATGCGGCTCGATGCGCAGCGTCAGGCGCAGCGGCCCTCGGACTCCTCAACGTAGACCTGTCCAGACGAGTGAATCCCAACGGAGGTGTTCCCGGGCTCGGACGCGGAGCCATGGACCCCGAGTTGCAAGATCACCTGACTCCGCCGAAATGGTCGCGAGCTACCGCGGAAGTGTTTCGACTCGCCAGCGAAGCGTTTGAAAAGGTGTGGCCTGTGGATCTGAAAAAGCTACGCACCGAGCGACTCTCCGGTCGCAAGAGTCCGCTCGCCCAGGAAGCGCAGCAGGTCGCTGGTTGGTTCGGTGTCGACAATATTCAGATTTTGATGAGCACCAACGCGCCGCGAATTTGCGTACCTATTCGCGAGCGAACCTTGACCATCGTGCTTGGTCACGAATTGCCTACCTTGCTCAATGAGGGCGAACGCGTCTTTCTGCTCGCGCGGACCATTAAGATCGCGACAGAGAATCTCGCGGTATCTCTGCGTCTTCCACCAGGCGAACTTGCACTAGGTCTAGCGGCGTTGATCCAGGCTCTGAATCCGAACTACCAAGCCGAGGGCGTGGACCAAAGTCGACTCGGCGATATGGGCAAACGGCTCACGCGAGCCCTCAGTCGGCGCGCGCGCGCCGCCCTGGGCCCAGTGGCAACCGAAATGGGAGGGCAACCCGGCGCCGATCTCCACGACATCGGCGAAATCGCGCGGGACCTGGGAAACCGCGCTTCGCTTGCTGCCATGGGATCACTGCCCGCGGCAATCACCTCTCTTCTAAAACTCTCAACCGTGGAAATTCCTGATATCCACAGCCCAGAAGCACGTAGTGAAATGGTACAACGGAATAAAGAAGCGTGGGACCTGCTTATGTTCGGTATTTCTGACTCCTACTTCGAAATGCGTCGGCGCGCCGGAGCCGAGCAACTTTAGGTCGTTGTGCGCATCGGACTGCTCGGCGCCGCTCACGGCGATGAAGAACTACTCGGGGAAGCCACCAACTTCCTCCTGGGCGACGCACGCGTGGACCGAGCGGTTTATCTGGGAACCGACGACACATTGGCTAAGCTCACCGAAAACTGGAGGCATGAGATCTCGCGCGGCACCGAGAATACATTTTTGGATCGCGCGCTCGAGCTAACGAAAAGTGGAACGCCGGAAGAAATTAACGCCGTACTGCATGCCGATCATCAACTAGAACGCCTCGCAACGCTCCATACCATCCCCCCACCGCCCTCTCGAGCGATCGAGATGATCGACGATCGCGTGATTCTCATGGTGCACGACAAATCGGTGCTCAATGAAGAAGATATCGCCAACGCAACCATGATTGTCTACGGCAGCAAAGACGAACTTCTCCTCAAGCGATTTGGCCCTCGCTATTTTTTCACTCCAGGCCCCCTCGGCGACCGCAAAGTAGGCATCATCGAAATTGACGAAGGCGGACGGTTCGCGGTGTCGGCCTACGATACGACCGGCACCCGCATATGGAACGAAGTGCTTCAACGCCCGTCAAGCAAACTGATGGTCTCTCGGTGACGCTTGGCGTCTATGGGGGTGGATTTGATCCTCCGCATATAGCGCATGTCCTCGCAGCAACGTGGGCGCTCAGCAGCGGCGAAGTGGACCGCGTTCTCGTCGTACCGACGTGGCAGAGCCCGGCCGGCAAGTCGCTCACGGCCTCGTTTTCGGATCGCTTGCGGATGTGCGAGCTAGCATTCGCTGACCTTCTGCGCGTGGAGGTGTCACCGATCGAGGCCGAACTGGGATCCACGAGCTACACCATGGAGACGCTGAGTGAACTCCGGCGACGCAATCCTCAGCTCCACTTTCGTTTGATCGTCGGATCAGACGTGCTCGACACTGTCTCGACATGGCATCGCAGCAAAGATGTCGCGCGGCTAGCGCCTCTCTTCGTTGTACCGCGCTCCGGGTACCCTATAGGCAGTCGATCCGAATCGACCGACGAGCCGACATGGGCGTTGCCGGCGATTAGCTCGAGCGAAATCCGTCGGCGTATCGAGCGCGGAGCAATCTTGCGCGAGTTCATTCCTGCGCGCGTGCTCGACTACATCGAGCAACGAGGTCTGTACCGCGGTGTTCGATCCGGTTGACGGCAGCTCAAGGAGCATCGCCAGCAGCATTTTGGTCCGAGCCTGAGCGCACCGGAACCACCTGAATCGCGTCGCCGTCGACTTCTAGGCGAACGGACGCACCGGGCTCGATACAGCGCGCAATGACAACTTCGGCGAGTGGCGCCTCGACGAAACGGGCCACGGTTCGAGCCATCGGACGCGCGCCGAGAGCGGGCTCGTAACCCCCCAGGGAACACAGCTTTTCAATCACTTCCGGTTCGTACGACAACTTCATCTTGTGCTGCTCCAGCACCTGATGCGCCACGCGACCCAACATTCGGCGCGCAATCTCCGCAACCTGTTCTCGTTCCAGATGAGAAAAATAGAGGGGTTCATCGATACGATTCCAAAACTCAGGCGGGAGCGCTCGTTTCGCGCTCGCGAGTGTCGCCTCGCGCTCTGAGGCCTTACGCACTTGGTCCGAACCGAAACCGATCGAGGCCGACACCTGCCCGCCCGCGCCCAAGTTGCTCGTCATCATGATGATGACGTTCTTGAAATCGACGGTACGGCCCCGCCCATCGGTAAGATGCCCTTCGTCGAGCAAAGGCAAGAGAGCCAGCAAAACCTCGGCATGGGCTTTTTCGATCTCGTCGAGCAAGACAAGTTGGTAGGGTCTGCGGCGAACCGCTTCCGTAAGCTGGCCGCCATCCTCGTGGCCTACATAGCCGGGCGGCGCGCCGAGCAACCGTGCCACGGTATGCGACTCGCTGTACTCGCTCATGTCGATCCGGGTTAGGGAAGCGCCGGGAAAGAAGAGCTCGTTCACCGCTTTGGCGGTCTCCGTTTTCCCTACCCCGGTTGGGCCGAGAAGGAGAAATGTACCAAGCGGCCGGTTGCCAAAGAATCCTGCGGCTCCTTTTCTCAAGTGAGCCGCGATCCTACGCATCGCGTCTTCATGCCCCACGACGCGCCCGCGAAGTTGTGTTTCCAAATCAAGCAAGACATCGGCGTCCCGCATCATGAGCCGTTGAAGAGGGACGCGCGCTTCTTCAGCAACCACTTCCGCCACCGACGCAGCATCCACCACCTTACCCCCACGCCGCGCCATTCGCGCTCCCGCCACGTCGATGACGGACAGTGCCTTCTCCGGCAACCGGCGCTCCGGCACAAACCTTGCGGACAGTTCGACAGCGAATCGTAGCGCTTCGTCGTCGTAGCGAACGCGGTGATGGCTTGCATAGTGCGCGGCGGAGCCTTCCAGAATTTGAAGCGACAGTGCTGCCGAGGGTTCTCCGATGCGCACCACCGAAAAATGACGAACCAGCGCTGGGTCTCGCTCGATGTATCGATGATATGCAGCCTCTGACGTAGCCCCGATACAGCACACTGCACGACCCGCGAGCGCGCCTTTGAGCTCCTGCACTAGCTCGTCCGGACCGTCGCCTCCAACCACCGCGTGCAGGTCGTCGAAGAACAGCACCACGTGCTGGGAAGCAGTTCGAACCTCTTTCCAGATTTGCTGCATTCTCTCTGACAGCGCGCCGCGCACCCCGGTCCCCGACATCAACGCGCCGACCGAGACGCCAACGAGCACCGTAGGCGTGTCCACAACCGACCGCACCGCGATCTTAAGCGCCAATGCCTCGACCACAGAGGTTTTTCCAACCCCGCTCGGCCCCACCAACAATGGATTGTTGGCTTTGCGGCGCGCCAAAATATCTTCGATGTGTTCGAGCTCGGCTTCGCGCCCAAACACTTCATCGAGGTTTCCTTGTTCAGCCTCGCGCGTTAGATTTCGGCCCCACCGAGCGAGCAAAGGGCATTTTTTGGCGTCCAGCTCGAACGCAGATACTTCGGCCCGTTTGGTGGTTTTCTGACTCGGTCGAAGCGGCAACCCTGCCTGCTTCGCTTTCGGCACAGGTCTCGCGACGGGCTTTTGGCGTGCCTCGACGGGCACGGGTCCGGCGGCATCCGCTTGCGAACGAACAGATGCTCGAGATCCCGAATCGGAGGACGACGTCGGCTGCGCCTTCCGATGAGTTCGAGGGACGTTTGACCGCACGCCGACTCGATCGCTCGCGCCCAATGCGGTAAGCGCCGCGCGATGAACGATCTCAGCATCGAATCCAAGCGACGCGAGTGACTTCGCAAACGCACATTGCGCATCGCGAACCAGCGCCACCAACAAATGAAGCGGGCGGATTTCGTTCGCGTCCATCCCTTTCGCAACTTGAGCGGCGCGCTCGACTGCTCGCTCGACCGCGCTGGACGATTCCGACGCGCCCCCGCGAAGTGCGGTGAGCATCCCGCTCTCCTGCAATCCGAGCGAACGCAGTGCGGTTCCCGCGTCGCCGTGGGTCTGCACCATCACGAGCCCGAGATGGGTCGTGGACAGCGACTGGTTGCGCTTGAGGGCTGCACGACGCGCTTGTCCGACCAACCCACGGACGCCATTGCGCACCCCGTTCATCCCCAAACCTCCTGAGATCTCTTCCTGCGGCACTGCTCGGGCCCGCGGCAACGTATTCGCGAGCGTCCCCTTGAACTACCGAGTCCAGCTCCGCCGAGACAAGTTTTTGGACCGAGGTTTTGGACCGGGGTGATGGCCATGTCCCACGGGTGTCTCACTCCAACCTATCGAAGTCTCACCCCCACCAGCCCCATGTCACACATTGCCCAGACCAGGTCTAGCCCGTTGTTTTTCATTCAAATTCAACTGGTTGTGGTTGATTGCACGGCGTGCTTCGCAATTCTTGCGGATGGCACGCTGCGTGCTTTATGTACTTCCACAATGAACCTCTGCGACGGGGAAGTCGTTTGCAGCGACGTGTCGGAAAACGACTGACCCCGATGACCTCAGGGGATTGAACAAGGAGAATCGAAATGCCACGCAAATCTCACAAATCTTGGCGCTCGCTCGCACCCATCGGCGGAATGACCATCGCAGCCGCGTCTCTGATGGCCTGCGGATCGTCTCAAACGCTGGCCGTCGACCGCACGCTCCCGCCCACCGCGACCGAAGAAGTGGCTGACAACAAAGACCTCAGCGCGAGCAACGCAGGCCCCTGCAGCGTGGAATCGATCCACTTTGGATACGACTCGAGCGACCTGTCGTCGCACGCTCGAAGCCGCATCGGCCAAAACGCGAACTGCTTGAAAGAGCGTGGAGTAGACCAGGTGAACGTGACCGGTCACACCGACCCCAGAGGTACGGAAGAGTACAACCTGGCCCTCGGCGATCGCCGGGCGCGCGCCGTTGCTGAATACATCGACACGCTGGGAGTCAAAGCCCAAGCCGCGTCGCTCGGAGAAGAGGTCGCGACGGGAACAGATGAGAGCAGTTGGGCCCAAGATCGCCGCGCAGAGTTCCGCGCGAAAGCCGCGCAGCAAGCCGCAAGCGCAGCGCCGTCATCGAAGGTCGCGGCAACCGAGAAAACCGAGAAGAGCGAGAAGTAGCGACCGCTCGGTCCGCGCGACAGCGCGGCAAGAGATCAAAAGGGTGTTCGGGCTAGATCTGCCGGAACACCCTTTCTCTGTATTGTATTTTTGTGTTACTACTGGCTTATGCCCACTACGCGAATTATGAGCCGGAAGCTTCAAGCCAGCTGCATCGTAGGCGCAGGCATCGTGGTCTTGGCCGCGCTCTTTGCCCACACCGACGCGACCGCCCAGGGGCGACTCTCCGCGCAGGTTTATCTGACCCAGTCGCGCATTCCCAACTCCCTGAACCTCCGCCGTTTGATCGGTTTTGCAAAACGCCATCGCGCGCGACGCCTCACCGAGACGAGCGATAGCCCGCTCGCCAAACGAAAATGGCTTGCCACCTTGATCACCGTGTTCAACCGCCCGGTCGGAGACCTCGAGTTTCAAGTGTTGTTCTACGACGTCGAAGGCGGAGGCCGTCGTTTTGTCGAACCGCTCAGTGTGTTCGTCAACGACCGCGAAGAGAAAACCTTCGTGCAGAAAATCAAGCTGCCCCGGCCGCGCTTCAAACCGAATCGAAAAATGGAGCTGGTGGTTACGGTGCGTCGCCAGGAAGTTGGCCGACAGAAGTTTGAGTTGGTCGGAGAGAACGTTCGCCACAGCGGCGAGGTCAACTTCTCCGTAGACGACACGCGACGTCGATAGCGCCTTTGGCTGCAACGCGGTCGTGAGGTACAACGTCGCCCAAGAGTGGCGGATATCCAAGATATCATTGCGGGCTTCGACGCTTCGACCGAGCACGACATCGGTTCGATCTATGTGCTGGTCGGCGGGGAATCGCTCATGGTCGATCGAGCCTTCAATCAGCTGCGCGCCGCCTGCGCGCCGTTCACCGCAGGGTTCAACGAGGAACTGTTCGCCGGCAAGGGGTTGACGGGAGACCGCGTCACCACCGCCGCGCGCACGCTTCCCATGATGGGCACCAAACGCTTCGTCGGCGTACGTGGCGTGGACGCCATGGCCGCGGCGGAGCAAACCGCGCTCGCGCGCTATCTCGAAGCACCATCGGGCACAACGTGTCTCGTGCTCACCGCCGAAAAGCTCGATGGGCGGGGAGCCCTCGCAAAAGCCGCAAAAGCCCAGAACGTCATCTACCAGGCCCGCCCTCCCCGCGGTTCGGATTTCATTCGCTTCGCCCAGCAGGAAGCGACGGCTGGCCAACACGAACTGAGCGCGGAGGCCGCGAGCGCGTTGGTCGATTCGGTGGGGGAAGACCTCTCCGCGATCTCTGACGCGGTGGAACGTCTTTCCCTCTTTGTGGGTACCGGACAACCGATCACCGAACAAGCGATCGAGCAGGCGGTTGCCCGCGTTCGCACCGAATCGGTGTGGCGACTGGTGGACTCGCTGAGCACCGGAAACGCCAAGCATGCACTCGCCGCGGTCACCTCTCTACTCTCTGACCGAGAGCCCCCGCTGAAAATACTCGCGTTGATTGCGCGACAGCTGCGCATGATCGCAAAAATGCGGGAAGCACTCGCGGGAGGCAAAAGCGACCGAGAAGCATGCGCCGCGGCTGGAGCACCACCCTTCAAAGCCCGCGAGCTAAAGCAGGCCGCGCGACGATTCCGCTATCACAATCTCGCGCACGCCTTCCAAATCGTCGCCGAAGTTGATGTACTGCTCAAATCCACAAAACGCCCCGGCGCCGCAGTACTGACCGACGCTGTCCTCCGAATCTGTCAGCTGCGCTGAGTTGTTTGGAGGGTCTGACCCCGCAGACCCTCCCCCCACGCGGGTACGACCCGCGTGGGGCCCCCCTCCCAACGCCGCTTCGCGCTGCGCGGGGGCCCCTACGCCCCCTTGCTCTTGCTGGGTGGCGTTCGGGGTGTGCTGCTTTTCTTCGTGCGGTGGTTTGAGGAGGACGGCGATTTGGCGAGCTGTTCCAACTGCGTTTTAAAGGGCGAATCTGTCCCTAATTCGGCCACTGTCGCGTCCGCCCCACCGCAACGCGGCGGGGCCCCCAGCAGTTCATGACCACGAAACCACCACGCGTGCCTCCTGGCGGGGGAGTTTGGGTGAATCGTCGGGGATCGTATCCCCGACGAGAGGGTTTGGGTGCCAAACCCTCAAACAACACAGTGCCAGACCCTCAAAAAGCAGACGGCCAGACCCTCAACGAACTAAAGCAGCAGCGTCCGGCAGCTGCCTTGGTCGCAAATCAAAGGCTCGCAGCAGTCGGCGTCGTCTCGGCAGGCGACGCATTGGTCGTCTACGCATGCCGATTCTCCGCTGCACCCTTCGCAGACGGAGCAGTTGGGCGGAGGCGGAAGCTCGCAGGAACTCGAGCCTCGTTGAATGGCGCGGTCGTAGTGAATCGAGGCCTGTCCGGCGCCGGTGAATGTGCGCACGAAGATCGCGCCGAACGATTCAAACATGGTTCCGAACGAAAGCTCCGCCTGAGGCGCATAGACATTCCCGACAAACCGATTGCCTATCTCGAGCGCGTCGCGACCGGCGACGTACACGCGCACCGCCGCCGGCCGACCCACATCGCCAAAGTTCGCCTGACCGCCCACCTTGAAACGGTTGCGTACGAAGATATCTACTTGCCCGGTGCTTCCAGCGTCCACCGTCACGCCTCCGGACACGTCGAAGTCTCCTTCGACGAATATCGCGGTGCGTTCGCGGGCCACCAACGTAAGACTTCCGCTGCCTCGAACGCCCCGCAGATAGTATCGGCCGCAAGGAAGCTCGATACGCTCGCTCCCCGAGAACGCCGCCAGTTGGTCAGGGTTCAGACCTTCAGACTCGTTCTCGTTTGACTCGGCCGCGCGATCGATAAAGCGATCAATGTCCACCCCGTCTTGACCACACGCGCAGGGATTGGGAATGGCTTCGAAGAGTTCCCGCACCTCGCCGCCCACAGAGACGCTCGGCGGCACGATGCCCGCGCCCGAAATCAACAGATCGCGACCTACCGTCAGGTCGGCGGTTCCAAACAAGCCTCCCCCAATCCACGCGTCGCGCGCCACGTTGGCGCGACCGGTGAGCGAAAAGCGCGCCGTCAGCTTGAGGTCGCCGCGAATCTGATTGTCGCCCGCGGTCATCGAGATCCCTTCCGGAGCAGCCGAGTTGAGCGACCCGCCGATATCCGATGTTCCGGCCACCCGATAGGCGAGATTCACCCCGACCGCGCCGCCCCCTTGACTGTCCGCCGCAAACCCGCCGCCGGAGGAATCGCCAGCGTCGGTCCGCAAGTCGCCCGCGAGGCTCACTTCATCGCAGGTGCACAGAGCTGACCCGAACGCCCGCGCAGCGATGTCGCCCGCGCAAAACAATTCCGAACCGCTGATCTCGGAGATCTCCACGATCGTTCCGCTGCCTGCGCAAAACGCAGCCCGCGAACCGTCCACGCGCCGCGTTTCCACTTGAGGCATTGAGTCCGCAACGCTGGCGTCTTGATCCCGAGGGGTCCCGTCACGACCTTCGCTGCTTCCAAGGCGCGACCCGGAAGCGCAACCCAACGCGCCCGCGAGCGTCAACACGCCACCCAGGGCAAATGTTGTCACGGCCCCGACGCGGGCTGCATCACGGCCCGCGGCACGTCGTTGGGAAAGCAAACACTGCACGCTGCCCTACACAGCGTAGCGCGCCGCCGGGGAACGCGCATGGCGACTGCATCGAACGCGAAATCCTCGGTCGCTGTCCATTGACGTGGGCCCCCCTGGCGATAAGATCCGCCGCCAACGTGATGGGCGAGTCTCGCGACGATCCAGCTCTGGGCTTATTTCGTGTCCTCAGCGACGACGGAAACGCGCTCGCGCCCTACGGGAAGGCGCCGCCGAGCGACGCAACTGCGGTCGATATGCTGCGCCACATGATGCGCATTCGCATCATCGAAGAGCGCATGACCGCGCGCCAACGGCAGGGAAAAGTAGGTTTTTATGGAGCGAGTACGGGACAGGAAGCCACACCCGTAGCCGCCGGAATGGCGTTCCAAAAACGCGATTGGATTTTTCCCGCGCTGCGGGAGAGCGCGATCATGTTGGTGCGCAACTTTCCGCTCACAACGTGGTTGTGCCAGGTCTACGGAAACTCTGGCGACATTCTCAAGGGTCGACAGATGCCGAGTCACATGTCCGCGAAGGCGGTCCACCAGGTCGCTTGGTCGTCGTGCATCGGAACACAGCTCTCGCACGCGGTCGGCGCCGCAATGGCGGCCGGTTTGCGAAAAGACGGAACGGTCGTGGTCGGTTTTTGCGGGGATGGCGCGACCAGCGAGCCTGACTTTCACGCGGCACTCAACTTCGCGGGGGTGTATCGTCCGCCGTGCGTGATGATTTGCCAGAACAACCATTGGGCGATCAGCGTGCCCACGAGCCAGCAAACCGCGTCGTCTACCTTCGCGGTTAAGGCGCGGGCGTATGGCCTTCCGGGAATTCGGGTCGACGGCAACGACGTGCTCGCGTTGCACCACGTCTTTCAAGAAGCTGCCGACCGAGCGCGTAGCGGCGGAGGGCCGACCTTCGTCGAAACGGTCACCTACCGTATCGGGCCTCATAGCTCGAGCGACGATCCGTCGGTCTATCGAAGCGAAGAGGAAGTTGCCGAGTGGAAAAAGCGAGACCCCCTCGCTCGTCTCACGGTCTATTTGAAGACACGGAACCTCATCGACGACGTTGCCATCGAATCGATGCAGCACAAGATCAACACCGAACTCTCCGCCGCCCTGAATGAAGTCGAGTCGCTCGGTCCTCCCGACGTCGACACGATGTTTGATGACGTATTCGCCCGCCCTCCGTGGCACCTGGATGCACAGAGAAAAGCTTTGCGCGAGCACCGCGCGCGTTTTGAAAGGAACACATAGCCATGGCCAAGCAAACGTATGAAGCGATCGTCGTCGGGGCTGGCCCCGGGGGGTATCCCGCAGCGATTCGACTTGGGCAGCTCGGAGTCAAAACGCTGTGCGTCGAAAAGGAGTACTGGGGCGGCGTATGCCTCAACTGGGGCTGCATTCCGTCCAAGGCATTGATCGCCGCGGCAAACCTCTCCCACCAGATTCGGCACGCGAGCTCCATCGGCATCAATGTCAGCGATGTGTCGGTCGACGTTTCCCGCATGCAGGCTTGGAAAGAAAGCATCGTGCAAAAGCTCACCGGCGGCGTGAAGGGCCTGATGAAGGGCAACGGCGCCGACGTGACGATGGGGAGCGCGAAGCTTACCGGCCCGAACACCATCGAGGTCACGACTCCGCAGGGGAGCAAAGAACAATACGAAGCCACCAAAGGCATCATTCTCGCGACAGGAACGCAGACCATCGAGATTCCGAACTTCAAACCCGACGGCAACACCGTCATCACCGCGCGCGAAGCGGTCAGCCTCAAAGAGGCGCCGCAGCGCATGGTGCTGATCGGCGGCGGAGTCATCGGGCTTGAGCTCGGGATGGTGTACCAAAAACTCGGCACCAAGATCACGGTGGTAGAACTCACCGACCAGTTGCTCCCTGGCACCGACCCCGACCTCGTCAAAGTGGTCGAAAAGCACCTCACCAAGGGCGACAACCCCGCGCAAGTATTGCTCGGCGCGCGAGCCACCGGCTGCACCGTGAGCGGAGGGTTCGCGACGGTCTCGGTGGAACACAAAGGGAAAACACTGGGCATCGAGGCCGACAAGGTGCTCGTCGCGGTGGGCTTCAAGCCCAACTCGAAAGGGCTCGGGTTGGAAGCGGCCGGCGTCAAAACCGACGAGCGGGGACACATCTTGGTCAACGACCGCATGCAGACCAACGTGCCGACCGTCTTCGCTGTGGGCGACGTCACCGGCGGCCCCTATCTCGCCCACAAGGCCACCAAGGAAGGCGAAATCGCGGCTGAAGTCATCGCCGGACATGCGTCCGCTGCGGATTGGCGCGGCATGCCCGCGGCGATTTTCACCGACCCCGAAATCGCCACCGTGGGCCTCACCGAAACGCAGGCCAAAGCGAGCGGCAAGAAAGTCAAAATCGGCAAGTTCCCGTTTGCCGCATCCGGCCGCGCGATGGCGGTCCGCGAAACTGACGGATTTATCAAAACGATCATCGACGCAGAAGACAACCAACTGCTCGGGGTCGGCATCGTGGGCCCCGAAGCGAGCGATCTCATCAGCGAGTCGGCGCTGGCGCTCGAAATGTGTGCGTTCGCGGAGGACGTCGCCGCCACCATTCACCCGCATCCGACGCTCGGCGAAGGCGTGATGGAATCGTTCAAACACGCGCTCGGCGAAGCGGTGCACATCATGAATCGGTGAACCGTTCCTTCTCCATGTGGCGGCTTCGCGCGATGGACTATGCGCCCGCGTTGGCTCTACAAAAATCGCTGGTCGAAGCCCGCGCGAAGCAAGACATTGGCGACACGGTGCTCTTCGTCGAACACCCGGCGACCATTACGCTGGGTCGTTCGGCAGGTCGTTCGGCCGCCGATGGATCAACAGACGGCTCAGCCGGTCGCCCAGTGGATCAGGCGACCCGCAACGGTCCTGATGTGGTCGCGGAGCCCAGCGTGCTTTCGCAACTCGGAATCACCGTGCACGACGTCGGCCGCGGCGGTCAGGCGACCTACCACGGACCGGGGCAATTGGTAGTCTATCCCATCATCGACCTCAAACCAGACCGCCAAGACGTACGCAAATACGTGTGGACCCTGGAAGAAACGATGATCCGAACCGCCGCCGACTTCGGAGTGCGAGCCAGACGCGTAGACGGGCTCCGCGGAATCTGGGTCGAAGGTGGCGATCGAGTCGAGAACGGTCGCGGCCTGCGAAAGCTGGGAGCTGTCGGCGTTCGCATCAGTCGCTGGATTACGATGCACGGCTTCGCCCTAAACAACACCACCAACCTGCGCCACTTTGATCTGATCGTGCCCTGCGGCATCCGGGACCACGGCGTCACGTCGCTCGAACAGGAAATCGCCTCGCCCCCCTCGATGGAGGACCTCGCGCAACGCGCCGCAGCCCATCTCGCGAGTCTGTTCGACGCTCAGTTCAGTTGGCATTCAGCCGAATAGCAAGGCTTGTAGAATACAGATTCAGTGTCGGAGGCGGACGAAGGCGGACGCCGAATCAGACGCCGAACCTGGTCCCGACGCCGAACCCGGTCCCGACGCCGAACCCGGTCCCGACGCCGAACCCGGTTCCGATCCCGATGCGGAACCCGAACCTGATGCCGACGCTGAACCCGAATCAGACGCTGATGCTGATGCCGACGCCGAGCCTGGTCCTGACGCCGAGCCTGGTCCTGACGCCGAACCTGGTGCCGACGCCGATACGGAACCTGACGCGAATGCCGACCCCAGCTCAGTACCCGATGCAAACTATGTAGACTCCGACGCCGGCGTCAGTGACGAACGACCGGGGTCCGGTGCAGGTTTGGGGACAGCATCGGCATCGGCATCCGTGCCTGGTTCGGGCTCAGGTGCAGCGTCGGATTCGGTATCGGCATCAGGTTCAGCGTCGGCGTCAGGTTCGGTGCCTGATTCTGCGTCGGCGTCGGTATCCGGTTCAGCTCAACTGAGCTTGACCCACCCCGTCGACGCCTGCTGACCAGTCGCTTGCACAGCGAGCTCGTCGGCTCGTTCGTTCAGCGGAATCTGTGCATGACCGCGTACATGAATCAGCCTGATCGAATCGAACGTCGCGAGCTCTTTTTTGATGCGCGCCACCAACTCCTGATTGGCTTTGGCCCGCCACCCTTTCGTGAGAATCCCAATTGCGTAGTTTGAGTCCGTATAAATCTGCAGCGGCCGCGTGCGATCCGGCGCCGCCTCCGCCGCCCGCAGCACCGCGGTGAGCTCAGCAATATTGTTCGTGCCGTGCCCCAAAAACTCCGACAGCTCCTGCCGAACATCGTCCCACATCATTACGACCCCAAGCCCCGCAGGACCGGGATTGCCGCTACACGCTCCGTCGGTGTAGGCGATGACTTCGTCGGACGTAGGCTTCGTTGGCGCATTCGGCATGCCGAGCGACCTAACACGGATTGGGCAGCCGAGCTCCCGGCCACGAATATCGGTGAATGGCGATTGGTGATGTAGAGCACCTTATCGCCTCGCTGCAGCCACAAGAATGTCACCCCTGAGGTGGTTTTTTGAACCCGATCTCAAATTGTCGTGTACACACTCATGCAGAAAAGTTACATGTGCTGATAAAGAAATTTTTCGATCGCACTTCTGGAGTACGCGAGCTGTCCTCGCCGGCCACGCGCCGACCAGGGCGTGAGGAGGCACAATGCGAGGCGGTTTCTGGCGCATGGCGATCCGCGAAGGGCGGACAACCCGCGCGCTATGGCGAGCGCGCCGATGGGGCTTGCTCTTCTGCTTGCTAGGATGCCTCTCCTGCGCATCAAACCCAGCCTCTAGCGAGGATGCCGCGGCGGGCGTCGGAGCATCGGTGCAGTCGCTTTCTCAAGATGATGCGGCGGCCAACCCGTCTGGCGCCGCGGACTCTGGGATCCCGTTCGCATCGCAGTGCCCCAAAGGGGCCAACATCATCGTAGGCACCGAGCGGAACGACGTGCTCGTGGGCACGCGCCGTGCAGATTGCATCTTCGGTCTTGGAGGCGACGACGTCATCGACGCCAAGCAAGGAAACGATGTCGTCCTAGGAGGTGATGGAAGCGACACGATCACCGGGGGAAACGGCAAAGACCGGCTCTATGGCGAAATGGGCGATGACACCCTGCTCGGCGGAAACGGCAAAGACCGGCTGTTTGGCGGACCGGGCTGCGACCTGCTCGACGGCGGGAACGGCAAAGATATCCTTGAAGGCGGTGAGGGCAACGATGTGCTGCAGGCCGGCCGGGCTCCAGTGCGCGCGCAGGGCGGCCCTGGCGACGATTTCATCTCCGCCAAAGTCGCCCACCCGAACTACAAAAGCAGCAAGGGCAACAAGAAAAGCGTGATCTATGGAGGGCTGGGGCAAGACGCCTGCGACTTTGCGGGATGCGAGCTGCCTTCGGTCCCAGAATGCTCCGAACGGAACATCGATTTCGATCGAGACTCCGATGGACACACGCTGGCCGCGGGAACGCTGGCCGCGGGAACGCTGGCCGCGGGAACGATTGTCGAACACGAATGGTTGGACGCGCTCGGTGTGACGGTCGAATGCGAAACGCGGGATCGGAAGTTTCCCGATGCCTGCGTGCTCTTCGACAGTGAACATCCATCAGGCGGCGATTTCGACCTCGGCACGCCGAACAAAGACTTTGGCGGCCCAGGCCGAGGCCAGGGGGGTCAAGCGGGCGCCACCGGGCAAAACGATCGCTCCCGCGGAAACGTGCTGATTCTTGCGGAGAACGTCAAAGACAAGAATCGCGATGGCCTGGTCGATAACCCCGACGATGCGCGTTCCGGCGGTTGGTTTCGGTTTCATTTTGCCGAGCCAGTAGACATCGACGCCATTGAGTTGCTCGACATCAGTCGAGATTCTCCCGTCACCTGCGTCGACGCGGCGGGACAGCGCAAAGTCGTGGTCGCCCCAAACCTCGGCGAAAACTCCTATCAATCCCTTTCGCTCGATTGCCTCCGCACGGTGGAGCTGACCTTCGAGCTTTCAAAATCAGGCGCCATCGCAGCATTGCGCGTGGGCGGCGGCGCAGGCGACTGCCCGGCGGGAAACAGCTGTTTGGCGGAGATGTGCATTCCCGACGGCCATTGCGATAGCGGCGTCGAACAATGCGACAACGGCGTGGATGACGATGGCGATTCGCTCGTCGACTGCGATGACCCAGATTGCGCCACCGGCGAGCCCGACACGACCTGCGACAACATCGACGATGATTGCGACGGAGCCACCGATGAAGACTTTGCTCCCGAATCGACGTCGTGCGGCCTCGGGGTCTGTGTTTCGTCGGTGGCAACCGAATGCGTGGACGGCACTGTAGAAGACTCGTGCCTGCCCGCAGACCCCACGGGGGACGACTCAGATTGCAATGGTCTCGACGACGATTGCGACGGCACCGTCGACGACGACTTTTCGCCCGGAGACACAACCTGCGGAGTCGGTGTATGCGCGGCAACCGGCCAAGCGAGCTGCGTAGACGGAAGCGTAGTCGATAGCTGCACGCCCGGGGCGCCAACCGGCGACGACAGCACCTGCGACGGCCTGGACAACGACTGCAGCGGAGTCGTCGATGACGCGTTCGCATCGATGCCAACCACCTGTGGCATGGGCGCATGCGCCGCATCGGGCGCAACCGCCTGCGCAAATGGAAGCGTGGTCGATAGCTGCGCACCTGGCGCGCCAACCGGCGATGACTCGGTATGCGACGGCGTCGACAACGATTGCGATGGATCGATCGACGAAGCATTTGTGACCGACACCGTGAGCTGCGGGGTCGGAGCGTGCGCCAGCACCGGCATCGTGGCCTGCGTGCGCGGCGCTGTGGTGAACGACTGCACGCCCGGTACGCCCGCGCCAAACGACGCTTTGTGCAACGCCATCGACGACGATTGCGACGGCCTGGCCGATGAAGATTTTGTCGGCGCGCCAACCAGCTGCGGGCTCGGCGTATGCCAGGCGATGGGAGCCACCACATGCATCGCGGGCGTGGTGGTCGACAGTTGCATGCCAGGCGCTCCGTCGGGCGACGACAGCATGTGCAATGGGCTCGATGATGATTGCGATGGCCTGGCGGATGAAGGCTTCGTCAGCTCTCCCACGAGCTGCGGGCTCGGCGCCTGCGTCATGTCGGGCGCCACCGCGTGCGTCGCCGGCGCAGTGGTGGATTCTTGCTCCCCGGGCGCGCCCGCATCAGACGACGCATCGTGCGACGGGGTAGACGACGACTGTGATGGCGCGACCGACGAAGATTTCGCGCCCACGTGCGCCGGCACACAAACGCTCTCGTGCGACGCGGGCGTTCAGGTCAGCACCGAGTGTGACGACGCGGACGCCTGCAACGGCGCGGAAACCTGCGCTGCAGGCACGTGCGTAATGGGCACGCCGCTCGAGGTCGACGACGGAAACCTCTGCACCATCGACGCATGCGACCCGGCCCTGGGCGTGACTCATACGCCAGTCGCGGAGGGCACATCGTGCGCGGATGGCGACCCTTGCAACGGCAACGAGACGTGCGACGCGGCTGGCGTCTGCCAGCCCGGCACTCCGCTCGACGTCGACGATGGAAACCCGTGCACGGTGGATCTTTGCGACGCATCAGGCGCAGTAGTGCACGAACCTGCGCTTGCCGGCGTGCTGTGTGACGATGGCGACCCCTGCAATGGCCTCGGCCTATGCGACGGCGCGGGCGTGTGCGTGCTCAGCCCGCCCCCGCCCGACGCTCCGTGCACGCCGGTCGGCCCGGCAGCCGCATTCTTTGTTCCGCAAGGCAATGATGTGACCCGCCTCGACTTGGGCGCGACCGCTGTTCGCGCGACCAGCGGCACGCCGACGCAACGAGAAGCAGGCATCTTTTGGCGACTCACCACCTCGAGCGGCGAGCTCGTGCTGAACCTTCCCGGCCCCGACGCACACGTCGTCGACCGCGCGCAGTTGCTCGGCTCGGTGCTCACTTCGGGCGTCCGCAACTTCGAGCTCTCGGCCTCCACGCAAACCGACGCCGATGCGGATTTCGCGGTCGTGGCCTCGGGCGAAATCCCGCAAACAAACGATCTGCAAACGTTCTCTTTCGAGCCTACCGCAGCGCGGTTCCTCAAACTGCGCGTCGTCGACAACTGGGGCTCGCCCATTCGCACCGACGTCGACGCGTTTGCGGTATTTGCTCGGGATCGCGAAGGGGGCACCGTGTCCTTGGCCGAGGGCGGGGCGACGGCCACGGCATCGTCGAACGCCGGTTTCGCCTCGGGCGCCATCGACCGCTCGATCAGCACCTGCTGGTTCAGCCAAAGCGGCGACGTAGCGGGGGCAACCATCACCGTGGATCTCGCCGGCGACGGAATCGAAGCGATCGACCGCGTACGCCTGCGGGCCAAAGCGGGCAGCACCCAGGGGCTGCGGAACTTTGAAGTGCGCACCTCCATCACCGGTGAGGCCGACGATTTCACGGTCGCCTTCGCGGGCACCTTGCCCCCAACTGCGGGCCTGCACTGGTTTTTCTTCGATCCCGTGCCTGCGCGTGTTGTGCAACTGCGTGTCATCGACAACTACGGCGCGAGCACCGTCGAAATATGCGACGTTCGCGCGCTCTCGCCGGAGCTCGGGGGCCTGACGGTGCCATTCGACAATCGGTCGCTCGCGGGAAGCTCAGAAATCGTGCAAACGGCTTGGGATTTCGGCGACGGAAGCGCATCCCTCGATACCCACCCGGTGCACACCTTCGCGGGCCCCGGTAGCTATCTCGTACGCCTCACCGTGACCGACGCCTCAGGATTGAGCGACGAAGCAGTCATGCCCTACCTCGCGTACGGACCGCCGACCGCCAACTTCACGATCGCGCCCAGCGCTCCGGACCAAGGACAAACCGTCACTTTGACCGACGTTTCCGCCGGGGACGCGGCGATTCTCGAAGCCCTCTGGAATCCCATCGAAGACTCTCGCGCGGGCCTTACGCGCACGACCCCCGGCGGCGGCAGCTATACCTACACGTCGCCGGTCTCCGGCCTTGTTCCGATTCAGCTCACCGTCACCGATAGCCGGTTGCTCACCGGAAGCGTGGTCAAACAAGTTCCGATCGGAAACCTTTCGCCTTTCATTGAGGTTGGCAACGACCAAACGGTTGTGTGGGGCGCTCCATGGACGCTCTCCGATACGCCCGAGGTACGCGACGCCACCACTGAAGACAACCAAACCCTCCGCTGCGAGTGGGACTTCGGTGACGGAGAAACCTTGACCATCGACCCACCGTGCACCGCCGCCAACGTGGCGGTGACGCATGTGTACGCGCTACCCGGCGTCTACGAAGCCCGGGTCACGGCCATCGATGGCGCCGGCGGCAGCGATCGCGATTCGTTCCGCGTCACCGTCGTGCCGCGAGAAAGCGCGCTTGCGCTTGAGCCTCGAAGCGACGCGGGCGGCAGCCAAGAAGTGGCCGCCACGTTGGCCGATCGTGTGGACGGTCAAGTACTCAGCGGACGCACCATCACATTTCAGCTCGCCGACCAAGCCATCACCGCGGTGACCGATGCGAACGGGCGCGCCACCGCCATGCTCGATGTTCCCGCCGGCGAGCCTGCCACCGTAGTGGCCGAGTTTATGGGAGACGCGCTCTATACCCAAGCGAGCGCTTCGCGCGTGTTTCCCGACACGATTCGCCCGCAGGGCCCCGACCACTGCGGCACCGACTACGTCGTGGTCTTTCATCGCACCAATGGCGCGCCCTCAGAAGCGGAAAGCGCGCTCTGGCTCTTTTTGGCGGCCGAGCACAACATGATGGTCAACGTGCGCTCCTCCGCGCTTGGCGTAGACGCTGCGGTCGAAGTGATTCCCGGCGAAGTGATGCCGTTCGAGCTGCCGATGGACGCGCGCATCGAAACCTTTGCCGCGGCGAGCCAAAAGGTGATTCGCATTCAGGCGCCCGAAGAGGTCTGTGTGCAGGGCCTCAACTTCCGCACCACCGTCACCGACGCGTTTCTGGCGCTGCCCACCGACGTATTGAGCCAAGACTATATCGTCGCCGCATTTGGCTCGAACGTGCCGCTCAGCGAAAGCCAGTTTTCGGTCACCGCGCCACAAAACGACACCGAAATCACCCTCGTGCCCACCGTCGCCCTCCAAGGCGGACCGCTGAGCGGCAATGTGGATATTCCAGCCGGCGCGCCCTTCACCTTCACCCTGCAGCAAGACCAGGCCGCGCAATTCCGCGCCTCGGACACCGGGCCGGGCATCAAAGACGTCAGCGGCACGCGGGTCACGTCGACGCGACCGGTCGCGGTATTCGGGGGTCACGAATGCGCGTTTGTCCCGGCCAGCGTGCAAGCCTGCGACCACCTGGTGGAGCAGATTCCGCCCATCGACACCTGGGGCCAGCATTTCCTGGCCGCACCCTTCGCCACCCGCACCTCGGGCTACTTGCTGCGCGTATTTGCGGCCGAAGACAACACCGAAGTAACCATCAACGGGGCGCCGGCCACTGTACTGAGCGCCGGACAATGGGAGGAGTTTGATCTCGAGAGCACCTCGACCGGAGGAAACACTTCTGAAGAGTACGCGCTGATCGAGACCTCCGCGCCTGCCATGGTGGTGCAGTACGCCAAAAGCACCGACGCAGACGACGTCGACTTCGCCGACCCCTTCATGAGCCTGGTCGTGCCGACCGAACAGTTTGGCTCCGATTTCTCGGTGCACACCGTGCCCGACGAAGTACGCGCGTTCGACAACTATCTCAACATCGTCGTCGACGCAGCCGAGGCCGGCGGCATGCGCATCGATGGAGATCCGATCGCCGCGCCCTTCGTGCCGATCGGAAGCAGCGGATATGCCGCCGCACAGGTGTCGGTAAGCGCAGGCTCCCACCTGGTACGGCACGTTTCCGCCGTGGTGCCCTTTGGCGTCTACGTCTACGGCTGGCAAGACGACGATTCCTACGGCTACCCCGGACAAACCCGGCTCGTTCCGTTGGCCGACGGCTGCGCGCCGAGCAGCACCGCGCGAGGCGACGGCATCGACAACGACTGCGACGGCCGCGTCGACGAAGAAGCGCCCAACGGCCTCGACGACGACGGCGACGGCTTGGTCGACGAAGACCTCAACTTCGAACCCCAAGATCCCGTCAACGTCGCGCCGGCGGCCTTCGATCAGAGCGTGGGCCTAAACGAAGACCAGCCTGCTCCTCTGCTCATGGTGGGTTTCGACGCGAACGGCGACGCGCTTACCTACGAAGTGCTCAGCGACCCATCGTTCGGCACGCTCACGGGCAGCGGCCAAGGCCGAACTTACACCCCCGACCCGAACGCAAACGGAAACGATTCGTTTACCTACCGCGTATTCGATGGCCAGGTCTTTTCTGCACCCGCAACCTTTTCGCTCATCGTCAACCCCGTCAACGACGCGCCCGAAATCGTAAGCGCCCCGATCACCGCGGCCACCGAAGACACGCTTTACACCTACGACGTCGACGCGATCGATATCGAGCCCGCCGACGTCATCACCTATGCCCTGTCGATGGCTCCGAGCGGCATGCAGATCGATCCCGCCACAGGCCTCATCACGTGGACTCCGGGCGACGGAGTCCTGGGCGATGGGGGCGTGCTCGCATCCAACGCGGTCACCGTCGAGGCGATCGATTCGGCCGGCGGAATCGGCACCCAGACGTTTGACATCACCGTCCAAAACATCAACGACCCGCCCCGCATCGACTCGACGCCCGTACTGCGCACCCTCGCCGCCCTGCCCTACGCCTATCCCGTCACCGCGGCCGACCCCGACCCGGGCGACACGATCACCTTCGCGCTCGAAATCGCGCCCACCGGCATGACCATCGGAGCATCGACGGGCGCGATCGCGTGGACACCCACCCTCGCCCAGCTTGGGCCCCAGCGCGTGGTGGTTGTCGCGACCGACGCCGCCGGAGAAACCGACCGCCAGGAGTTCACGGTGCAGGTCGACGCAGACACCATCGCACCGCTCGTCACCCTCGAGGCCGACCCCCAGCGCTTTGCAGCCGGCGACACCACCACGCTCACCCTAACGGCAATGGACGAGAGCGGCCTCGCAAACCTCGAGCTGACCATCGATGGACTGCCGGTCCCCATCGACATGAACTTGATGGCCACCTTCACCACCCTCGACCCCGGCATTCACCCCGCCGTCGCCACCGCGACCGACACCCAAGGCAACGTCGCCACCGCCGCGATCAACCTCGGTGTCTTTGATGCGCTCGACAACATGCCCCCCGTGGTCGCCCTCACATCTCCGGTCGAAGACGAGGAGCTCACCTACCTGCACGACGCCATCGGTTCCGCCACGGACGACAACCTTCTGCGTTACACGCTCGCACTCAAACGCGTAGGCGACCCTGAATTTGTCGACATCGCCGAAGGCACCGAGCCCATCGCCGATGATGTACTCGGCCAAATCGACACCACCCAACAGCAAAACGGCACCTATCTGCTGCGCCTCGAAGCCGAAGACGTCAACGGCCAAATCGCACAAGTCGTTCGCCCCATCCGCATCGACGGAGGCGCCAAAGTCGGCGTGGTGCAGCTA
>JANQQS010000118.1 GCA_028284955.1 Myxococcota bacterium | reverse complement strand
GCGTCGGTATCCGAGTCCGCGTCAGATTCAGCGGGTCCGGCTCGGCTTTTGACGCTTGGTTCGACCATCAACCCATCTGATCGCTGCTCTAGATTCTAGTCTACATTACTATCCGGTGGCTTTGAGGTCAGTCGCGCTGACACCACAGTCCGTAGCGGGGGCATTTCTCAGCACGGGAAGCGTGACGGCTCGCTCGGGGCGTGGAAGGCCGTCTTGCGCAACGAGCTCTTCGATCAGCGGTCGGCATCCACCGCAGCCAGCGCCGGCGCGGCATCGCAAGGTGACCTCTCGTCGAGTGCGCGCGCCCGACCGCACAGCGTCACGTACTTCTTCTTCATACACCCCATGACAATGACAAATCAGCACTCGCTCACCCTTTGACCTCAAGGTAGCAGCAGGGAAATGAAAATCAATATCAATTTCGATTAGTAAGCCAACGCACGAAGACCACACTCGCCTTTGGCTACGGGGATTGCGTAGTGTTTACCGACGTTTGGCTCGCGTTCTAGGGATCCATCGACGAACCTAGGGGTCCATCGACGAAGGAGTCACGCGAATTTCGCCAAGCTGAATCGAGGAAGCGCCCGAGGACGGCCTTGAGTTCCGATCGGGATCGGCGGACGGCTCGGACGCGGCGTCAACCCCTTCGGCAGGCTCCGAACCGCCCATGACGAGATTGCCCACCCACAGGCCCAACACGACCGCCACGAGCGCTACAGCCGCGATCAGCGAGACCCGTATCCATCGACTCTGCGCTGAGGGCGAGTTATCCGCAGGCGCGCCAGCACCCATTGGCGAACGCGGGCTTCCGGCTCGCGGTAATGGCGGCGGAACGGAAGAACGGCGCCCATCGGATGCATCATTCTCGGCTGCCTGATCGTCGCCATAGTGTCCACTTTGCGTTTGAGCGCCGGGCTCGACAAACTCTAGGGCGTCCGTGAACGCATCGACTTGCATGGTACGTGCGCCAAGGGGTGGCTCCGAAGGATCACGCGCGTCGTCCGACATGGCGCGAGAGTACAACGGAACACGCGGCCACGACACACCCTTTACGCGCCCCATGTGATTTGCTTGCGAAGGCGATTTGATTGCGAAGGTGATTTGATTGCGAAGGTGATTTGATTGCGAAGGCGATTCGATTGCGAAGGCGATTCGCTCGCGTGACTACCCGAGCCGATCGAGCCCGCCAAGCTCACGCGCCATGTTCTTCTGATGGGCCTCCAGCGTGCCACCACCAATCTCGAGCAGCTTGGCGTCGCGAAAAAGACGCTCCACGACATACTCCCCGACGTATCCATTGCCCCCCAGCACCTGAACTGCGCGGTCGGCGACGTTCTTGGCCATCGTCGCGCAAAATAGCTTCGCGCCATCGGAATCAAGACGATGTCCAGGCCGGTTCAGATCGAGGCGCGCGGCGGTGCTGTACACATACGCACGTCCCGCCGCATATTCGGCGTACGACTCCGCAAGATGACGCTGCACCTGGCCGAACTCGCGAAGCGGTCGACCAAACGAAGTTCGATCACGCGCATACGCATTCATGATCTCGATCGACCTTCGCGCGATTCCCAGCCCCATAGCGGCGAGGGTCAATCGCTCAATTTCGAGATTGCACATCATGTGCAGTGTGGCTTCGCCTTCTTGGCCGACGAGGTTCTGCTCGGGGACTACACACTGCGCGAACACAAGCTCCGCCGTGGTCGACGCGCGCATCCCTAATTTGTCTTTGATAACCTGCCCCAAAGAAAATCCGGCGGCGCCTTTCTCCACCAAAAACATGGACAAGTGTTTCCGCGACGCACCAGCAACGCGCGCGTACACCAAGAACGCGTCGCCCAATTCTCCGGGAGAAACCGCTCCGTTGGTGATCCACATCTTGGTTCCATCAAGCAAGTAGCGCGCTCCTTGTTTGGTGGCTGTCGTCTGCATGCCCAACACATCGGTGCCGGCACCCGGCTCGCTCATTCCCATGCCGCAGACCGTTCGACCTGCGCATGCGTCGGGAAGGAATCGGCGCTTTTGTTCTTCGCTCCCGTGGACCGAAAGGTTATTCACAAACAGAACAGCGTGCGCGAGATAGGCAAGCGCAAATCCCGGGTCTGCAGCGCTGATTTCTTCGTGGGCGATCACCGCCGCCACCGCATCCATCCCCGCTCCTCCGAACTTCGGGTCGGCGGTGATCCCCAGCAAACCAAGCCCTCCAAGTTTCTCGAAAAGCGCTCGATTGAACCGTTCTAAACGGTCGTGTTCGGCGGCTTGCGGCTCGATTTCGCGCTCGGCAAGCCGTCGAACCATCTCGCGCAACGCCTGGTGTTCTGGAGATGGCGCATAGAGCGTGCCCGTGTTGTCTCCATCGACCATAGGGTCAACATATCACGAAGACCCTCCTCCGAAAGCTCCTCATAAAGCTGATCGAACAGGATTCGCCGGAACGTCCGCCGCGCCTACGGCGCGCTCTGCAGATCGCGCGACGACATCGATGGCTACGTCTAGGTCGGTGATGCGCTGGTCCAGCGATCCTTCCACCACGGCAAGCGCCATTCCCACGATGAGCTCGGCATGCAACTCGGGACTCGACTGGGCCGGAGCTGAGCCAACCACCTTGAGCGCGCTAACGACTTGGCGTTCAATATAGCGAGTCAGGACCCGCGATTCTCGTCCCAGAGGAGAGGCTGAATCCCGACGGTGGCGCAGAAATACCTCGGCAAGCTGAGGTTCCGAGAGCAGCGCACCCACCAGGCGAGCGATAGTGCAACGCATTGGATCTGCGTTGAGCGAGTTTGATGAAACAGAGGCGCCGCCCGAAACGGAGGCGCTGGCCGCGGCTGAGTCGCTAGACATCGCGGAGGCGCCAGATACGGCGGGAGCATTGGGGACGAGTTCGAGGCGCTCCATCAGTCGATGCACCATCGCTTCGGCAGCGCCCTCCAAGGCTTCATCCATCTGGCCAAAATGAACATAGAATGTCGGCTGGGCGACCCCGGCTTGCTGGGCGACACGCCCGGTTGTGAGCGAAGAACGCCCTTCGGTTCGAAGCAGCTCGAGCGTCGCTTCAATTAGCCTGGCGCGGGTTCGCTCTTTATTCACCCGTCGTGACGATCCCATTGGCTTGTCCCTCCCTCACTTCTCGCCAAAAAGGGCCGAATGTTCTGATCAAAAAAGAACACCAGATCCCCGCAACCCATGGACGCTGGTATGATGCGCAAGCATGGTCGCATCCGCTGTCATCCACGTCCCCCACGGCTGGTACGTTGTAAGCACATCTTCCGCGTTAGGTAAAGCACCCCTGGAGGTGAATTTACTCAATATTCCGCTCGTTCTCTTCCGAGGCGCGGACGGAACGCCGGGCGCGCTGCTCGACCGCTGCCCCCACCGAAACGCACCGCTGTCGGCGGGCCAAGTACGAGGAGCAAACCTCGAGTGTCCCTACCATGGCTGGCAATTCGACCGCGCGGGCGCCTGCCAGAGGATTCCTGGGCTCGTGAGCTCCGGAGGCCGGGCTCGCTATCGGGTCGACAGCTACCCCGCTCGCGAGCAGGACGGTTTCATCTGGGTATACGGCGCAGCTGGCGCCACGCCCGACACTTCGCCATTTGCGCTGCCCCACCTTGACGACCCGAGCTACTTCACGGTTCGGCAAACCATGGACTTTCAGGCATCGCTTCACGCGGTCGCAGAAAATGTGCTCGACGTACTGCACACTTCGTTCTTGCACCGCGGCCTTTTTCGCTCAGGCGAGCCGCAGCAGGTCGACGTCGTGGTCACTCGGACCGCGGAGCGGGTTCAAGCGGAGTACATCGGCGAGCAACGACCGAGCGGCCTCGCCGGACGCCTGCTCGCGCCTCGAGGTGGCGCGGTACAGCATTTTGACCGGTTCATCATGCCGTGCATCACCCAAGTCGAATATCGCTTGGGCGATGCGAGCCACCTCATCGCCACCAGCGCGCTCACTCCCCTCCGCGATCGCTTGACCCGCATGTTCGCCACCGTGACCTTCCGAGTTCCCTTACCCGGAAAACTCGTGGCGGCCGGCCTCAGACCGGTGCTCATGTCCATCCTGAAGCAAGACGCCGACATCCTCGAACGCCAGACCCGGGTCGTCGAGCGGTTTGAAGGAGAACAATACTCCTCCACCGAGCTCGACGTGCTCGGGCCGCACATCTTGAAGCTCCTGCGTCAATCAGCGGAGGGCCGATCGGCGACGGCACCCCCCAATGTACAAAAAACGGTACGGATGCAGATCTAGTCTGCTCATACACGCTTATGCGAAAACTACGCCACCCATGCGAAAATTACGCTGCTCATGCGCAGCCAACCAGCGAATCGCGATTGATCTGTAGTGGGTCATGAAGGACTCGAACCTTCAGCCAATGGATTAAGAATCCACTGCTCTACCGATTGAGCTAATGACCCCGGTTGTCAAAAAGCCCACGGCGCAAACTGCGCGCCGCAAGCGATGGCACACCCGGTAGGATTCGAACCTACGACCTGCGGATTCGAAGTCCGACGCTCTATCCAGCTGAGCTACGGGTGCGTGTGCTGCTTTAGACTTCGTAAGACGCCTTCCGCGGGAGAGGCTTTTGACCCGAACCCGCGCGGCTGTCAATGAAAATCCGTGCGTTTTGGGGTGAGTGACGGGAATTGAACCCGCGACTCCCGGAGCCACAATCCAGTGCTCTACCACTGAGCTACACCCACCAAGAGGCGGGGAGTCTAGCGGCCAGCGAGCGCTTCGCAAGCGTTTGGGGTCACCACCCGCCCCCGCTGGTAGCGACGGCGCGCCCATTCGGCCATCGCAATGCCTGCGGCGATCGATATGGGATAGCTGTGGTTGATGCCATACATCGGAATTCCAACGATTTCATGGGCCGCCGCCAGCACTTCGGCCGAAATTCCGTCGTCTTCGTTGCCGAACACAAGCACCGCATCTTCCGGAATCTCGGCCTCCCAGAGCCCGGTGCGCGCGTGGTCTTTTTCGAATGCAACGAGCGTCCATTGCTGCTCCTCGGCCCGCTGGAGAAATGAGCGGTGGTCCGGTAGCTCCACGATGTGCTCGTAGCGATGCATGCCCATGGCCGCACGCTCATACCAGGGCTCGGAGCCAATAAGAATAATTTCACGCGCCAAGAAACTGTGCGCGGTGCGCACGATCGACCCGATGTTGAACGGGTTTTTAGCCCGATCGACGGCGATTCGAAGGGGATGGCGGATTTGGTCGAGCTCCGCGCAAATCTCGTCGCGCGGCATGCCCATGGGCGGCACTCTCATGGCGATACTCTAGCGAATGCGAGGCCATCGCCAATACGAAGCTGCCAACCCTACGCCACCGCCAATCTCAAGCTGTCTCGAAATCTAGGCCATCCGCAAATCTAAGCCGCCTCCAAATTAAGCCACCTCCAAATTAAGCCACCTCCAAATCAAGGGAGCGGGCCGGTATGCATGACTCCTACCCCGCCGGACCGTTGCGCGATGTAGAGCGCGTTGTCGCCCGCGTCGAGCTCGGTGGCATTGCCAAACGTCGATGCACGGCCTTCAAGCACGGGCGCAAACGAATCGGCCACGTCGTAGAACCGAACGCCGAGGTCGGCGCTCGACACGAACAGCACGTCAGCCCGTACCACGACGTCTTGCACGGAGCCGAGCTCCTCAGACACCCAAACGCGCTCGGGCATTGCCGGGTCGGACACATCGAAGATTTGAACCCGGTGGTTGCGTTCGAATCGACCCTCGAAATCAGCTGCTGTGGTGCCGGCGAAAAGCGCGTCTCCCCTTAGCGCAAGCGACCCTAGAAGATCGCGCGCCGGTAGATCGACCGCCGTCAGCACCCGCGGCGCGGCGGGGTCAGACACGTCGAGCACTGCGAGGCCGAGCCGGCTCGCCACAAAAAGCACGCCTCGCGCTTCGTCCGCCAATACATCCGAGCATTGATCGCGCGACCCCGGACGAATGTCCTCGAAGCGCACCCGGGCCACCAAGTTGGGCACTCCCGCAGGATTGAGCTCCGAGATAATGAGGCCCACGTTGTCTTCGCAGGCGTAGATAAGTTCTTCGCCCAGCGAAACTCGGCGGACCGCATCGAGCGCCATCTGCTGGCCCGAAAGCACCGGGAGCAGCGGATCGCTCGCATCGAAGACGACCACGCCTCCTCGCGCGTCGCCCACCACAAGAGTATTGCCTTCGCGTTCGCGCGGCGTAACCGTAAACGAACTCAGATCACCAAGCGGCGATGCCGGCGTTGCGACCCGACGAAGAAACGCCGGCTGCTCCACGTCTTCCAGTTGAAATACTTCTACGCCCGCGTTGAGGGCTGCGGCGTAGAGGGTGCCGCCCTGGCTACCCACCGAAGTCACGAGCCCGTGCCCCTGAAGCGTCGCGCGACGCGAAGGGTCGTCGCCGATGCGATCAAACGAAAACAGCCCCGAGCGGGTCGACGCGTAGATCGCGCCCGCCGTCGCCAAGAACGTCGACGGCGCCTCTACGTAAGGGCGCGAAACCGCCGCGTCAGGGATGCGCGACCCGCCGAACGAAAACGCGCCTCCGGGGTCCAGCGCGCCATCCAAGGAAAACGCACGAAACCCTTCCCGTGCGCCCACGATGTGGAGCTCAGCCGAGCCTGGCGCTGGCGACTGAACCGTGAATCGAAGCGGGAACTGCTGGAAACATTCGTCGCACGCGCGCAGACTGCCGAGCGTGGGCAAGGTGGCGTCTGAGAGATCGAGCGCGTCGACAAAGACCACTCCGCGATTGGTGAAGAGTAAATCGTTCCAGATGGCAACCTGATCGACGGGTGCCCCTGGTGCCTCTCGCTCCGCCACAACAGTCGGCCGACGAAGGTCGCTAAGAGAAATCACCGCTGTTCCAAACGCGCCATTCGCGACGCCCAATCGATCGCCCGAACGCGCGAGGGCTCGCACGTCGTTTCCGCCGAGACCTGGCTCGCGACCGAACAAGACAGTGGCGAGGTTCTGCACCCCTTCGGGGTCTGACACATCGAGCAAACGCACGCCCCAGCGACCGTCGGCAACCGCGAGCAACTGACGGCCATCTCGCTCAAACGCCACCGTCTGGCGGGCGAAACCCGGTGTACCGGCCACCCCGAGCACGCGCGGCTGTCGAGGCATCGCAATGTCTACGATCAGCACGCCTTGAAAGCCGCCTGCCACGTAGGCACGCGTTTCGTCGGGAGACACCGACATATGAAGCGGAGTGATCGAGACTCGAAGCTCGTCTTCGAGCACGGGCGTCTCCGGATCGGTCGCGTCGAGAACCTGGAGGCTGCGTGCATCCCGCGCTACGGAAAGCAACGTATCGCCCACCACCGCCATCGTTTCACTCACCGAAACTCTCTGCGGCTGCTCCACGGCATGCGGAACGACGGTTGCGAAGGCTACAGCCCCCGGTTCGCATCGTTCCCCTTTGGCGCTCCGGACGGAATCGATCGACAGCGCATAGACGTTGAAGAAACGTAGCGAACGAGTGAGCTCGAGCTCGACCGCGTTGCGATCGGTGGAGACCACGCGGAACGGAACTTCATCGCCCGGCGTTTCTTCTGGGTGAGAGCCCGGCAGCCGGGTCACACGAAGGCGATCTTCAATATTCTCAAGGTTGATGGGCTTTCCCCACTCCACGCGCAACGCCGGCCGTATCGCGACATCGGTTTCGCCAAAGCTCGGCGTCACTTTGTGGATGCGGCACGCAAACTTCGCGACGTATTTGAATCCGCGTTTGCGACGGGCGCGGGCGCGACGCTTTTTTGCCACCACATCGACCGACCCTGGTTTGCCAGGCGGCGTGCGCACCTGCAAAACCTTGTTGCTCAACACGCGAACGTGCGGCGCCTTGTGGTCACCAAACAAGACTTGCGTGTTCGCGGAGAACCCTCGACCGATCAGTGTGACGAGCGTTCCTCCTTCCGCCGATCCTTCAGCCGGAGTGACCTCGTCGATGCGCAGTTGCTTAGATTCTTCATCGTCGCCGCCTCCTACTCCCTCGATCGATACCTCGGGATCGGTTGCGACTTCGTCGGTGCAGGCGAACGCGCTCGTCGCGAAGACTGCTGTAATGAAGATGACAAGAGACCATCGAAACCGCATCGAACAAGCGCACATGTTCATCCGTCCCTCCTCGACGAGATTCTTAGTTGCTCAGGCAACGCGCGTAGTTCACACGACAACCACAAAAATTGCTACCACCCCTTAGGGTGGGTTTGCGCACTTATTTCTGGGTCAAAAAAGTTACTTCCACTTAATGCTGCATCCCATCGAGGGAACAGGATCAAACGACAGCGCGTTTCCGGCGAGCGCCGCATCCAACATTTCGCGGAGGTCGTGGCGCGTAACTTGCTCGGGCTGTTGCCAGTTGTCGTCGAGGCGACCGTTGTAAACCAGACGGCGATCGGCATCGAACACGAAAATATCAGGCGTACACGCGGCATCGTAAGCACGCGCGACGCTCTGCGTTTCGTCTCTCAAGTAAGGAAAATTGAATGACTTCTCCTGAGCGCGGACCTTCATGTGCTCGAAGTCGTCGCCCGGGTAGCGTTCCGCGTCGTTGGGATTGATCGCCACCAGGCGCACACCGCGGTCCAGGTAGTCGGCTTGCAGTTGAACCAAGCGGTCTTCGCATGCAATCGCGTAGGGGCAGTGGTTGCACGTAAAGACCACCACGAGCAGTTGCGCATCCGCAAACGACTGCACGGACCAGTCGCTCCCGTCCACACCGGGGAGAGAAAAATCCGGCGCTGGCGTTCCTACCGCCATGCCTTTGGAGTACTGAAGCGCCATGATTTGCCTCGATCGATTGTCGAAGAAGTGAAGCTGTAAGCGGGGATACAACCCGCCTGCGGCACGCTAGCAGCTCTCGAGAAAAACGTCAGCCACGCGGGATTGTGTACAATATCAGGGAGTTGGTATTCTCGGGCAGGCTGTCAACACGCGGATGAAAGAACGTGAACCACAAACCCCTGCGCATTCTCCCGGACCGGACTCGGCACCGCCGGGCGACCGTCCGCCTGAGCCTGGACGCGACGCGGATTCCTCCGATGTCGCGATGGCGCACGCGCCGACCATGCACGGCTATCAACCCGCGGATGCGCCACAGTCGGTAGGGCGACCCGGCGCGGTGTTAACCCCCACGGACCTGCATCACGAATCACCAAACCAATCGAACGCTGGCCAATCCACCGCTGGCCAATCCACCGAGGATGAATCTGAGCCCGGTCCCTCGAAGGACAGTGTGCCCTTAGAAGATCATGCTGCGGAAGATCATTCTGCGGAAGATCGTGCTGCGACTGGGGAACCATCTGACGGTCGCCGTTTTGGCGGGCGAGATCGAACGGACGATGTCGACCCGATGGTCGGTCGGGTGCTTAGTGGGCTCTATCGAGTGGAAGAGCGCATCGGGGAAGGCGGCATGGGCGCAGTATATCTCGCGGTCCATGTGCATCTGAACAAGTCGTTTGCGGTGAAGGTGCTTTCTCGGGATTCCGCTTCGGACCAGCACGCGATCGATCGACTGCTGCAAGAAGCGCAAGCCGCCAGCAGCATCGACCACGACAACATTGTCGATGTGGTGAGCTTCGATTCCACCGACGACGGTCACGTGTTTATCGTGATGGAGCATCTGCAGGGCGCGAACCTAGCCGACCTAATTCATAGGGGCGCGCTCCGCGTCGACCGCGCGGTCTACATCGCGCACCAAATATGCAGCGCGCTAAGCGCGGCGCACGAACGCGGCATCGTCCACCGAGACCTCAAGCCAGAAAACGTATTCATTGTTCGCAAAGCCGGTCGCGACTTTGTGAAAGTGCTGGATTTCGGCATTTCGAAGGTCAAAACGGCGGAAGCTGAAAAAGTCCGCATGACGCGAACCGGTCAGCTGGTGGGCACACCGCTGTACATGTCCCCCGAGCAGGCCCGCGGAGAAACGAACGTCGATGCGCGCGCCGACATCTACGCGCTCGGCGTGATCCTCTACGAGATGCTTACCGGAACCCCGCCGTTTCAAGGGTCAAACTACTTTCAGCTGCTTTGGAAACACGGGCACGAAGAACCCGAAGCGCCGCGATCTCGCAACCGCGCGGCGGATATTCCCGATGACGTAGAGGGCGTTGTGCTGCGCGCGCTAAAAAAAGCGCCGGACGAGCGTTTTGCCAGCATGAGCGAGTTTCAGTCGGCGCTGGTGGAGGCGGCGGCGGGCGTCGTCACGCCGGCAGACCTTTTGTTTTCGTCATCCTCGATGATCGAACTCCAGGGGCCGCCTCGCACATCGCGGATGGCGAGACGTAGCCCCTTGGCACTGGGCCCCGTGACGCTGGCGGGCATCGGACTGGCAGGCGCCATCATGGCAGGCGGCGTGGGCTGGTGGGCATTGGCTGGGGAGACGCCGACCCCGGAAACGCCGACTCGCGAAACGCCGACTCGCGACCCGTCACCCCGCACAGTCCCGACATCCCAAACAGTGTCGGCTCCAAGCACTGTTCCATCGACAAGCACTGTTCCATCGACCGAACCGCCCGAAGCAGCACGCGCTGACGTACCCACGCGCAACATTCCTTTTGGCGCCGACACCCCGGAAAACGTGTCGATGAAATTCACATCCCGACCCTCCGGCGCAGAAGTTCATTGGGGAGACCGCATCCTCGGCGTGACCCCATTGCAGGCGTCTGTTTCGGGCGGCGACGGTCCAATTGCGGTACGATTTTCTCTCAGCGGCCATACTCCAAGGAAGGTGACGGTCGACCCCAAGGAGGGAGGAGAGGTCCACGCCCGTCTCCGCGCTCGGCGCGCGCGCGCCACGTCAAAGAAAAAGCCGCGAGAAAAAACGCCGCGACGCGACTTACTTGAACCGAGAAGAGAGTTTTGATGCTTGGATATTCGATGCTTAGAGAGTCCCATCCGTGCGGCGCGTAGCGTTCACCGCCACGCGCTTCGCAACCATCGTGGTCGCCACCATCGTGGCCCAAATGATCGTGGCCGAAATGATTCCGATGCCGAGCATCGGTACTTCAGAGGTGCACGCACAGAGCGAACGAGCTCAAGCCCGCGCCGACGTCAACGCTGAAGCGCGGGTCTTCTTTGAAGAAGGCAACCGCCATTTCGATGCCGCACGCGAAGCGCAAGGGCCTAAGCGACGCGGCGCACTGGAACGTGCGCTCCAAGCCTACGTATCGAGCTTGCGCATCGTGCGCAGCCGAAACGCTCTGTTCAACGCCGGTTTGGTGCTCGAAGAGCTCGGGCGGCTGGAATCGGCGTACTCGTACTACTCCGAGTATCTGATGATCCCTGGTCTGTCGTCGCGCGAGCGCGAAGATGGAGCTAAACGCAAAAACGCGCTCGCCGCGAAGGTCGCGGTGGTTCGCGTGACCAGCCAGCCCGAAGGCGCCCAGGTGTTCGTCGATCGCTTGGATCTCGCGCCGCGTGGCAGAACTCCGCTCGAAATTGCGCTACCCCCAGGAGAGCACCGCCTGTTCCTTCGGCTCGATCATCACAAAGACGGAGAAGCGAACATCACCGCGGTGACCGGAGAAGCGGTAGACGTCGAAGCTGCGCTTGCGCCAGAAAAGGTGCAGATTCGTTTTGATGTTCCCAGCGATGGGACGCTGACGATCGACGGTCAGTCGGCGCAGACCGAAGCACCCATCCTGCTCGCTCCGGGAACGCACCAAGCTCGTTTTTCGCCGGAACAAGGGGCTTCGTTTGAGCGATCGTTTACGGTCGAGCCAGGTACCCCCGGAACCGTACGTCTCCGGGCAACGTCATCGCAGGCCTCTCGTCATGCCCAACGCGATGAAACAACCCTGCGCGACAAGAAAACCAAGACGCTCGACCCGTGGCCGCTGATTTCGCTCATCGCGACCGGCGCAGTCGCCGCGACGGCAACGGGCCTTTCCATTCGTGCATTGCGACTACGACGCGATTTCGAAGACAACCCCACCGCTGCCGCGGCAGACGATACCGAGGACGCGAACTTCTTCGCCGACGTGTTCTGGGGCATGTCGGCCGCGTTCGCGACGACCACGCTCGTCCTCTATTTGATCAACCGAAAAAGGAAGCGTCGCGCCGCAAGTCTCCGCTCGGTCGCCTTCGGCGCCCAACCCGGGGGCGTGATGATGACGGCCCAATTTAGATGGAACCAGTTTAGATGGAACCAGTTTAGATGGGACCAGTCTAGGTGGAACCGATGAGAGCCTTGCTGTTTTGCGGGCTCTCTTTGTGGTGGACGGGCTGCAGTATTTTTAATGCGCCGGACCGAGATTTGATTCCCAACGACGGAGGGCTCGATGCGATGCCCGATGGGGGACCGGGCGACGGCGGTCCCGACGGCGGCCCCGTGGGCGAGCAAAACTGCCAGAACGGCATCGACGACGATGGCGACCAGCTCACCGACTGCGCAGATTTTGATTGCATCGCGCAACCTGAATGCTGCGCAGAAGGCCAAAAAGGTTTTTTCGCCGCCGAATGGGATCGCACCACGCTGAACGAGCAATGGCTGAGCGCCCCCAGTGCCGCGTTGCCACGACGCAATAGCGAGCAAACGATGCTGGTTGAGTTCGAGCCAGATGACGTTCCGCGATCGATCATCGCGCGCGAGTGCATCCCCCTCGCGACCGGCGCAGAACTCAGATTTCGAATCACGCCGCAAGGCAACCGGAGCTGCGACGACGACTGCCGCGAATACACCGCCATCGTATGGACCCCGGTGACGAATATGCAGTCGGGCGCATCGCTCTTGCGTGAGCTGGCGATCGAAATCGCGCCCAACGGCCAGCTGCGCGTCACCCGCGGAAACGATGTCGTGCCCACGCCTGCGCTGACGCTCACGCCCCTCCTCGAGCACGAGTTCACGGTGCAGATCGCGCCCGGCCTCCGTAGTGGAGGCCGCCCCACGTTGCTGGCCAGCATTTCGTTTCGCGCGATCGGGGGCGGCGATCAAACCGTCTCCGTGCTCGACGAATTCGCGTTCACCGACCAAGACCAACTGCTGCTCGAATCGCCTGGCTGCGAAGGGGTGGCCGGCCTGCGGGTAGCCATCGAAGGAGTCGGCGAATCGGCCCACGTCGGTGAATTCGAGGTCGACACCAAACGGTGTGTCAATCCGAGCCAGTTTCAGCGCCCCGCGGTCGGCAGCCGGACATTGATGTCGGGATCGTCCGATTTGGGCTTTTCGGACACCTGGAGCGCGGAGGGGCTCGGCGCACCAACGCTGGTGAGCTCGCTCAGCGGCTCCGCGGTGCGCTGGGATTTGATGGTCGAATCGACCGATGTCGACCCTGACCTCGGCAACAGCGCGCGCATCGGATACGCGCTAGGACACGCGCAGACCACAGTGTGGGACAGCGTGCCCTGGACGGGGGGCGATGATCCGAAGCTTGGCGACGACCCCCCAAGCTGCCTGGTTGCCCCCTGCCCGGACGGCTTGGTCAGCCTACGGGAGCCCCATCTTCTCGCGCGGCTGAACTCCGGGAGCATGCTCTCGGCGCTCAGTTTGACCTTCGCCCGCGAGGTAGACGCCTCCACCTGCACCGACTGCTTCGATATTCACGTGGCGGCATCGGTGCCCTTCGCGCCCGCTACCGCCGTCATGAGCTCGATGCCGCTGGTGCAGCGGGCCCAAGTGCCTGGAGACTGCCGGTCGCTGCGTGATCCGAGCGCGGTTCCGGCCGGCGACGACACGGGCTACTGGGTGTTCTTTACCTGCGAACGACTCGGTCAGCCGAGCGAGATTCACGCGATATTCGCAGCGGCCGACTGGACCGTCGATCCCGACCGCCACCAGATCGTGATCCGCGGCGATCAGATTGGCGCGTTCGCCGAAGGAGGCGTGCGCGGACCGGAAGCGCTGGTGGAGACCCGCGACAACACCGCCACCCTCCGCCTGTGGTTTGTCTCACGAAGCCGCGCCGGGGAAACGTCCTTCTCCTTCGCCCAAGCGCAAGCCGAAAGCCCGATCGCTTCGCTCCCTGCCCTCGAGCCCTATCCTGGAAACCCTGTACTTCGCGCAAACGCTGCCGCATTTGGCGGCTGCCCGGGAGACGACTGCCCTCTGCATAGCCTCGCCGTGGTGCGCGATGCGGAGCAGAATTCGACGCTTCGATTCGTGGTGGCACGGCGCGTGAATACAAATTCTGCAACGAGCTACGAACTGGTGCCGCTCGAGCAGTTTTTGCGGCTTCCATGAGCGGAGCGAAAGGCCGAAGCATGGTGATCGGAACACGTTGGGCGACGAGGAAGATGGGGAGCAGACATGCTGGCGTCGCCCCGGCCATGATCGCACTGGCCACGATCGCGCCCGCCAAGATCGCTCTGGCCACGATCGTGCTGGCCCTCGGCGCGTCGGCCTGCGGCGACGATTTCGGGGATTTTTCAAGCGAAGCCACCGACGACGCAGGAACCGCCACGAATGGCGGGTTCGAAGATGCGAATGAAGACGCCGGCCTCCGCGCTGGCAACAGCAGCGACGCTCCGGGCGTTGTAACGCAGGGCGAAGGCACCGATTCGGCCCGCGCTTGCTACGACAACCTCGACAACAATGGCGACGGCGCACTCGATTGCCAAGATTCGAGCTGTAAGGCGCTCGGTTCGTGCTGCGTGGGCGATGGCGATTGTTGCACGCTAGCCTCACAGATAGCGATCACGTTTTCGGGATGCGAAGGCATGTCGCTCACGGACTGCCTGGCAAACCAAACGATCTCCGCGAGCGAGTTCGGCGACCCGCTTCCCTTTGTTCGAGACGGGCTTCTTTCGCTGGGTGGTGACGCAACCGGTCAGACGGGCGCCATCATTTCGGATGGGTTGAACCTCAAGGAACAGCGCATCGCGGTTCAAGCCACGTTTGTGCCGGCTGAAAACTGCGGCACGGGCTGTTTGGAGAGCGCAGGTGTCTCGCTCTCGACCCAGGACACGACCGAACTCGAAACCCGCATTCGGGCCGTTGCGCAGCTCTTGCTCTCCGGGTCGCGACAAGAGATGACTTTTTCGGTCGCTGGCTCAGTGGTGATGCGATGGCCGGTGACCGAAACCGAAAATTGGCAGCTCGTCGCGCGCCCTTCGGGCGAGGTGAGCGCGTTTCGCGACGGCAACGAGGTGATTCGCGTTCCGTTCGAAGCGACGGGCGTCGCCCGCGTGGTGCTCCACGGGCACTCCCGCACCCCCACACCGGGCACCCCACCCGGCGCCCGGCTGCGGCAAGTGACCGTACAGACAAGCCTCTGCGATATCCCCGGCGGCTGGGCCGAACGCGAGGAGCTCGCGTTGCTGACCAATCAGAACATGCCCGCCGCGATCGAAGACGCCGAATCGCCTTCGCTCGCGTATGATGGAACGGGCCGCGCGGCGGTCGCATTTGAACGCGCGAACGGCATTTGGCTCGCGCGCTCCCGCGATGGTTCGCCGATCGAATTTCAAACCACCACCGATGTCGATGCGCCCGCGCTCTCGGGCTCGGCGCCGTGGAACGAGCGAAAAATCAGCGACCCCGAACTCGTATGGGACGAAGAAAACAATCAGTGGGTGGTATTTTATGTAGGCGAATCGAACGCGGGCGAACGAAGCATCGGACGCGCCGTCGCCGCCGCGTCGGCAGCAACGTTTGTGGATGACGACGCGCCCGCGCTCGCGCCCGCTGACTATCAGGTAAGCAGCTTTGGAAGCCCCGGCGTCACGATTCATCCAAGTGGGTTTTGGGTCATGGTCGCGTCGGTGATGACGAACGAAGGAAATATCGAACTCCGTGCGTTCCAATCCACCGACCGAGGAGTCACGTGGGGAGAAGTTACACGCATCGATCTCGAAAGCGCGCTCGCGCTCGAGTCCATCAACCTGGCAGAGATCGACGAGGTCGATGATCCCTCGCTGATGGTTCGCGGCGGCGCGTACCAACTCTACTACTCGCTGCGACGAGGAACGCGCTGGAGTATCGGCGCGCTCGCCTCCGACGAGCTGGTCTTCTGGCGCCCGCTCAATAGCGGCGACCCCGTCTTGGAGGCGTCGAGCAGCGGCTTCGATCGGCTCGGCGTCCGCTCGCCAAGCGTGGTAGGACGCGACAGCACCGTCGAGCTCGTGTATGAAGGCTTAGACGGCGTTCGCGGCCTGCTCGGTCGAACCGCTCGGCAAAGCGCCCCGGCAGGACGTTTTCTCTAGTAGAGCCAGATATGACCAAGGAGCCCGCGATGATCGAGCGTCGAGTTCTGTTCATCTGCGCGGTGTTTCTGGCGCTCCAAGTGGCCATCCCGCTCTCGTACTACCTGCGCGACGATCGCTATGATGAACGCTTCGCGTGGCGCATGTTTTCATCGGTCCGGCTCGAACGATGCCGCACCGATGTACACGAACGGCTGGATATGGACGCTCGTTTCCCGGAGCGCCGGGTGGCCCTGAACGAGACATTGCATCGCGCATGGATCAACACGATCGAAAGAAATCGACGCCCCGTCATCGAAGCGTTTCTCAAACATCGATGCGAACGACCCGAAGTCGCCGCCGTGACCCTAACCAATACGTGCGTCGCAGCTCCTGGCGCCTCGCCGACCCACCAAAAATACGCGCGCAACTGCCGGGAATAGAAGACGCGCGAGCGATTGCTCGCTACATTCTGCAGATATGGACCTGCCGCTACGAATCGCCGACTTGCTGGACGGCAAAGCCGAGGCTGGGGACCGAGTTGTCGTTCGCGGTTGGGTGCGCACGAGGCGAGATTCCAAGGCAGGGCTTTCCTTCATCCACGTACTCGACGGATCATCGATAGACCCTTTGCAGATCATCGCTTCGGCCGAGCTCGACGACTACGAATCGGTCATTCGCAAAATCACCACTGGATGCGCCATCGAGGCGCACGGCGAGCTCTGCGAATCGCCGGCCAAAGGACAGCGTGTTGAACTGCAGGCCGACAAAGTCAGCGTGGTGGGATGGGTCGAAGACCCTGATACCTATCCGATGCAAGCGAAACGCCATTCTCCCGAGTATCTGCGCGACGTGGCGCACCTTCGACCCCGCACCAACCTAATCGGTGCGGTGACCCGAGTCCGCAACACGCTCGCCCAGGCGATTCACCGCTTTTTTCACGAGCGGGGCTTCTACTGGATTCATACCCCCATCATCACCGCCAACGATTGCGAAGGCGCGGGCGAAATGTTTCGGGTATCGACGCTGGATTTGGCAAACCTCCCCCGCAATGAGGATGGTTCGGTAAACTTCGGCCAAGATTTTTTTGGCCGCGAAACGCATCTCACCGTCTCGGGCCAACTGAACGTCGAAACGTTTTGCCTCGCGATGAGCCGCGTCTACACATTTGGCCCCACGTTTCGCGCCGAAAACTCGAACACGCGCCGCCACCTGGCCGAGTTCTGGATGGTCGAGCCAGAGCTCGCGTTTGCCGATCTGCATGACGACGTGGCGCTGGCTGAGCGTTTTCTGAAATACGTCGTACGCGCGGCGCTCGACGAGCGTCAAAAAGACCTCCAGTTTTTCGACCGCTTCGTGGACAAAGGATGCGTGGCGCGGCTCGAGCACCTCGTGCAGTCGGATTTCGAAGTGATGGAGTATGGCGACGTAGTCGAACAATTGTCGCGAGCCAAAAAGAAGTTTGAGTTCCCCGTGCAATGGGGGTCCGACTTGCAGTCGGAGCATGAACGCCATCTGACCGAAAAGGTTGTGGGTCGGCCCGTCGCGGTGATCCACTATCCCAAAGACATCAAGGCGTTCTACATGCGGGTCAACGACGACGGACGCACGGTCGCGGCGATGGACATTCTCGCGCCCGGCATCGGAGAAATCGTTGGCGGGAGCCAGCGAGAAGAACGTCTCGCCGTGCTCGACGATCGGCTGCGCGAACTCAATCTCGATCCAAACGACTACTGGTGGTACCGCGACTTGCGCCGCTACGGCACCGTACCCCACGCCGGCTTCGGACTCGGCTTCGAGCGCCTGGTGCAGTATGTCACCGGCGTAGACAACATCCGCGACGTGATTCCCTTCCCTCGCGCCCCCAACCAGGCTGAATTCTAGCGGTTAAATCGCCATCCCACGCCCAAGAGACTTGGCGTGTTTTTTGCTCGCTAAATGCAGCGATGCGTAAATGTGGTTTAGCTCGTTATGCCCGACGGGTGTGTGCTGGCTTGGCGTTGTGGATGTTCGCCTCAAGCTGCGCCGCGGAAGTTCCGCCCCCGCACCCAAACGAAACCCAAGTAGAGAAGTGCGGCCCATGCGTCATCCCCGTTGGGATGGCTGCTCGGTTGGATCGCGAAGCTAGTCATTGGCGGGCTTGCCGCACTCTTCGGCATCAAACTCGTTTCCGATCTCGCCGGCAACATCACCGTGATATGGGGAAACAACAAACGCACCGTCTCCCGCAGTGAGTTCGACGCCGCGGCCCAGCAACTATCATCCGAAGAGCGCGCGAGACTACGAAGCATGATCTTGCCCATCAAAGCCAGCGACCTCCTGGACGACACGAAAGACAAACTCAACAAAAACCAAAGCGAAGCGATCGAAGAAGAACTCAACCATATCCTCAATGCAGAGCTAGACGGCGGCCCTCCCGACAACGACGATGAGCTCGCAAAACGCAAGTTGTGCAAGAAGCTCCGCCCTCTCATTGACTCCACCCTCGGCAAAGCACAGAAAATCGCGAAAGAATTGGCATTTGCCCACCAGGGAGCCAGCCCTGGATTGGAGAAAGTCTTGATCCGTCTGCTCGCCCTCGAAGACCTGGCAAACAGATATTGCCCCGCGCCTCCCGGCGGCCAAGGCATCCGCCTTCCCGTCGCCGCCTAGCACCAGCACTTCGTTGACCATCGTGCTGGCGCCAAACCCGAGCCAGACGCAGACCCTGCATCCGAAGCCGACACCGACGCCGATACAGACCAAGACACCGATACAGAATCCGACTCTCCACCCGTACCTGAATCGCGCCCGAATCAGATCCTGAACGACCGACCCGAACGGGTGGCCGCGACCAGATTGATCAACTGCAACACAAGTCGCATCGACTAGAGCGGCGGAATTTTGGCCAGAGCGCGAGCGCCCCGGCAGCGCAGCTCGGATGACGCACGAATAGTGCTTCGTCCGAGCGAGCAGGGGAGGAAAGCCGCGCTCTGGCCAAAAGGCCGCCGCTCTAGTCGCTGGCGGCGAGGGCATCGTCTACACACTCCTCCCCAAACAGCACGTTGCTCCCGGTTTCTCGGACGCGAACCGCGAATTCGATAATGTCCGAGATGCCTTCGTTCTGATGGTACATCACGCACTGACGATTGGTGCAATGAGCTCCGTTTTCCGCGTCATGATGGTCCGAAGTAAGTGGTAGCCCTGAGTTGACGAGGCCTACCGCATGGCCGAACTCGTGGATCAATACCGATTGCTCGACGAACGCACGCAGAGGCGCAGGCGCCGCGCTTTCGATCACGGGCTTGAACATCGCGATAATGCCGCGCCCGTTGATCGACACGCCAAGAACCTGTCGTTGCGGAGTTCCGTTTCGCTCAAAAAAACCATCGAGAAACACAACGTAGATTCCGCGCCGAGCGTCGGAATTGAGTGGGCTGCGATTCGCTTCGGCGATCTCCACGATGTCCGCTGAGCCAAACGCTTGCTCGGATGCGACTTCGATCTCTTCCATGTCGTCGAGCGTGGTCGGGATATCGAGCATCGCCGAGCTCGCGCCAAACAATGCGTTGGCGTTGTCCTCCGTGAGTCCCCATACCTGCGTTCCGTTCCGAAAGTCACCCACGAAGGGGGCTGCGCCTTCTTGGTAGTCGACCTCCAAGATGACTTCGTCGACGTCCGAACGAAATATCGATGCCACGTCGTTCTGCGGAGTCGTGGAGCAGCCGGTTATCGATCCCGCGAGGATACATGCCGCGCAAATCGACGCTGCGAAGCCTCGGCCCGCAAAGTTCAACGTTGATGCAGAAAGCCGGCGTGATCCGGTCGTTCGCGAAGCCGTCATCCACGCAAGAGGTGCCTCGTGCACGGCTTCATCTTCGATGATGTCCGGCAGTTCGCCAAGCAACAAAATGCAGAGTACATCAGTCTTGCCGCGAATGCCTCAGGAAAACGATAGCGCAACCTCGACCGACCGCACTGACTCGCACCGCCGCGCATCGTTCACTTTTTTCTCCAACTACTTGCTCGGTAGCCATGACCCCATTCGCCCCTACGTGCTGTTGCGCGGTCTGTTGCTCCTGCTGGCGTTTGATTGTTGGATTGAGCTCGTGCCGCATGCGGGCCGCTACGGCGCAGGAGGCTTCAACGTTGCACATTTCGAATGGCTCGATGCCGTAGCGCCACTGCCCACGCCCGCTCTCTATATCGGAGTTCAATGTTTGTGCGGACTGATCGCTCTAGGCATGGCGTGCACGCGTCCTCATCGCGCTCTGATGGCACTGCTCGCGGGCCTCTACACCTATGGCTGGACCATGAGCATGCTCGACAGCTACCAGCACCACTACTTGCTCTCGTTGGTATTGCTCTGCGGAATCTTTTTTCCGATGACGCCTGCGGAACAAGTACTTGCCGCGCGCTCGTCGGTTTCGAATGCTGCCGCGGCGCGCCAAACGGAAGCTCACGAAACGCGCGCTTCGTTCGCTGTCTTAGGGCTTACGTTCTCCATCGTCTATGTGTTTGCCGCGATCCACAAACTTGAGCCCCAATGGTGGCAAGGCGACGCCCTCATGCGTCTTGGGCGATCAAGCGAAGCAGTGATGGCGCTGGAGCAGTGGTGGCTATCAGCCGGCTTCGATCGCACACAGCTCTGGAGGCTTCTCGGCAAAGCGACGGTTTTTGGTCAACTCCTGATTGCGTCCGGCTACGCCGCGGCTCCGCTATTGCATCGAACAGAGTCATTGAATCGAACAGGAGGCGCGGGCCGTATCTGGCTCAAGTTGATGTTTGGGTTCAAGTTGATGTTTGGCGCGGCTGCGATTTTGTTTCACGCCGGAACCGAGCTCCTCGACCTGAACATCGGCTGGTTCAGCTACTATATGATGCTTTGCGCCGCGAGTTACTTCTTTCCTGCTTCGATGCTGTCGTGGATCGCGAGCACATGTACCGTGCCAGCTCGCTTCATCGCGCACAAAATCGCGGAACGATCACAACCACACAAGCCGGACGACTCTTTCGAAATCACTATCTTCGCTATTCTCGTCGCGATCGTGTCCGCCGCGCTGGGCGCGTCGATTGACCTACCTGGCGCGTTCACCGCCGGCTTATTGGTTGCAGGAACGCTCATCGGCGTCGTCATGCTGACACTGTTCACACGCAAGCTCGCTCGCCGTGCAGCCATGGCGTGGATCGCCGGCTCAGCTCTCTCGATGGCGTTCATGTGGATTGCCTTGACGCAAACCACCGTTCGCTTCGACTTCTACCGTTTCGTCGGCGGAGATCACCGTCGGCGCGGTGAGCCACACGCGGCCCTCGCGGCGTACATCAAGGCCAATCGCTATGCCCCAGAGGAGGACAACCGCGTTCGCCAGGAACAAGAAATGCGCGCCCTCGTTCGTGGCACGCATCCGCCCCGCTAAGATTGCCGCGCCGCGCGCATATTCGCACCAAGCCAGCGGCTCCAGCCGTGTTTGCGATTCGCATCGTGCCTACGATTCAAGAATGTCGAGCCGGGCTTGCGCCCAATCTAAGTCGCGTTTCAGCTCGCGATGGTCGGGCCCTTCGTGCGGCTCATCAAACGACGCAAGCGCTTGTTCCGCCTTGTTTCGTTCTTCGCGAGCCGTCTCGGCATCCACTTCATCGGCTCGCGCAAAGAGCTCTGTCAAGATCAGCACCTTTTCGGCTTCCGCCTGCGCAAAGCCGGGGCCGATGGCGACTCGTTTGGTGGCCTGTCCCTCCCGATAGCTCAACACCCCTGACTGCAACGCCGAGAGCACGGGCAAATGGCCCGGAAGCACCCCAAACTCGCCCTGGACGCCAGGCGCCTGCACGGAATCTGTTTCGGTGCGAAGCGCGAGCCCTCGAGGTGTCGCAACTTCCAACGTGAGCTTTTCGGTGGCCATAGACTACGCCTTCTCGCGCTGTCCGTACGCTTCTTTGACCTCTTCCAGCGAACCCTTGAGGTAGAAATCCTGTTCGGGAATGTGGTCAAGGTTGCCATCCAAAATTTCTTTGAACCCGGCGACAGTTTGGTCGAGCGGCACGTATTTGCCTTTGAGGCCCGTGAACTGTTCGGCCACGAAGAACGGTTGCGAAAGAAATCGCTGAATCTTGCGCGCGCGGTCGACCGTCAATCGATCGTCTTCGCTGAGCTCATCCATGCCGAGGATCGCAATGATGTCCTGCAAATCCTTGTAGCGCTGGAGGGTCTCCTGGACCCCGCGCGCGACGCCGTAGTGAGCCTCGCCCAGAATTCCCGGGTCGAGCATGGTCGAGGTCGAGTCGAGCGGATCAACCGCCGGGTAGATGCCGAGCTCAGCAATCGAACGAGACAACACGGTGGTCGCGTCGAGATGAGCAAACGTCGTCGCCGGCGCAGGGTCCGTAAGATCGTCGGCAGGAACGTAGATCGCCTGCACCGACGTGATGGAGCCTTTGTTCGTTGACGTGATGCGTTCTTGTAGACCACCCATTTCGGTCGCCAAGGTCGGCTGATAACCGACGGCCGATGGAATACGGCCGAGCAACGCCGATACCTCGGAGCCAGCCTGCGTAAACCGGAAAATGTTGTCGACGAAGAGCAGAACATCCTGACCTTCTTCATCGCGAAAGTGCTCAGCTACAGTAAGCGCGCTCAGAGCGACCCGTGCCCGTGCGCCAGGCGGCTCGTTCATCTGGCCGTACACCAACGCGGTCTTGGAAAGCACGCTCTCTCCGCTTTCCAATTTGGACTCGGCCATCTCGAGCAAAAGGTCGTTGCCCTCGCGGGTTCGCTCCCCGACGCCGGCGAAACACGAAACCCCGCCGTGGGCTTTGGCCACATTGTTGATGAGTTCCATGATCAACACGGTTTTGCCGACCCCAGCGCCACCGAAGAGACCGATCTTCCCGCCTTTACGGTAGGGCGCCAGCAAATCGATGACTTTGATGCCCGTCTCGAAAATCTCGACCTTGGTGCTTTGATCGACAAACGCAGGCGCGTCACGGTGAATCGGCGCAGTTTTGGAAGCGCGAACGGGACCTTGCTCGTCTACCGGAGCACCCACCACGTTGAGAATTCGACCGAGACATTCTTTGCCCACCGGCATTCGAATGGGCGAGTTGGAGTTGCGCACGTCCGCGCCCCGCACGAGCCCCTCAGTGGAGTCCATCGCCACCGCGCGCACCGTGCTCTCGCCCAGATGTTGCGCCACCTCGAGGGTTAGGTTCCACGGTTCGTTGTTCAGGGCGCTGTTTGAGACGTTTAGCGCAGTCAAAATCGGGGGAAGCTTGCCCGAAGGAAACTCCACATCGACAACGGGTCCAATCACCTGCTTGACGCGACCGTGTTCGAGCTCAGTCATGGTCCTCTCTATCCGCCCTGTTTGCCCACAAAGCCGGAATATTTGCGGGGCTGAAGTGCTTGCGGGGCCGGAGCATGCGCGTCGTAGACGTCGCCTCCAGCGATTGCCGCGGGCACGTAGCATGTGGGTCTTAGGGGGTCAACGTCATGCACGGCTCCCAAAACGCAAAAAACGCTGAAAAACCGCAAAAAAACTCCGCGCGAACGACACTCTGCGGCAAATCCTTGGCGGTCAAGCTTGCCGCCGCGCAGCCAGTCATGAAGACTGTATAGGTGCGCCGCATAAGGTGTTGCGGCCACGCCGTACCCCTCGTGCACATCGTTTCTGAGCAAAACACGAGCCTCGAAAGCCGGCCCGACCCGCTCGTCGGCCGAGAGCTCAACGGCCGATTCACAGTGCTTCGGCTGATCGCCAAAGGCGGCATGGGCCGGGTCTATCACGCAGTCGACCTCAAACGTGGCATTGATGTAGCGCTCAAGATTCTTGACCCCAGCATTCCTGCAGCTGGGGACGAGGCAGAATTTCATGCTCGGTTTTCAATCGAAGTGTCCATCGCCGCGGAATTGCGTCATCGCAATATTGTTCGTGTCTTCGACCACGGGAAAACCGATCGAGGGCTCTACTTTATCGCCATGGAGCTGGTCGAAGGCCCCACCTTGGCCGACGTGCTCGCGCACAAAGGCGCGCTCGACGCTGGAGTGGCTGCGCGCGTCGCGCTGCAGGTCGCCCAAGCCCTTCACGCGGCCCATGCGCTCAATATCGTGCACCGCGACTTGAAACCCGCCAACATCGTGCTGACCGATCGGGGCACCCCCGACGAACTCGTGAAAGTGCTCGACTTTGGTCTCGCCAAAAACCTTTCGTCCGAAGAGAGCGTCACTCAAAAGGGCCAGTTCCTAGGTTCGCCCAACTACATGGCGCCCGAGCAGATTCAAGGCGCGCCCGTCGACACGCGTACGGATATCTATGCGTTCGGCATCCTGCTGTACCGAATGCTCTGCGGACGGCTGCCGTTTGAACATCGCCAGCCGATTCGTGTGTTCTCTGCACACGTGCACGAACCCGTGCCACCACTCACCAGCCCCTCCGGGACGCCGATTCCCGAAGCGCTGCGCGACATCGTGCTCCGCACACTTGAAAAACTACCGTCCGACCGATTCGCTTCAATGATGGAGGTCATCGAAGCCTTGCTCCCACATGTTTCCGACGACCGCTGCGAAGAGCTCATGATCACGGGAACACGGCGAGCAAGCACGCTCATTCCTCCAAGCAGCACACGCGCCCTGGTAGCATCCCACCAAGTCGAGCCGCTGCTCCGAGAAAGCGAATCGGCTCGCGGCGAGCTACCTCCATTGATGCGCGACTCCCGAGAAATCGCGATTCAGAACGAACGCCCCCCGCTCTCCAAAACCGCCCTCATCCTATGCTTCGGCCTGGGCATCGCCGTCGCCATCGCCGGCGGTATGCTCATCGCTCAGTTCTAAGTTTCTGGAGGGGCTGACCGCAGCCCCTCCCCCCGCGGAATACAATTCCGCGGGGCCCCCCTCCCGACGCCGGCCGCTGTCGCGGCCGCCCCATCGCTGCGCGACGGGGCCCCGGTTACGTTGGGCTTCAGCGGTGGGACAAGACTCGGATCGAAGACAACACCTCGAATCCGCTACCGCAGTTCTGCACAACGAAACCAGGTGACGTGCCTCCTGGCGGGGGAGCTTGGGTGAATCGGCGGGGTCGTACCCCGACGAGAGGGTTTGGGTGCCAAACCCTCAAACAAAACAGCCGCGGGGGCCCCCCTCCCGACGCCGGCCGCTTGCGCGGCCGCCCCATCGCTGCGCGACGGGGCCCCGGTTACGTTGGGCTTCGCGGTGGGACAAGACTCGGATCGAAGACAACACCTCGGATCCGCTACCGCAGTTCTGCACAACGAAACCTGGTTACGTGCTTCCTGGCGGGGGAGCTTGGGTGAATCGGCGGGGTCGTACCCCGACGAGAGGGTTTGGGTGCACTGCGTTTCTCCGGAGGGGCTGGCCGCAGCCCCTCCCCCCAGTCGGGTACGACCCGACCGGGTCCCCCCTCCCGACGCCGGCCGCTTCGCGTCCGCCCCACCGCGAAGCGGCGGGGCCCCGGCAGTTCGACCCCACGTAACCATGTCACGTGGTTCCTGGCGGGGGAGTTTGGGTGAATCGGCGGGGTCGTACCCCGACGAGAGGGTCTGGGTGCCAGACCCTAATTAAATCAGCGCAGCGCCTCGGCGCCGCCGATGATTTCCATTAACTCTTTGGTGATCGCGGCTTGGCGAGCGCGGTTGAACTGCAGCGTGAGTTTGCCGATCATGTCGCTCGCGTTGTTGGTCGCTGCGTCCATTGCTGTCATCCGGGCGCCGTGCTCGGAAGCTACCGACTCGAGCAACGCGCGGTACACCTCGATGTCCACGTACATAGGAAGGAGCGTATCAAGCAGCGCAGTTTTGTCGGGCTCGTACAGAAAGTCGCCCATTTGGTCTTCGCTGAGCTCGGTGGGGGTAATGGGAAGCAATGGTTCAATCACCACGTCTTGACTGATCGCGCTCTTGAATTCGTTGTAGACGAGGTAGCAAGCGTCCAAGCCGGACTCTTCACGAACGTACTGGTCGACAATGTAGCGACCGATGTCTCCCGCACGCTCCGGGGAAAGGTCTTCGAACACGCCGGTGAACTCGTGACGAATATCCGCGCCGCGGCGCTTTAGATAATCTCGCCCTTTTCGGCCCACCACCGAAAAGCACACCTCGCTCCCTTCCGACTCAAGCTCGCGCCATTTTTGGTGCGCCTTTTTGCAGATGCTGGCGTTGAAGGCTCCGGCTAGGCCTCGATCGCTGCTCAGCACCACAAGCATGGTGGATTTCGGCGGCCTGCGCGCGAGGAGCGGATGAACTTCTTCGTTCTCGCCTGCCCGCGCGGCAACTGCGCTGAGCACCTCCATCGTCTTCACTGCGTAGGGTCGAAGCTCCAATATGTTTTGCTGCGCTTTGCGCAACCGCGCCGCCGCCACGAGCTTCATCGCTCGGGTGATCTTCTGCGTGTTTTTGACGCTCCCGATGCGCTTGCGAATGTCCTTCAGGCTGGCCATCGATCAGCTTTCGGTCGCCTCGAATACTTTCGCGAAGTCGGTCAGCGCCTGGGTCAGCTGCTTTTCGAGGTCATCGTCGATCTTTTTCTTCTCAACGATCGCCGAAAGCACAGAAACCCGCTCCGACTTGAGCCAGGAAACCAGCTCCTTGGTGTAGCGCAATACCTGATCAGCCGGCAGGTCGTCGGTAAACCCGTGGGTGCCCGCAAAAATCACCACCACCTGTTCCTCGACTGGAGCCGGAGAAAACTGGCCCTGTTTGAGAATCTCGACCAGCCGCTCGCCGCGTGACAACTGCTGTTTGGTCGCCGCATCCAAATCCGATGCGAACTGTGCAAACGCTGCCATGGCGCGGAACTGCGCAAGCTCAAGGCGCAATGTGCCAGCAACCTGCTTCATGGCCTTGATCTGTGCGTTGCCCCCGACACGAGAAACGGAAATACCGACATTGATGGCGGGCCGGACGCCAGAGTAGAACAGATCTGACTCGAGGAAGATTTGCCCGTCGGTAATCGAGATCACGTTGGTCGGAATATACGCCGATACGTCTCCTGCCTGAGTCTCAATAATGGGAAGCGCGGTGAGCGAGCCACCTGAGTCAGGAAGCTTCTTCGCTGCATAGTCGGCGCCCTTTTCTTTTGCTGCGGCGTCTGCTTCCGATTTGGCCCCATCACCCGCAAAAGTCTTGATCCCCGGACGACGCTTCGGCTCTTCGTCTTTTCGCACGACGACAAACTCGTCTGCCATACGCGCCGCGCGTTCAAGCAAGCGACTGTGCACGTAGAAGACGTCACCAGGATATGCCTCTCGACCAGGGGGCCGCCGAAGCAACAGCGAAAGCTGTCGGTATGCAACGGCCTGCTTCGACAGGTCGTCATAAATCAACAGGGCATGCTGCCCGTTGTCGCGGTAATACTCGCCCATCGCGCAACCCGAATACGGAGCGATGAACTGCAGCGGCGCAGGTTCGGAGGCCCCCGCGATCACGACGGTGGTGTATTCCATGGCGCCGTACTGCTCGAGCCGGTCGACTACTTGCGCGACCGTGGATTGCTTCTGGCCGATCGCGACATAGACGCAAAAAACGTCTTTGCCTTTTTGGTTGATGATGGTGTCGATCGCGACCGCGGTCTTGCCCGTCTGACGGTCTCCGATGATGAGCTCGCGCTGCCCTCGACCGATCGGAATCATCGCGTCGATAGCCTTGATGCCGGTCTGGAGTGGCTCTTTAACCGGCTGGCGGGCTACGATTCCAGGAGCCTTTAGTTCCACCCTTCGGCGGAGATTTGTCTTGAGCGGGCCCTTACCGTCAACCGGTTGGCCAAGCGCGTTTACCACTCGATTCGCGAGCTCCGGACCGACCGGGACCTCCACAATCCGCCCTGTGCGCTTGACCGTAGCTCCCTCTTTAATGGAAACGTCCGAGCCAAAGACCGCGGCGCCAACGTTGTCCTCTTCGAGATTGAGGACCATGCCCACGACGCCGCCGGGAAACTCCACAAGCTCGCCCGCCATCACTCCGTCGAGACCGTAGATGCGTGCAATACCGTCGCCGACCGTCAATACGGTGCCGGTTTCCATCACGTCGACGCTGCGGTCGTAGGACGCGATTTGCTGCTTGATGATGTCTGATATTTCTTCCGCGCGAATTTGCATGGAACCCCTTAGCGATCAGAGAGCCCGTAGCTCCTCTTTCATCTCTTGAAGACGGTTGCGTACGCTCCCGTCGAACACCTTGCCCCCAACCTGGGCGACCACGCCAGCGACGAGCGACGGATCTACACGCTGGGTGAGCACCACCTCTTTGCCCGTTGCCTCGTGCAACGTGCGTCGCAGCCGGCCAAAAAAACTCTCCGGTAGCTCGGTTGCGGTCGTCACGGTGGCACGAACTTGACCTCCGCGCGCTTCGCTCAGGTTTTGAAATGCCTCTGTGACTTCCGGCACAAAGCGAAGGCGTTTACGGTCGGCGAGAATGAACAGCGCGTTACGCACCGGGCCCGATAGCCTCAACCGCTCGGCCAGCTTTGCCAATACTTGCCGGCTCGCATCTGCAGGAATCGCTGGGTTTTCAAAAAGTTCCCGCAGCTCCTTGCTTTCGTTCCATACCGCGCAGAACGCGCGCAGCTCCTGGCCCACGGCGTCTACACTTCCCGCCTCTTCCGCTAGACCGATCAAAGCTTTGGCATATCGCCGCCCCAGCGCCAAGGAACTCACGACGACGCCTCCCCGTCGGGCGGAATCATCGAGTTCGTCGGCGTGACACCCGTAAGCTCCACCAGACGCTTCACGTAGGCGTCGGCCAACCGCTGCTGATCCGTCGACGTCGTTTCTTGCTGAAGAACCCGCCCCGCCGCTTCGATCGCCGCGTCGACAGCAAATCGCTGCAAATCTTCTCGCAGCTGCTTCATGCGCTGATCGATCAAAAACTGTGTTTCTTTTCGCATCCGCGCGGCCTTGGCCTCCGCTTCAACCACGATGCGTTCCCGATCTGCCTCTCCCGCCTTCACCATGTCGGCTCGCAGCTGCTCCAGCTCTGCATCGAGGCGCTCTAGCCTAAGCGCATAGGCGTTTGCTTTTGCCTCCGCTTCCGCTTTGAGCCGCTGCGCTTCAGCCAGGTTGTCTTCGATTTCGCGCCGCCGCGAAACGAGGAAGCGCCGAATCGGTTTGCGTCCGAAGTACACGATCAGCACCAGCAGCAGACCGAAGTTGAATACGGACCCCTGAAATTCGGTGTTCTTGAGAACTGGCTGCACCCGTTCCCAAAACGAATAGTTTGGCCCCAAGAGCCCGTGATGTTCGCCGTGACGCTCCGCCTCCTCGGACGAGGCTCCGCCATGAATGCCCGTCTCACCACCCACGGCTGGCTCATGTTGAGCGAACGACGAATCTACCGCCGCGAACTGCACCACGAAAAACCCTATTGCGGCGATCGATACCGCCATGGCGATGGCCGTGTTGCTCATCGCACCTGTCGCCGGTGTGCCTGCGTCGTTCACGGGACCTCCCGGTGCAAGAGTCTGGAGGCGATTTGATTCGCGAGCACGGGCACTCTGGCAGCAAGCTCGCGACGCAGTCGTTCACCATCGCTCGCTACGCGGGCCTCAGCCTCCTCGAGCTGCAACTGAGTGTGCCGACGGACTCGCTCGAGTGTCTCGCGCTCCAACTTGAGACCGTCCTGACGAAGACGCTCGCGTTCTTTCTGAGCTGATAGCCGTACCGAACGCATCTGTTCGTCGAACGCGTGTCCGGTGTCGTCCGCCTTCTCGCTCAGCTGTTTCGCTTCCTCGCGGGCACCGTCGATCGCTTGTTCGCGCGCTTCGAAAAGACGCACCATGGGCTTAAAAATCAAGCTGCGAAGCACGAGGAATGCGACAAAGAATAAGCCCAGCTGCAAAAACAGCGTGCCATCCAGATCAATAATTGACCCTTCGCTCAACAGCACAATGGATAATGGGTGCATCGCGGCGGTGCCTTTGAGGGCGTGGAGTTACGCGCGCCGGCTAAATTACCCGGCTAATTCGCGCAGGACCTAGCAAGCGAGCCGATGCCCGTCAAGCTGCATCATGGCCCGGTTCCACATAGGCGGCTCAGGCGTTCCTCGCGCCGCCCGCCTGGCGAGCAGTTCCCTCGCTTCGTACACTTCGAGCATTCGCGGTCACGTCATCGCAATGGAGTTATTTCGCATGTTTGCCCCGAATCGAATCGTTCTACCTGCGGTGTTCATCCTGACGACCGCGTGCGCCGACAGTGGGGGTCGCGTTGGCACCCCGGTGCCGGCTGGTTCAAGCGCCTTGCCGGGCACCGCGGGACCGTTTGGAGTGGGACCGATCGGCGACGGTGGCGTCGCAACAGACGGCGGAATCGGCGTGCGAGAGGTCGATTGCACCATTGACGATTTGATTGCGCAGACGATATGCGCCGCGAATCAAGCATGCCGCCTGGTCCCCCCGAGTGGCTCGGCCACAGATGGAGGAGCCCCCTCAAACGGGGTATCGCCGAACGTGCTGGAAGCCCGGTGCACAGATACCGATCCAGCCGGAACGCAAGCCAAAGTCTGCACCAGCGACGCGGAATGCGCGCGGGGCTTTGGCTGCATTGGCGCCGGCCCGAATATCAAACTGTGCTCGCGCTATTGCTCTCCCGCAAGCCAATGCTCCGGGACAACGAGCGGCTGCGTACCGATTGTATTGGGCGCCGGCGGGAACGCTCGCCGCACCGGCGCCCACTACTGCACCACCGAATGTGACTTTTTGGATGGACGCCTCGATTGCCCCGCGGGCACAGACTGCGACGTGGTGCGCTACAACGATGATGGAGTCGACAAACACGCGACTACGTGTTTTGAACACGGTTCCAAGAAAGCCGGCGAACGCTGTTCGAGCGACGTCGATTGCGAAGCTGGCGCCGATTGCGTGTCTACGCCGAGCGGCCGTTCGACCTGCCGCTTCTGGTGTCAACCCAACGCGAGCGACCGCAACGCAGCATGCCCCTCGGGGCGCGAATGCGAGCGCACGAGTCCATCGTTTTTCGTAGGCAGCCGAGAAGTGGGATATTGCCAATAGTGTAGGCCACCGAACACTTCGGTGTTCAGCGATTAACCGCCCGATCGCACGACTGCTAATCTATTCGGATGCCCGAATCCAGCCGACGCAAGACTCTCGGGTCGCATGGTCAGGCTGGGTCCACAGACCTGGAAGTATCCGATGCACAATCAAGAAAACTATTTCGCACACAAGCTTCTCTGCGCTTTCGCAATCGTTGCGGGAGGCCTCTTCGTTGGCTGCGGCGACGATGACAGCAATGGCTCGGTCGACGCCTCGACGACGCTCGACGGAGGCTCGAGTGGCAGCGCGGACGCTAGCGCGAGCGACTCCGGCACAACCTCGCAAGACGCCTCCATCGAGACCGACGCCGGTATAGATCCAACTACGGACGCAGGGACCGGAGCTTGCCGCAGCGCTGACGACTGTACCTTCTGCGTCCATCGCACCGCGCCGAGAACCGAACGCGATTGCCGCTGCCCACTGTGCCCCGTCTACCCGATGACCAAAGCCCAGTGCGAAACAAACACCAAAGCGTACAATTCTGTCTGTAGCGATTGGCTGATGAGAACTCGTTGCCCCGTTCCTCTGTGCGTCGCGCCGCCTGAGCCCGAATGCAACGACCAAATGATGTGCACGGCCGGTTCACCTATCGGGCCAAGGCGCTAGTCGAAAGCTTTTCTGAACGCCGTAGAAATGGGGCAGCGCGACGCGCCAGATCCATCTTGCGCTGGCGAACAAGCAACGAAATGGAATTCGAGATGATGTCGATGGCTCGACCGATTCGGAGAGGCTCAAGCAAGCATTCCAAATCTGGATACTGAAACATCACCGCCATGGCGTTCGTCGAGATCCCGAGTTGGACTCGATGGACGGCTCGCGGGCGGTTCGCGAAGGCGACGCTCGACGCACATGCCCGACCCGAGAATGATTGAGTTTTTGGGTGGCACTTGGTTTGCTCTAACCACCTTGCACATCCGTGGATCCGCTCTCGGAGCTCGAGAGCATGAAGGACCGCGAGAGCAAGGAGAACAGGGCGATGGCGAGAATTCATTTGAGGGGAGTCGCTTTTGCATGGGCCGAGAAAATCAGTCGCATGGGTGCGATCTGTGTGGCGTGGGTCGGCATCGCTGTTGGCGGCGCGCTCGGGTGCACGACCGAGCCGCCGGCGGTGAAAGAGACGGTGGGTGAACATCGCGAGCACCTCTACAGCGACGTGAGCGGGTTCGGTCCGCTCAATGGCGTCGAGTGGCAGGTGGATACGCCGTGGCGTCTTGAACCCAGTGCCTCGGATAGGTCGTACGATCCGGTGCCCATCGTGATGACCTTTCACGACGCGCGCAATCAAGACACCTTCGATCAGGATCCACTACCGATTGGCGCGGTATGCAGCCTCTACGTCGTTGAGGGCGGGCACGTCACGCGCTTTGGGCCGGAAGAGTTTCACGAAATCGAAGCATCTCGTCGATGGTTGAACACCGGCGAGCTGACTCCGGGAAACGATTCGCATCTGCTTCGACGCATGTGGGACGGGGAGTCGCCCGACGACGTGGTGCGCATCAACGATTGGGCGGAGTGGAACGCGACCGCGCTCTACCAACCGCGGAGCCAGAGCCCGGGAGAAGACCTAGAACTGATTGTTATGGTGCGGGTCGCAGGAACAGCCGGGTGCCACCCGAACCAAGATATGGATCGCCAAGCGGTGCTCTGGCAGCTGATGCGCGGACGGGAAAGCTCCGGAGTGAACGTGGGCCGGCCGTCGGCGGGGCAAGGAGTCGTGGAGCGAGACGCCGAGGTGTACTTCTTCGGCGATTTTCTTAAGGTGCATCTCGCCGAAGCGCCGCTCCCTAAGTTCAGCGACGAATGGGTGTACGGCGACCTGCACTACCACTCGCAGGGCACCGACAACGAAGGTGAAAGCGGCACAAGCTATCGAACGGTTGGCCAAGCCATGAAGTCGATGGGGCTCGACTATGTGTTCGCCACCGACCATGCGTCCGATTCCCATCAGATCACTGGGTTTCATCAAATCTTCGTCGACAACATTCCCATCCTCCCTTCCTGGCTCGATTTCGTGGAGGACTGGCTGGTGAACACGCTTCGCGACGCCGGCGCGGGCGTCCCCGTCGACCGCGCCGACGCGCTGCGTGACCTCAGCGACAATCGATTTCGCTATCTCTACGATTGGCTCAATCTTCCGAGCGGAGCAAACCACGAAGTTCGCCGGAGCGGTGGTTCGAATCGGGCACCACAAGTCTTTATCGGCGCAGAACTCGATGTCATTCCTGAAATCTCGGACGAAGAGCGCCAGCTCGGCCGGTTTCGATACGCTTTCGACCGCTTCTACCGCTGGCGCGACGTCTGCACCGACCTACCGAGCGCACTCATCGAGTGGACTGATTTTGAAGGTCGATGCGAACACGAGATCATCTACGACGGCTCGACACCCCATCAATGGTCCCTACGCGATCCGCAAGGTCTCGGGCAAATCAAAGCGTCCCGGCAGCACATGGTGTACCTGCCCTACGATTCCGACGAGCCTGGTGCGATCAATGGTCGCGACTCGTTTATCTCGGGCAACACCACCACCTATGGCGGCGCGAATCGCCGGTTGGGCGAGCTCCTCAACACTGAACTGGAAGTGGCCAAAAAAGGCTACGTATTTCTTGCTCACCCAGTGGAGAAGGCATCCGGCAATGGCGTCAATCGACTGGGGCCGGATATTGTCCCTTTTTCGGATACCCAGCTGCGTACCGCGTTTAACTCGCCCTATGTGCTCGGGTTGCAGCTGTGGAACTCCGACACCCGGCACAAATCGGTCGCGGGCTCGCGGCGCTTTCCCATGCTGCACGACCAGGGCGTCCCAGACCCCGAGCTCGATGGACACGTCGTCGTGAACTTCGATTGGCGCTGGGAAGAGCAAGACGAGCAAGGCCTCTGGGTCGAGCTTGGCGATGGCGCACGCATGTGGGACCAGGTTCTCAAGTGGGGCATCAACCCGACCAAGACCGCGGACCTCGAATGGCTTGCCGATGGGGCGCCCCGCAAGTTCTTCATGGCAGGCGGCTCCGATGCACATGGCGACCTCAACTATCGACGCACTGGTCGGTTCTTTGGCTGGGCGGCAGCGAATGACACTGCCATCGGTAAACCGCGAAACCTTACCTATGTAGGCACCGAGCGACCCGGTGCATCCGGAGGGGTAGGCCAGAACCAAGTCGTGGAGTCGCTCGCTTCCGGCCGCTTCGCGGTCACCGACGGCCCCGCGCTGCGCATCGCCATCGACGTCAACGGGAACGGAACCATCGACGACGGGGACGTGCCGATGGGAGGCGACTTCATCATCACAGAAGCATCGGCCCCGGTCCTCGTGGAGTGGAAGTCGACGCCCGAGTTTGGCCCAGTGAAAACCATCGATTTCTACGTGGGCGTGCAAAGCTCGGATCACGAAGGCTTGGTGTATGCACCCGCCGGACACGGCACCACGGGGAGCGGCCAATGCATCGAATCAGACACGGTCATCACCGATGACACGGGGCGCGAATATTGCCCCATGCGCGATGGGTACGTGCGCGACCCGAACGGCAACCTTCAGCTTACGATTCCTCGATCCGAAGGATATGCCGGAACTCGTATTCTCAACCTTCGGCCGACCGACTTCAACGTGTTCGACCACGAGTGCGTCACGGAACACGATACGATTCGGGATGATGACGGCACGCTGATTCCCATTTCGTTTACCCGCTGCCGCGCCATCGACGTGCAAACGCCAGCGCGTCTCTACACCCGCGCGTTTGCCGAAACCGAAGGCCGAGGCGTGCTCCTCCGGCGCTACGCGTTCACCAACCCGATCTGGATGACAGCGCGCCAAGTCGCAAGCCCACCGAATATCGAACTCGAACATCAAAGCTGCGCGTCGGGCACAAACCGCTTTCGCGCCACCGCAACCCCCGGCATCATCTCGGGAACCATTTCCACGAAGCAGCTTCGAATCGGAACCGGCGCGTGGAGAACCCTCAGCGGAAACTCGTTTACCTCTTCCGGAGGCCAGCGTGTCGAAGTTCGCGCGCGAGCCTGCAACGAAAATGGCTGCAGTGCGTTTTCGTCCCAATCGCTCGTAGGCCCAGCCTGCATTCCGCCGCGTCCGGACAGCCCTTCTGTGCACCTCGAGTTTGTCGGTTGCTCCCGGGGAACCAACTCCTTCATCTCCACCGTCTCGCCTCGCGGAAGCGTTTCTGCAACGTCGATGGACGAAGAGTTCAAGATTGCCAGCGGCTCCTGGCGCACCCTCAGTTCGCCCATCATTCATGCCGGCAGCCGGCAACGCGTCTACCTCCGAGCTCGCTCCTGCAACGCACAAGGCTGCAGCGCGTACACATCCACGTCCCGTTCCGGACCCTATTGCGGTACCGGCGGAGGTGGAGGCCCCCATCCGCTCTGATGAACGCAATCGAAACTGGAGATACCGTCTTGGTCAACGTGGGTCGCTGGTCGTAAAAAAGCGGCTTCGGCGGTGTCTCCAGTCCCCTTCCAGTCACTTTGAACCTGCCACTCTCTTCTTGTTTATCTCGAGTTCCCTCAGGTTTCCTAGACATTGGACCTGGTACAGTCCGTGCAGCCAGGCTAAGTGGGTGAGGCAACCGGAGGTAACCGCGAAGTATGCAGGCAAAGGGTAGTCAGAAGCGATTGATCGCGGCAACGGTTGCATTCTCGATAGGTTTGCTTGGTTGCGCATCCTCGGTCGACGACGCAACTGGCGAAAGTTCCGCCAAGATGGCGTCAATCCCGCTTGATGAAACACTCACCGACAACGAAGCGTTTGCCATGTGGGAAGGGAAAATCAGCGCATCGAACGCGCCGATTTCTGTTCCGAAGGGCAACACGATTTGTGAGGGTTCGACTCTGGTCTTTGCCACCGACGGATTGATCTGTGCCACGTTTGAAGACTCCAGAATCAACAGGAAAAGTGCAACGAGCAACCACACCATTCAGCAACACAGCTGCCCACCTCAGTACTTCACCGAGGGGGTCACCAACGTAACGCTCCCTCAGGGCTCGAGCTTTCCTGGAGCCAACGAACTATCCTTTGAGTCGTTCACCCGTTGCGCGAAAGAGTTCCCGGAAAAAAGAGTCGCCATCTCGTACAACTCGCTGCCCAAGGACGTGCAATGCGAATTGGGCGATACCGCGATCGTCGCCGTCGGAAAGCGCGTGCGGGTAGCCAACACCGACAACGTCTTTCGTTATACCTACACACAGCCATGCCGATGCCCAATCGGGCATCTCGTTTTTAGCGGATGGAAAAGCGCTAGCGATCCAAGCGTAATCACCGCGGAGTCGAAAGCTTTCTGCGGATGCGCGCACGGCGTTCAGCCTCGCTGCGACGCGCTTGGCTGTTCGTGCTTCGACACGATTCTACGCTGAGCACGAACGTGCTACGTGTCGGTGGCTCCGCCGAGGTTGTCATCATCAGACTCGGGGTTGGCCGAATAGCGTATGTCCAAGATCGTGAGCAATAGCTCCCCTTTAGGGCGACGAACCAGCGCTTCGTCACCCACCGCTTTCCCCATAAGGGCTCGTCCCACGGGGGAGTCGATGCTGATGCCGCCGGCGTGAACATGCGTTTCATCGGGGCCGACGATGCGATACTCGGCTACTTCGTCGTCTTCGTGTTCAGCCTCTGCGTTTTCTACCCGAACCCATGCGCCAAAGTACACGCGGTCGTCGCGACGTCGACCCTCGGGGACGACCACTTCAAGTTCGTCGAGGCGCTTGGAAAGAAAGCGAATGCGGCGGTCGATCTCTCGCAGGCGCTTCTTGCCGTAGATGTATTCTGCGTTTTCAGAGCGGTCACCTTCGGCGGCCGCATCGGCCACCGCGCGAGTCACTTTGGGGCGCTCTTCGGTCCACAGCGCAGTGAGTTCGCCTCGAAGTCGTTGCTCACCTTCGGGCGTAATGTAGCTGGAGCGACTCAAGAGTATACGCGCTTAGCACCTTCCGCCATTTCGCGCTCGCAGGCTGGTGTTTTGCGTGCGCGCTAGGTGTTTAAACGATTGCGCAGCGCTTCAATGGTGCGCCGCGCTGATTTCACGTTTTCTTTGGTGATGATGGATGAAGGAAGCGGAAGGTCAGGGTCGACGAGGATACGAAATCGAACCAGCGCCCGGCGGCCGTTGTCCAGCGGGCTCACTTCCCATTTGGCCACGAAGCTTTCCATATTGCCGCGGGCCATGCGCGCTTCGACAAGCCGCTTGTCGCCTTCGTCTTTGCTTCGCACCTTGAGCTGGGCCCACAGCGTGACCGTATCCTTGAGAATCCCGCATTCCATATACACCATGGCGCGGTTACCTCGCTCGGCGAGCACCCGAGAAGTTTTGAAATGAGGAAGAAACTCGTGGTAACGCGCGTAGTCTCCAACCGCGTGGAGCACGCGATCGTAAGGTGCGTTGACCACCCCTACCGCCACGCCGAACCCGACGTTGCTGCTCGGCGCATCCACGCTGCCGGTGCGGATCCGCGAACCGAGTTGCGAAGCGAGCGCGGCAGGCGTTTGGGCCGACGCCGAAGCGGCCAGCATCCAGACAGCTAGGATTGCCCCGACCACTCGTCCTGGGCCTCTCAGCCCCATGCGTCTCAGCCCCATCTCGTTCTCCCGGCTCTGCGTGCCATTGTTCCGAGTCTTTCGACGGCACGCCAGCCGATTCTATTTAGAGGCTGCAAGATCGCGGAAATTGTGACGAGAAACGGCGTTCGGTCAGCGAACGCGTTCACCGAAGCTCGAGGATCCATCCACAATCGTATTCCGGAGCGGAACAAACTCGGTTGCCACCGGACCGCGTGGCGAACCGGGGTGCACCTGCGCAGCACCATGTTCTCGGGGGTTGTTGGGATTTCGCTTGTCTGGAATTCCGACGATCAAGTCAGAGTAGCCGTCTCCATTGGTGTCCGAATCGGCCCACCCCGCGGAGGCGAACCCCACGCCGGCCTGAGGAGACGCCGCGAAAAACGCTTCTGGCTTTGGCCACGACTCAGCTTCTTGCGGCGAGAAAGATGCGCCGAAATAGAGATATACGAGGCCGGCTTCAGCGATACCGCGATCTTCGGCGCGTGGTGACCCGACGATCAAATCGGCGAACCCATCGCCGTTCAGATCCCCGGCGCGGCCTAGTGCGCTAGCATAGGATTCATCGTTTCCCGAAGGGTCCTCAAGTACCACTGCGCCAAGCTCACGAATCTCGGTATCGCCCAAGAATACGTGACCTCTCGTCTCAAAATCGTCGGACAAGAAGCCGCTTGTATCTAGAGATCGTGAGCTGACCAAGACATCCGAAAACCCATCGCCGTTTAGATCCCCGACGCCGACAACTCCGCTGGGCGTTGTCTCTTTGTCCGGCCCGACATGGACGGCAAGCGACCGAGCAGACTCTTCGAGTCGCCGTTCCTGGTTGCCCCAGTACACTTCTGCGATCCGAGGCATAGCGTCCAGGGGGTTGGCACCTCGCCGAGTGATCACAATGTCCGAATACCCGTCTCCGTTCAGGTCGCCAACAACGTCAAGGGCACCGCCGAAGTTGTCTGATGCGCGATTCTCCGGGCTGTCGATCGTGACCAATTCTTCCGCATTCACGCCCGCTTCGGAACCAAAAAACACAAACGCCGCGCCCTCATCCTGAGCGCCGTTTGCTTGCCTTCGTGCGGCGATCACGAAATCACGAAAGCCGTCTCCATCAAGATCCCCACCCGAGGAAATGGCTTCGCCGAACCCGCTGATCGGCTGCGGCGTCGGCTCGTTAATGACGGTGCGCTCGTCAGGCTGGAGACCATCGGGCGACCCCCAAAACAGATGCACCTGGCTGTCGGCTCGAAACTCTGCTCCGTGAGTAGCCACCGCTGCTTCGGAAAAACCATCTCCGTTCATGTCGCCGACCGCGGCGATCGCAAGACCAAATCGGCCTTCGAATCGGCCGCTCGAATCTTGCAGCGTCGCGACGGCATCGGGGGCCACTCCGGAAGCGCCTCCGAGAAACACCCGCACAAGACCTGCTCCCTGCAATCCTCCCGCATCGGCCCTCGGCGCTGCCACGAGCACATCAGAATAGCCATCGCCGTTGTAGTCGGACGTCAAACGACCCACATCGAGATAGCGAACTTCCGTCCACGCCGAGCACGTATCCTCTGCGGCGCATGCGCGGACGCGCCAAAAGTAACGCCGCCCCACCGGTGGCACCATCGACACCGGCAGGTCTTCAGAAAGCACTGCGGTAGTTTCCGCCACTCGGATATCCGCCTCCGGTTCTTCAAACGCACACGTACGGAACGACGCAATCGCACAGTCGGCCTCGATTTGTAGCTGATAAGATTCCGCGCCGGATGCTGAGCTCCACATGAACTTCGGACGCAGCGGATGAACTGCAACCTCTCTCGCCGCATGCACGCTTCCTGTCGCAAAGCCGTTCCAGGGGTACCGCGCAACAACCGCATCCGGAGGTTCGACAGCCGACGGTGCCTCGTTTTCGTCGGCGCTCACGGCGCGACATCCGTCGCCATCTTCCGCAAACCCATCAGGACATACGCACGCTTCATCGTCACCGACTACCCGAGGCGCGGGGCAGTCAAGACCGCCGCAACCGACCATGCCTGCGACGATCAACGCGCGCCCACAATACCCAACTACATAATCCATACATCACTCCAGAAACGACACATCGAGTCGCGCACAAACCAATCGATGGTCAGCGAACGGACAATCCGAATCTTTTGGTCGCACCGAAACCCACAATGGTCGCGTCGTTGGGTCGCACGCCGCTGGTGGCAATCCCAAGAAAGACGTATGCCCGGCCGTTGCGAAAACCAGGATCCCCAACAACCAAATCGTAAACGCCGTCGCCCTGGGTGTCTGTCTGGGTAGAAACCGAAAAACCGAAGGATTCCGTCTCTTGGCCGTCGATCTTCCTCGAATCGCTTTCCTCGATGCCCTCCGCCGAGCCCGAAAACACATGGACGGTGCCCGATTGCTCCCCGGAGCCACCGATTGCTCCGTAGGCGCCAATCGCAACGTCAGCGAAATCGTCGCCGTCCAGGTCGTGCCCACCAGAGAGTGAGAACCCAAATCTTGTGCCGCGCTCATCAAGTGGATTGCTGATTCGCTGCCCGGGCGACAGAGCTACCCCGGTAGTGATTCCGAAATACACGTAGACCGCGCCCGGCGACTCGGATCGCAATTCGTCCGGCGCACCAATCAACAAGTCGCTCAGCCCGTCACCGTTGAAGTCGCCTCCGGTGCCGACCGCACCAAACCGAAGTGCGGTTTCGGGCTCCGGATTTTCGAGCGTCGCGTCTGGTTCGTTCGATATCGTTTCCGAGCTACCCAGATACACATACGCTCGGCCCGCTTTGGATTCTGCTGCATTGTATTCGGTCGTGCCAATTACGATATCCACGAACCCGTCACCATCTATGTCACCCACTGGAGCGACCACGCCGAACCGACCGCCCTCCTGATTCGTAGGATTGTCAAATGTCACCACTGGCTCCACTCGCAGACCAACCGCCGAACCTAGATAGAGAAACGCATTTCCCTCTCGCGCTGCGCCTCGGTCTTGATCAATCGCGCTGATGACGACGTCCGCAAAACCGTCTCCGTTCACGTCACCAACCCCCGATACGATTCGGCCAAAACGTCCGCCTTGGAAATCAGGGTTTTGGAGGATTTCGCCATCTGTCAGCCCGGTCGCTGAGCCGTAGAACACCAGCACCGCGCCCGCCAGCGTCTTGTTAGCACCGCTACCCGTGCCGAAGTTTGGAGCGCCGACGATCACGTCGCCAAACCCATCTCCATTGATGTCGCCGGCCTCAGAAACCGATGCCCCGAACGCCGTTCCTGACGACCACCCGTGGTCTTCCGACGCCGCGGGCGAAATCCTTCCGTCCGAGTTGCCGAAGTAAACAACAGCGGCTCCCCTGAGAGAATCGTCTCCGGATCCGCCCACCAGCACATCTCCGAACCCGTCGCCGTTGTAGTCGTTGGTCAGTCGACCCACGTCGAGGTAGCGAACATCCGTCCACTCGGTGCACGATTCTTCTTCGGTGCACGCGCGCACGCGCCAAAAGTAGCGCTCTCCGACCGGCGCTGCGGTTTTGCGCTCGATTGGAAAGTCTTCGTCGGGAGTAAAACCGATCACGTTTTCAGGCACGCCGCGTTCGCGCCAATCGTCGAACGATTCTGTCACCTGCACGTCGAGCTCGGGGCTGTCGAATGCGCAGTCGGAAAACGCGCCAATCTCGCACGAGTTGTCGGCTTGAAACTGATAGAAGACGGCGTCGTCGATGATCTCCCACATGAACTTCGGGCGTAGCGGGTCTACCTTCGCGCGCCCGCCGGCCGCACGAATGCTGCCCGTCGCGTACCCGTTCCAAGGGAATCGAGCCACCACGTTGGCCGATGGAGGATCAGCGAGAGGTCGGCTCGCGTCTTCTTCCGCCGGCATACCACCATCCGCCGGGGCACAAGTCGCGCCGGCGTCTTCCGGACAGACGCATTCGCCGTCCATCATGATGCGCCCTTCTGGGCAATCTGCACCGCCGCAGCCCGCCACCACGATCCACGCCGCTACAATCAATACCCGATAACTCGAAACCAATGAGCTCTGAAATCCGTTCACCGTAACCTCCGAAAACCAACACGAAGTACACATCAAAAAACGATTGGGCTGTTTTCCTCTTGCCGACCCCATTCACGCCGTCGACCCCATTCACGCTGTCGACCCCATTCACGCCGTCGACCCCATTCACGCCGTCGACCTGGCTCCCACTGCCAATCCCGGGAGCTCCAAGCTCTCGGAAGACCGACCGCGAGAGAATGTCCCTTTATCGGCTGACGCCGCGAGCAGTTGCGTATGGACTAAAAAAACTTCTTCATGAGTTGAACGATTCGGCCGCAGCGCGGGAATTCTCGCAGCACTAATTCGGCTTGAAACAATGTCACCTGCAAGGGGGAGCGCGCAACCTCTATCGCTCGCCGTGTCAGACGCGAACTCGACTCTCGCGCACCAGCTTTCGCGCGATTCCCAACATTCCAGGTCTGAAATGTCGCCCTGCCTACAGGCGCCTAGAGAAGGGTCGCTTCGCCGTCGAACTCGCGGACTTCGGTCTCCGGGGACATCGTGCAGTTGCCGTCAAACACGACGCCTTTTTCAATAAAAATTTGAGGCGTGTGAATCGCTCCTTGAACCTTACCGGGCGCGTGAAGCTCTACGAGGTAGCGCGCAGAAACGTCCCCGACAATCGCGCCACCAAGCACAATGAGGGTACCGACTTCGACGCGGGCGTGAATCTCCGCTCCCTCTCCGACGATCAGCAGGTCATCGCTGAAGATTTCGCCCCGAAAGTTGCCATCGATACGCACCCGGCCCTCGAAGCTCAGCTTGCCTTCGTACGACGTTCCTCGGCCCAGCAACGCGTTGATTTCTTCCCATCCGCTGGTGTCCGGCTTTGACATCGCCGGGACCGTACGCAGCGTCTCACGTCTGGTCAAACAGGGCTCATTCACTGGACGGGCTCGCCCATTTGGGTAGAGTGGACGGCAATGAAAGACGTGACGCCCGAGGAGCGTTGGGCCATTCAGCTGGTTCAGGCCGAAAATTTTGCCCTTCGAGAAAACTTCTCGGAAGCCGTGGTGAGAGCTCGTCGGGTGCTCCGCGACGTTGAATCCGCGTTGCGAACCGAGGTAGATGGCAGCCGACGACGCCAACTGGAACGTTTACGAACCCAAGCAGCCGGACGAACGCAAGCCTTTCAAGCGCAGTACGACGCCTGGAACCAAGCGCTCCTCGAGCGCCGCGAAGCCACCATCCAGAGCGCGGAAGCACAAATGAGCGCGCCTCTGCCCGTCCCCCCTCCTGCCATGGACCGGCCCGGCTCCCGATAGACAAGGGTCGCGCACCCGGTAGACAAGGATCGCGCAGCCGCCCTCGCCATGACCACCCCGAGCAAGCCTTCACGCAACACACTACCCTGCGAGGCTTCCTCGCGCGCGGCCAGCGAACCGCTTTGGGGCACCGCGCCGCATGCAGAGCATTGGATCTTACTCGAACACTCGGGCACATGGGCGCCGAAGCCACTTGAGTCGGCCGGTTTGTCCTCGGACATCGTCGACCGGCTGACGGAATGGCAAACGCTCCTGTCGCCCTGCCGAATTCAGCTCATTCGAAAACCCCAGCTTCGAAAGCCTGAGCTTCGAAAGCCTGAGCTTCGAAAGCCCATCCCCGAACAGCAGCGCGCTCTTTTTCTGGCGCGTACGAGCTCGGCTGGCTCATCGCTATGGTCATGGACGCTCAACACATTGGACGACCTTCTTGATGTACAACTTCCTGGAGCTTCGGGCTCTTCCAGCGCGTCGCGAGACGTTGCCTCCGATGACCCAGCGAAGAACGAACCTCTGTATCTGGTGTGCACTCATGGGAAACGGGACCCTTGCTGCGCGCGCCTCGGCAACTCGGTCTACCAATCCTTGGCCGCGCTGACCGCCAACGTGTGGCAAACCACCCATGTGGGTGGCCACCGATTCGCAGCGAACGTCGTTTCGCTCCCTGCCGGCGCATGCTACGGCCGAGTTCAGGCAAACGAAGCGCAATCTTTGCTCGACGCCGAAGCGCGAGGCGAACTCTATCGATTGGATCGCTTTCGCGGTCTTTGCGGCTATCCGCCGCCGGCCCAAGCCGCTCATGCGTTTGCCCTGGAGCGATCCGGCGCGCGGCATTACCAAGCCGAACTTGCGCTCGCTCCACGCTCCGCCGAGCCCACCTACGTCGCTGTTCGACTTGGTGGCGAAACGCAACATATCGCGGTTCAAGAGGAAGTTCTCGCACGCCCCATCGTCAAGAGCTGCGGCGAAGAACCGGTCACCCTCCAGCGCTTTCGATTCGAAGATGCGCCCTCGCCCTCCTCCGCATTCGCGGACTAGCCATGCAGGCGTTTCGTTGCTTTACTGCGCTCATGAAATGGATTTGCTTGGTTCTTGCTTCGATGATGTTCTCGGTCGGCTGTGGTGACGATTCGAGCGCTTCGCGCGACGCTTCGTCGAACGAAACAGTGAACGACGGAAGTACGCGCGACAGCGCAATGACGACCGTCGACGATGGCGGCTCGAGTGACGCCAGCCTCAGCGACGCCAGCACGGACGGCGACGGAGGCGAACCGACCGACGGAGGTCAACTAGATGGCTCAAGCGGCGAAGGGTCCACCTGTAGACTCGCATCACGCGAGGGCTGCTGCTTCGACGACAGCGACTGCATGCGCGGCCAGCAATGCCACCGCGCGCAATGTACCCTGGGCGGCGAAGGGGTGTGCAAACCGCCGCTCGACGCCGGATGCTGGAGCAACCGAGACTGCACCGGAAGGTTCACAACATGCTCCCGCGCCCGCATCTGCGGTTGCGGCGTACGCTGCATGGAGCGCGATCAGCCAGGCACCTGCAGCCCCATCATAGCACGATAGGCGTTCGCGCATCGCATCGACGGACGAGCCGCCGTCGTCAGCAGACGCAGCCAGTACCGTCGATGTTGCACCGGGGTGCGGACCCGCCCGGACACAAACCACCGCTGGTCGCACTGGGACCGCAGGTCGCTTCGCTTACCGCGGTGGTCACATCCTGATTGTTTGGATCTGGCCAGTCGCTCGGAATGCTGATGTTCTCCGCCGGGCAGCTGCAGAGCAGCTCATAGGAGAAGAGCAATACGTTCGCTCCGTTGATCGGTGTTCGCACACCGTTCGCGCGGATCGCAGACGCCCCCTGGGCGCACGGCGTTAGAGCTGGCAGGGAGCTGTATTGAATGACTCTCCGCGAATCGATGATCTCCCGTGCGCACGAAAACATAGGCGCCATTCCTCCCGATGCGAAGATGCTTGTGACTGAGGATTGTTCATAGCCGGCCGGGCAGGAATCGCTTTGCAAGCGCGACTCAACGGTCCCGCAGACGAACGCATCGGTGGCGACAAGCAGAGTCGACCCTTGGCACAGGGTCGTCCCTGACACACCACCCGTCGCGGCAACTCCAGCCGATCCTGGCAATGGACCAAACACTCGATTGAGAAGAATGTTGTTGTCCAGCACGGAATTTTGTCCGGTTGCGTTGCCGACTTCGGTTGAGGTGTTCGTCGCGCAACCTCCCATCCACCCAGCCCCTGCGAACGTCGCGAGTACAAACAACTTCCAATTAGACCCAGTATGCATTGGTCACTCCTTCGGCAACTTGCCTCCGCGCGGAGCCGCCAGTCGCCCGGTTGGTGACTGTCAAAGCAGTTTTCGTGCCAGCGATTTTCGCGTGTATCGAAGCGACCCAAACCGTACGCACTGAGGTCAGATGACCCTTCCGGCTCCGAAACCTCGGACGCGGAGTATTCAAGGTCACAAAACGCGTCGATCAGTGTTCGACGCGGATCGCTTGGGCGGCGCTCACGACGTTGGCCAGCGCATCGATTTGCTTTAGCGCGGCCGTCACGTCGCGTTCACGCGCTTCATGGGTCAGCATGACCACCGCCACGGGCGTGTCGCTTCCGTCTTGAAACATTTGCTCGATGGACACGTGGTTTTTGCCGAGCACGTTGGCGATCGCAGCCAGCACGCCAGGTTCGTCGCGCACCATCGTGCGCAAGTAAAATCGGGAGCGATGGTCGCCGGCGTCTTGAATGGGAATGGTCTTGAGCCGGTCGCCGCGAAACGCGCGCGAGGGAACGCGGCCGTGCGCGCCGATGAGCAAGTTGCGGCCTACGTCGACAATGTCGCTGACCACGCTCATCGCGGTGGGGAGCGCTCCCGCCCCCGGACCCGAGAGCACGCATGGGCCTAGCATCGCGCCTTCGATGTGAACCGCGTTGATCGCACCCGGAATCGACGCGAGCACGCTGTCTTGAGGAACCAACGCGGGATGCACCCGGAGGTCGAGCTTCGTCGAATGCTGTTCAGGCGACGAAGCTCCGAGAACTTGCCGCGCAACGGCGAGCGGTTTGATGACAAACCCAAACCGCTTCGCGAACTCGATGTCGCCCGCGGTGATGGATTCGATGCCTTCGGTGGGTACGTCGGTGGGCTGGACGCGCGCCCCGAACGCAAGCGTGGCCAAGATGGCAAGCTTGTGGCACGCGTCGCCACCGTTGACGTCGAGCGTGGGGTCGGCTTCGGCGTAGCCTGCGGCCTGAGCTTCCCGAAGCGCGTCCTCGAAACTCGATCCCTCAGACTGCATCCGCGACAGAATGTAGTTGCTGGTGCCGTTGACGATGCCGCGTAGGGCGACCACTTGGTCGGACGCAAGCGCTTCGCGAAGCACGCGAATGATGGGAATCCCTCCCGCCACGGCCGCTTCAAAGTAGAGGTCGACGCTTCGTGCCTCGGCCAGGGTCACCAGCTCATCGCCCTGTTCGGCGAGCAACGCTTTGTTGGCCGTCACGACATGCTTGCCACGTTCAAGAGCCGCTCGGACGAGCTCTCCGGCCCGGGACACGCCTCCCATCACTTCGACGACGATGTCGATTTCTGAATCGTCGAGCAACGCTTGCGCGTCGGTCGACAGGAGGTTTCGGGGGACCACCTCGTCCCGCGCGCTGGAAGCGTCTCGAACGACAATGCGTCGTATATCGAGGGGCGCGCCGAGCCGGCTTTCGATACTGCCTGCGTGGTCACGCAGCAGGCGCAAAATCCCCGTGCCCACGACCCCACAGCCAATCAGCCCGATGCGGATAGATTGTGCCACGTCGCCGACCCTAGCAGCCCCCGCGCATCCGACCACCGAAGTCGGAGGCTGACCCTGATCTCGCGCCGAAACCTGCTACAGCCCAGCTGGTGAACGCTGATATCCCGCTGCTGATTCTCGCCATCGGCCTCGGTACGCTGATGTTCGTGGTGCATGTGGTCAACTGGCTGGCCGGCGTTCGCCGCGGCCCCACGCGCACGCTGCGTCTGCTGGCGTGGATTCCGCCACTGACGCCGTGGGTGGCATGGCGCGCGGGCTATCGGGTGGCTCCGGTGCTCTGGGGCGTTTCCCTGATCGCGTATCTCAGCGTGCGGTGGGTCGCCGGAGGATGACTATGCAACCTCGTTATCCATACGTACACGTCGATGTCCCAGCAGGCGCAGCTGAGTTGGTTTCGCTCGAGCTATGGGAACAAGGCGCTCAGGGCGTGGAAGAGCGCGACGGCTCGACGCTCGTTCCCGGAAACGAACAGCCCCCAAATGAGCTCTCCAAGCGTGGAGAATCCGAGCCGGGCGGCCACGTCACGCTGGTGGCGTCGTTCGAGCGGGAGCAAGACGCGCGGCGGATCGCGACGCAGCTGGCCGGGCGATACCCGGCTCGCGTTGAGTTCGTGGTAGGCGACCAATGGGCGCATGAATGGCGCAAACATTTCAAACCCACGCGCCTCGGCGCGCGTTTGGTGATTCGTCCTTCCTGGGAGCCCTACGAGGCGTTGCCAGGCGACGTCGTCGTGGTCATCGACCCCGAGGGCGCGTTCGGAAGTGGCATCCATGAGACGACGCGGCTGGTGTTGCGCATGCTCGATGCAGGCGTTCGTGGTGGCGAGCGAGTGCTCGATGTGGGCACTGGGAGCGGTATTTTGGCGATTGCTGCGCTGCGCCTCGGGGCCAGCTCGTGCGTGGCGATCGACCACGATGAGCATGCGATTCCGGTCGCGCTCAAGAACGCGACGGCGAATGGCGTTTCGCTATCGGCGAGCACCACTCCGCTGCATCAAATCTCAGGGCTACGTCAAATCTCAGGGCTGCATCCAGACCCAGAGCGGCATCCAGACCCAGAGCGGCATCCAGACCCAGGGCGCTACGACGTTGTGTTGGCCAATATCCGCGCCCCAGTGCTGACAGCCATGCGAGACGATCTTGCCCGTTGCACCGCCCCACAAGGAACTCTGGTACTCAGTGGGATTCTCGCCTCCGAAGAGGAAGAGGTCCGGCGCGCGTTCACGCATGGCGCGACTGCCTCCTGGCGCGTGACGGAAACCCAGGGCGAAGGAGATTGGATGGCTATTCGCATGAAGGCCACAAACATCGCATGAACATCGCAATTTTGGCATGAAACTCCGAAGACTGTTCCAAGACCCGCTCCCCTCGATACGTGATCCGGCTCGGTCCGCGCGGCTTGGTCCAGAAGCTGAGCGCCACGCTCGCGTGCTGCGTTTGCGCGATGGCGATCGCGTGCGCCTCTTCGACGGGCGAGGAGGAGAAATGACCGCCTCGATCGCGGTCGACGCAGGCGGAGTTTGGGTTCAACCGATGTCGGAATCGCCCTCCGATTCTGTTTCCCAGGCCGAATCGGTGGCCGTGACCCTGGTGCAGGCGATCCCCAAGGGCTCCAAACTGGAAGCGATCGTCCGGGCCACCACAGAGATCGGCGTGCAATCCATCCGGCTTATGTACGCAGAGCGCTGCGTGTCGCGCTGGGGATCAGACCGTGCAGCATCCCGCCTCGAGCGCTTGCGACGCGTTTCTGAACAAGCCGCACGCCAATGCGGGCGCAGCGTCGTGCCTGAAATCTCTGCTCCCGAGCCCGCGGATAGGCTCTGGTCGCAAGCGCCGTCGGAAACGTCGCGATGGCTCTGCCATCCGCATCCCGCTCCGCTCGAGGCGATGAACTCGGCCGCAGCCGCCGCGCCAGGGGTGGGGGCGTCGCGATCGACGAGGGCCCACGACGTATGGGTCACAGTCGGACCGGAGGGAGGGTTTTCAGACGCCGAGGTCGCGGCCGCACGGGCGTGCGGATGGACGCCGGTTGCGCTGGGCTCGAACGTGCTCAGGGTCGAAACCGCCGCGATCGTGGCTGTCGCGCTCGCTGCGGACCGGTTGAGCGCGCTCGAGACGCCATCCTGGCAACAAGATTAACCATTTATTTCATAAACTTGTGAACCAGAGTGAATCCTCAAACGAAAAACCAACAAGCTGTGCCCGGCGCACGCAGCAAGTTCTTTCGGGATGACCCCAAAATGAACTATGATTCGGCGGCTAGGGGCGATGGCGACTCGACGAAACCAAGATACGGCCTACGTGGTACGCGACGCTCCAGAAGACGTGCTTCACGATAGGCCCTCCTACCCGCCGCCGCGGCGTTCCACCATTCGTCCCCTCGGCCGAATGACTCAGCGCGAACCAAACCCGGAACGACGGCCAGACGAATCGGCCAAGTTTCCCACTCATTCGTCATTGCCGCCGCGCTCGTCATCCTCTCACGACTCGCTTCCGTCACACTCCTCGCTGCCATCACACTACGGCGCGGCGCGAAAACGAACCCTCAGCGATTCGGTAGACACCACGAGCCCAGTTGGCATTTGGGTCGATCAGCTGCTCATCTGCGACGCGGGGTTGGAAGAAGCCGTTCTCGAACAGCTGCTCCAATCACCGGGCGCCGCGCTCCCCCATCTTTCTCGGGCGTTTCGCGGCATGGCGTCGAGCGCTCCGCTATCGCCGCCGCAACGGGCGGTGCTCGATCGGGCATTTATCGCGTTCGGTCCCGCGGCGATGCCCTATATCGCCAAGCTCATCACATCACCCGATCGTTCGGTACAGGAACGCGCTGCATCGCTCGCGGAAGCGTTTCCCCTTCGTGACGTGATTCAGTCGCTCGGCGAAATCGCGCTGACCGGAAACGAAACAGAACGCGCGAGGGCTCGAGAAACGCTCCGGCGCTATCGGCGTAGCGCGGAGCTCGAATCACTTCTGCAGTGGTTTCACGACGCCGTCACGTCGACGCATACGCGGCAGGTATGGCGCCTACGGGGGATTGAAGCGCTTGGAGCCTTGCCCCATCGCTTATCCGTGCCGCCCCTGGTGACCTTATTGGGAGACCAAGACCGCTCGGTCGCGCGCATGGCGCACGGCGCACTCGTAAAAATCACCGGTCACGATTTTGGTCGCATGCGCGTGTCGTGGAGCCGCTGGCTAAGAAACAAAGGCGGGCTACACCGGGTGGAATGGCTCATCGACGGCCTCGCGGATCGACGCGTCGAAATTCGGTGCATGGCCGCTGCGCAACTGGCGCAGGAAACCGGCCTCGATCATGGCTGGACCGTGCACGCCTCGTACGACGAGCATCTAGCGATTCAAGCGCACTACCGACGTTGGTGGGAGCGCACGCAAAGATACTTCTGAGCGCCCGATGGTTCGCTGCGCTGATGGTTATGGGCGCATGCGAGCCGAGAGACATCGCCCCGCGATTTGTGGGAGCAGGGCGAGCAGAACCTCGCTCGGGGGGAACGCTTTCGTTCCATTCGGAGGTGTCGGTTCGCAGCCTCGACCCCCACATCGCGTTCGACCCACCGTCGATCGCAGCCATGCGGTTGGTGCTCGAAGGACTGCTTGATTACGACCACGACCTTCGCATCGTGCCTCGGCTCGCGGAAGCTTTGCCCGAGGTATCCGAATCGGGCACCCGGTTTCGCTTTCGACTCCGAAAGGGCGTTCGCTTTCATGCTACCCCGCGTCCTCTCGGCTCACGCCCGTACCCCAAAGGCCGCGAGCTGACCGCGAGCGACGTACGCTGGTCGCTGCACCACATGCTGGCTCCGAGCACCGCGTCGCCAGGGTTTATTTACTACCGCGCGATTTCGGGAGCCGAAGCCTATCATCGCGGAACCGCGGCAAGCATTTCCGGGATTCGGGTCGTCGACCGATATACCCTCGACATCGTACTCGACGCTCCGGACCAAACGTTCCTGCACGCGATGGCCATGACGTTTGCCTATCCTGTGCCGCGAGAGCAATACCGATCGTGGGGCAACCGCATCGATACCCATCCCGCAGGAACCGGCCCCTACATGCTCGCGAACTGGGAACGTGGAGTACGCATCGAATACGTACGCAACCCCCACTACTGGGGTGACCACCAAGGGCCCGACCGACTCCTCTACTACGAACGCGTGGCTCGGCATACAGCCACCATGCGCTTTCAAAACGGCGAGCTTGATCTTATCCGCCAGTTGACGCCGGCCCACCATCGTCGCTTCGCCGCCGAGAGACGCTGGAAGACGCATCGGCGACGCCACACCAAACTCGCCACGTTCGGCTTGGGAATGAACTGCGAGCTGGCACCTTTCAACAACGTGCATCTGCGGCGCGCGGTCGCGTTTGCGCTCCGCCGATCGAGCTGGCCGGGAGTTCGCGTGGGATTGCGAGAACCGGCGCATCAGCTCATGCCTCCCGAGCTCGCGGGGCACCACCCCGATCTCAAGCACGCTCAACGCTTCGACCAACGACGGGCAAAAGCAGAAATGAAACGAGCGGGGTATCCTCATGGCCTGCCAGAGCCGGTGACGATGTGGACTCCCCACGGAGAGGATGCCGTTCGACACGCCGAAGCGGTACAACATGACCTTGCCCAAATTGGAATCCAGGTTCGATTGAAACAAGTTTCGTTTGCGACGTACCTTCGCGAAGCGAGCAAGCCGAAGACGGTACAGGCATTTGTGGGCGGGTGGAGCATCGATTTTCCTGACCCCGCGAGCTTTTTCGATCCGCTGTTCCACAGCCGTTCCATTTCCGGACCAGGAACCACGAACCGAGCGTTTTACCGCAACGCCGAGCTCGACCGGGTTCTCGACCGAGCGCGAATCGAAACCGAGCCCGATGCGCGGCGAGCGTTGTATCGCAAGGCGGGCGAAATCGTGGCTCGCGATGCGCCGTGGGCATTTTCTTATCGACCCGTCATCCTGGAACTCTGGCAGCCCTACGTGCGGCGGTACACCCCGCACCCGCTATGGATGCACAACTATCGCGACGTTTGGCTCGACCTCCCGCGGCGCCTTCGTGGCGAGCGCTAAGCCTCAGCAGCGATGAGGTTCGTGAGATCGTCGAGCATCGCCTGCAGGAGCTTGGCCCCGCTTTCCGAATGGGCCCGCTTCGCATCTCCAAACACACCGCTGGGGGTGTAGTTGGGATGGTCGGGCTGTCGCGAAAACCGTCCTTTGAGGTCACCTCGGGTTAGGCAAGTTGTCGCGACGCTCATGTCGACGACGTGCGGAGCCAGCGTGAGCATGAGCGATGTTTCGGCCTCGTCGGCGTGGGTACCGCGCTCCTGAGTTTGCGTTTCCTCGAGTGCTTTTAGATACGCCGTGCCTCGATAGACATTGGCCAAAGAAACCCGAACCGGATTAGCGCTCGACGCGCGGGCGGACTCAAGCGGACGAATGGTGCTTATTCCCGTATTGAGGATCATCACCCGACGCGCGACCGCGAGCAGGCCGTCGACTAGCTCTCGGACAAAATCAGAAAACACGCGCGCAGACACGCTCAGACTGCCGGGAAACTCTATGAACGCCGGATAGTGCCCGTACGGCACCACGGGCCACACCAGCACATCGACACGCTTGCTGAGTTCAGCGCAGAGGAGCTCGGCCTGAAGCCGATCGGTGCCCATCGGCAAGTGAAAGCCGTGCTCTTTGGCCCCCGCCCCCACCGGCAACACCGCAACCGCGCCTTGGTTTAGCCGACGCTCGACCTCCGGCCAGGACATGTTCTCGACTCGAGTTGTTTCTGGGGACACCCAACCATCCTCCAATCCCGCACCAGCTCTGTGGGTGCAGAAACAATTGCATGGCCAACTGAAATTTGTAAATAGAAACAGAATGTTGTGGCGCGAATGGTTGGCCCTGACCGCGATCCTGTGGGGAGCCACGGTGGGGGGTGGATGTCGAACGGGTGCCTCGCGCAACACGGCGCACGGAGACACCCGCCAGCGCCAGACCTCGACCGCTCCGAAGCCGTCAGGAACCGCCCTACGACCATCCGATACTGCGCCGCCATCTGATGCTGCGCCGCCATCCGATGCTGCGCAGTCGACCGGGACCTCGGTTGCGCCCGTGATCCGGATTTCGCGCGACGCCGAAGCGCAGATCGACCAAGCCGTGGAACGGGCCATCCGTGCCAACGATGTGCCCGGGTGCGTCGTGGTGCTGGGCCGCGCGGATGGAATAACGTTCCGGCGCGCGTATGGAAACCGCGCGGTATTGCCCGAACGACGGCCAGCGCACGAAACCACGATGTTCGATTTGGCTTCGGTGACCAAGCCGCTGGCCACAGCGACCAGCGTACTGAAACTTGCTGAGCAAGGTCGACTGCGGATCGACGACCCGGTCGCGCAGCACGTTCCCGAGTTCGGCGGCGGCAGGAAAAACGCCGTGACGATTCGTGACTTGCTCACCCACTCATCCGGCCTGCCCGCGATCAACCCACTCTCTGACTACCGAGGCAGCCGGACCTCCGCACTACGGCGCATACTCAAAACTTCCCTCCGGTTTCCGCGAGGAACGTATCACTACAGCGATCTCGGGTTCATCGTACTCGGCGCATTGATCGAACGTGTATCCGGAACGAGTCTTGGGAACTTCGCTCGAAAGCACGTGTTTAGCCCGCTGGGCATGCGCAACACGCTGTTTCAACCTCCGACGTCGCTTCGAGTCGCGATCGCGCCGACCGAACGGGCCGACAAGCGAGGTTCGCCAGAAGCGTTTATTCATGGGGCGGTGAACGATCCGCGAGCGTATCGGTTGGGCGGAATGGCAGGAAACGCAGGTCTCTTTTCCACCGCCGATGATGTCGCGCGGTTCGCCCGGATGATGCTCGGCGGCGGCATTCTCGATGGCGCGCGCGTGCTCAACAAGCAAACGGTGAAGCGCATGGCAGGGACGCCACTCGGCTTCAGCCGTGGAGCCACAGTCCCCCCCGGACTTTCTACCGACGCGTACGGTCAAGGGGGCTATACGGGTACGGCGCTCTGGATCGACCCGCAGCGCGATCTGTTCGTGATCGTGTTGAGCAATAGCGTGCATCCGACCGGGCGGGGTCGTCACCGCCCGCTCATTCGCAAGATCGTTCGAATTGCCGTGGCTTCGCTACCTTCGGTGCGTCCCAAGCCGACCCGCGAAGTGCTTCTCGGCATCGACATAGTGCGGCAATCGAACTTCGATCGATTGCGTGGCGCCACCGTGGGATTGATTACGAACGCGAACGCACGAGCGCGCGACGGGAAGCGAACTCTCGACCTGCTTCTCGCCGCTTCCGAGGTCGAAGTGCGGGCCATTTTCTCTCCCGAGCACGGTCTGTCGGCGCGCCGAGAAGGCTCGGTGGTGTCGCACCAGCATGCGAGCGGGGTTCCCGTGTATTCGCTCTTCGGACAACATCGGCGCCCTTCGCCCGACGCCCTTCGAGGTCTCGATACGCTAGTGTTTGATATTCAAGATGTCGGCACGCGCTACTACACCTACAGCGCGACGATGCGGCTCGCTATGGAGGCGGCAGCGGCGAAAAACTTGAGGTTTGTAGTGCTGGATCGACCAAACCCGCTTGGTGGAAATCGAGTCGCAGGCCCCATGTCCGACCCGACGACCAACGCGCTGGTCAACCACACTCCCCTTCCTCTCGTTCATGGAATGACTATCGGGGAGTTGGCAACGCTGTTTCGCGAATCGGGAAAGCTCGATCTACGCCTGGACGTCGTAGCATTGCAAGGCTGGTCGCGCGGGCTCATGTGGCCCGACACCGGCCTGCCGTGGTACCCGCCGTCTCCCAATATCCGGACGCCGACACAAGCGCTTCTCTATCCGGCGGTGGGCATGCTCGAGCGCTCTCATGTTTCGGTGGGCCGGGGAACCGAAACGCCGTTCGAGATATTCGGCGCGCCCTGGCTCAACGCGCAAGCCATCGCGAGCGAATTAAACGCCGCGGGGCTGGCCGGAGTTCGTTTCCGCACCACCACGTTTACCCCACGAGCCAAACCACACCGCGGTCGCCATTGCCGAGGCATCGCGCTGGAGCTCACCGACCGGAACGCGCTCGACCCGACCCATACCGCCTTCGCGATCGCTCGCACGATCCGCAAGCAGCACCCCCAACGCTGGAACCTCGACGGATTTGCGCAGCTTTTGGCGAATCAGGAGGCGCTCAGGGCGTTTCGCAAAGGCCTTGATATGCCCGCTCTACGGCGGCAGGCACGGCATTCCATCGCCTCATTCGCTCCGCTCAGGGCAAAGCACCTGATCTATTGAACATTGTCGCTATTAGACATTGACACGAAAGCACCCCGAAGCGACCATGCTCAAGAGGTAGAATGCCCGTCGAGTGTGCTAGCGCCCTGCGTCAGCGCGACCTGCTGCGCGGGCAAACCATGCAGCGTCGACAAACCAAACGAGCTTATTGCCGACCATGTCTGCCCTGACTTCTCTTCTCGCGCGGGACCAGGTGGTATCCGTCAAGCGGATCGAAGAAGCGATCCAACGCCAGGTAATCTCTGGCGGAGAGCTGGATACCATCCTACTCGAACTCGACGCGGTTCCTGAGAACGTCATCAGCGCATACTGCGCTGCGCTGCACGGCTTAATTCCCGCGACGCGAAGCGAAGTCATGGAGGCCTCCGCCGAATCCATTCGACTCGTGCCCAGCGAGGTCGCCAAGAAGCATCGCCTGGTTCCGTTGATGCTCGACGGCCGGAAACTCGTGGCCGCCGTTCGACAACCGCTTTCGGTGGATGTGGATCAAAAACTGAGTTTCCTGCTTGGTGTCGATATCGAGATGCGCATCGCGACCGAAGCACGAATCGCCGCGGGGCTCCATCAACACTACGGCATCGAGCCGACCCCGCGAATGCGCCGGTTGACCCGGCGCCTCAATGATCGCGGCGCGGGCAGCATCCCGTTTGTGGCACCCGACGATCACAACGAACCAGAATTTACCGAAGCCAACAATCAAGCCGTCGTTCGATCGGTCACCTCGCGCTCCGGGGCAGACGTTCGATACCCGACGGAAGGCGCAACCGATCAGTTCGTAAAACCTCCCGAAACAGCGCACGACAAAACCGTGGGCGTCACGCGCGTGGTCGGCGTGGGAAGTCGCAACCGGGTACGAAGGGTCTCGTTTACCGAACGCCCGCCCTCGCAGATGGATCGCGGTCGACCATCGGGAGCACCGCCCCAGCCGAGGCCGTCCAAACCAGGCACTCTCGATTCCGAAACGCCCAAGATAGGCATCGCTGAAGCGCGACTGCGCGGACCTCTTACCGCAAAACGCGCGGTCGAGATTCTGGACGGATGCGAGACACGAGACGAAATCGTCGAACTGTTTTTTACCTTCGCGCGTCAGTTTTTTGATTACTCCGCGCTCTTCGTTGTCCACGGGGAGGCGCTCGAAGGGCTCAGCGCGCATGGAGAAGGCGCCGCATCGGAAGCAGTACAGCTCGTGTCGGTTCAGCTCATTCCCAGCAGCTCGCTGCACGAGGTCAAGACTTCTGGGAAGGCGTTGGTGTCGAGTCTGCGCGGCAAAGACGACGAACGACGACTGGTCCGCGAACTCGATCGCAATAAAGAGCAACCTGCCGCCCTCGTTCCTGTGCCGATTCGCAGCCGGGTGGTTTTGCTGCTCTACGGAGATCGCAGCAACGAACGGTTCGCCCTGTCAGATCTGCCGGAACTCATGGCCCTCGTGCCGCATACCAGTCGTGCACTGGAACGCCTGATTCTCAAGCAGAAGCGATCTGGTTCCGCGTTCCCTGACGATAAAAAAAAACATAAATCGCTGCGCGCGGAAGAAACACCACAGCCATCTCCAGACGCCCTGAGCGACGACGTCGCGCCATCAGATCGCGCTCCTCAAACACTCGCAACCTCTCAAAACACTGCGACTCACAAAGACACTGCGACTTCCAAAGACACTGCAACCCCTCAAGATAGGGAACCCCAAGATCGCCCGGAAAAAGACGACCCCGGACCCCGCAAAGCACCGTCTCGTCCGCGCGTATTTGACGCGCTTGGCGTGCCTCGTTCCGCGCCTCCACCGCCCGCCCCGACGCTACCGTCACAAAACGACCAACCTTCAGAAGACGCCGCGTCTGAGCCGAGCAACCAAGAACGCGACACGGATGCCGCGTTCGCGGATGCCGGTCGCTACAGCATTCGATCTGAGCGCACAGACAAGGTGCTCTTCAAAAAGCCTCGCCCTGACCGCATACGGGGGCGCACGCTGCGTCCTGGACCATCGGCAAGCTCGCCATTGCAGCAGCCCGCAAACCCAGCAACCAACTCCGCACCACGTTTGCCCTCTGTTCCGGATGTTGTGCTCTTTGGCCACCACGATCGCGGAGCCGATATCGAACCTTCCGATGCCTCATCGGAGCGGCCTGCGCCGACAGAGGCTCCGGTCGCAACCAAGAGCCGCCCTACTCCGTGGAGAAACGAGCGCACGTCGGAAACGCCCAGCGTCATTGTGACCATGAGCAGCCAAGTCGAAGACGTGGTGGAGCAGCTCGTGAAGTGCACCAAAACCCAACACGGGGAGTTCGAACGCGCCGTGCTCGAAGTTGGCGACGCCGCGCTCCCTGTTCTCGTTCGCGAGTTCCCCGGGCCTCTGTGGGTTCCTCCGAGAAAACCGAAATCCGAAAACATCAACTCGTTCCCCGAAGGACGCGAAGTCTCAGCGATTGCGCATACGCTCGTCGCGTTTCGCGACCGCGCAGCGCCGTACCTCCCTTCGTTGCTCGACCATCGCAAAGATCACATTCGTTTTTACGCGGTACTCCTGGCCCGCGAAATTCCCCATCCCGTGCTCGCGGTGCCTCTCAGCCGACGCATCACCGACAAAGCCGCAGACGTTCGCGCGGCGAGCGTTCACGCCCTGCGCCTACATCGGCGCTTTCGCGACGAATACAGCCAAGCCATGGATGCCGTCCGTGCGATCGCGTTGGCGCCACGCAAGGATATCGATGCTCGCGCCGCTGCGATTCGCGCGCTCGGCGAGCTTCGCGACGTAGATTCGCTCCGTGGTTTGATCGACTCGTTGAGCGCAAAAGAGTCTTCGATCTCCAATGCTGCGCTCGAAAGCCTCGTCGCGATCACGCGCCAGAACTTCGAATTCTCCGACAAAAAATGGCGCGACTGGGCCGACCGAAACGACTCCCGGCACCGCATCGAATGGCTAATCGACAGCCTGACGCACTCAGACGAGTCTGTTCGTTCGGCTGCGAGCACGGAACTCAAGCGCCTTACCCAGGCCTACTACGGCTATCACCATAGCCTGCCGAAAAAAGAACGGGAAACCGCTCAACGAAAATACCGCAAATGGTGGGACAAAGAAGGCGCGTCTCGGTTCGACCGCGTCTAGAGTTTGCCTGAGGGCCTGGCACCCAAGGCACCCAGACCCTCTCGTCGGGGTACGACCCCGCCGATTCACCCAGCTGTGTTTTTTGAGGGTCTGGCACCCAGACCCTCTGGCTGGGATACGATCCC
>JANQQS010000114.1 GCA_028284955.1 Myxococcota bacterium | reverse complement strand
ACGTGCCTCCTGGCGGGGGAGTTTGGGTGAATCGGCGGGGTCGTACCCCGACGAGAGGGTCTGGGTGCCAGACCCTCAGGCAAACTGATCACTGCTCTACTAGACTACTGTCTGGTGATTAACCGCTTGATGGCGTCCCGCTCCGGATCCAGGTAGCTCTGGATCGCGGCCGTGTTGACGTGGGCCACGATGATTTCGCCCACCTCGTTGTTCGCGCTGTCGAAGATGCCCAATTCGCACATGCGGGTGGTCTGACGCTGGTTGTCCTCCGTGGGGCTGACGTAGTGGACCGACTGGCTCTTGTAGCGGTTCATCAAAAACAACTGAATCAGCGTCATCAGGCGCTTTTTTCGCAGCTCGGGCACGGTGTTTTGGTCGCGAATAGTCAGAATGCTCGTGCCTCGACGGTCTTGCATGGAACCGAAGACGACATTGGCAAGCTTTTCCTCTGCCTCGTTTAAGATAGCGAGTTCAAGCAGTTCAGATCCGGCGCGACGAGGGCGCAGCTGAATACGGAGCGGCCCCGGCACCTTGTTGTGAGCGCCCCAGCTTTCGACCCACTGGCGCAGTACTTTGGGTGGGAGCTCCGTCTGGATCAAGTGCTGGAACTGGGTTGAGCCCTTGCCCATGGCCTTGGTGGCTGCCGTGCGGCCGGAGGATGCCATGAGCGCCGCGTCGAGCCGCGGGCCGCCCACCAGGCTTTGTGGCGTTTTGTAGGGCGACTCCACCAGCCGAAACTTGCGCTGCAGTTTCGCGAGGGCCAGCATGCCCTCTTCGCGAAGCGCGCGAGAAAAGGTCTCGCCAGCGCGACCATCGATTTGGTGCCCGCCGTAGGTGATGAAGTTGAACACGAAGCCCAGCTTGCCTAGCTCCACCGGGAACTCGCGCATTTGATCTTCGCTCATGCCCGTGGTGTCCCAGTTGAAGGAGGGAGACAGGTTGTAGGCGAGCATTTGATCGGGATAGACGGCGTGAATGGCGTCCGCGAAGCGCTTAGCGTCTTCAAGGTCGGCGGTTTTGGTTTCCATCCACAGCAGGTCGGCAAACGGCGCAGCGGCAAGCTGTTTCGCGATGGCGTAGTCGATCCCGCCGCGAATCTGATAGTAGCCTTCGGGTGTTTTGGGCAGCTCACAATCCCAATGCACGTCGATTCCGAGCTGGTTTGCCTGGTGTCTGGCCTCGTAAATCGAAGCCGTGCGCGCAAAGGTCATCCAGTCTTCGCGCGTCATGCCAAAGTCTTCGCCCTCCGTGGTTCGCTCCTCGATGGCGTCACCTACCGCTTCGCCGAACGTCTTCAGATTGGCCTCCGCCTGCCAGGCCTCGAGGTACGCGTTGCTCAGGGTGTCGTAGGCTTGTTCGACGCTGGCCTTGCCCGACCGAATATCCGCCACACAGGCCTGCACCGCCGATTCGAGGCCGGCACGCGCGATCCACGCGTCGGCCGCGGCGTATTCGACGGCTGAGATTTTGTAGAGAAAATGGCCACGTAGCTCTTCGATGCCCAGCTCAAACAGCTGGCGCATCAGAGCAAGGGTGCCGGTCTTGTAGCTAGGAAGCTCAGACCGAGTGGCGCCCAAAATGAACGGGTGATCCCGTTCATCGCTGCGGCCATCGAGAAAAGTGGCCGACTCCGCGTCCGTACGCGCCACCACGATGCCGCCTACCCCCATGATGTCGAGTTGGAAACGCGCGGCGTTAAGACGTTTGATTTGCTCGTCGCTCGGCACGAGCACCTTGCCACCCTGATGACCGCATTTCTTGAGCCCGGGCTTTTGGTCTTCGATGTGATAGCCCGGAACGCCTACCTCCACGAAACGCCGCACCAGGTTGCGCACATGACCATCGCCGCCGTGGCCCGTATCCGCGTCGGCGATGATGTATGGTCTATAGTCCACCTGCGGGGTGTTTTTCCGTTCTTCCTCCGACATGCGCGAACGCGCGAAGTGTTGGTTCTTGTCCGCGGTGAGCAGGGCGCGCACGATGGGCGCCGCCTCATCGGGCACCTGGCTCAACGGATAGCTCGCCAGGTCGGGACCCGGATCTTCGGTCACCGCTCCTTTGGCAGACGTGGCCCAGCCGCCTAGATAAATGCCTTCGATGCCAGCTCGCTTCATGGCCACCGCCTGCCCCGGAGAATAGGGCCCGAAGGTGGTGATTGCTTCACGCTTGTCAAACAGCTCGCGCAGGCGTGCGTAAAACCGCTCGGCCGCGTCGCGCGCCACCGGGTAGTCCGTCGCGATGGTTCCCCGTTGCGCCGCCACGTGTTTCTCCGTGTAAAGCCGCGTGAGCCCGCTGAAGCGGGGCGCTTGCATCCATGTCTTGATCTGTTCGGGGCTGTTTTCAGACGTCACGGATCTTTCCTTCGCTGGAAGGTGAGGGGGAAATGGATTCTAGAAATCGAGATTGACGGTCAGGCGCTGATTCTCCGCCAGCCCGGATAGGTATTGACCGATTCGGTCGCGCGCAGCGCCTGCACCAGCTTGATCGGCACTGCTCAATCCCAAAGTAAGGTTGAGCAGATCGATATACCATGGAGGTTTGTCTGCGTGTTCGACGTATCGCTGCGCGATGTCGCGCGCGATGGGCAGAGTGGTCGCCTTGGAGTGATCGTGCACGTCACGGCTTTGGGCGGCTTGCAGCTTTTCAAACTCCTCGACGAGCAGCCGTCGAAACAGCGCTTCGCTAAAGGTGTCGCCCGCCTTGACCGCAGTCTCTTCGTCAGCTTCCGTGAGTTCCGCTGCCTTGTGCAACCACTCCCACAGGATACTGAGGCGGATTTCGCCCGTGGCCATGTCCTCCATCAAGTACAGGACGTCATCGTCACCGAAACTATCTGCCGGTTTGAGTGCCGCCGCGGCAAAGCCTTGCGCGAAGGCGTTGCCGTATTGCATCGCCACGCTGAGCAGCCGCCTTGCGCCTGCGACAGTTCGCGGACCGCCTTCGAGCAAGGTCAGCCCATCGCGATCCGCTTCGTCGTAACTCAACCGCGGGAACTGTCGGCCCAGTTGGTTGTCCTCCCCTGCGCGCTCCCACACGGGCCGCACCATGTGCACCATTTTCCAATGAGCCACCCATTTGCCACTGGCTCCGGCGGCTTGTTCTCGTTCTGCGCCCGCCACTGCACGCTGCATGGCGTTCTTCACACCCTGCTCGGAGCCCACGGGAATATTGGGCTCCATGCCCCCTTGCCACAGCGCAAAGTTGCCGTTTTGGTCGGGCGTATTCACGGCGCGGCGCACTCGGTCTTCGTAGTTGCGCATGTAGCCGTAGGTCATGCCGATGGATTCGATTTCCGGATTGATGAAATCAGGATCCCAGGCCATGGCGTCGGCGACGCTGTTGATGTAGTCCCAGCGGCCCGTATTGAAGCCCACGAAGTGGGTACCGAGGGCGGCTCTGATTTCCATCAGTTGGAAGGCCGCCTCCAGTTGCTCGATCAACACGTAGGCCTTGATGGTGCCGTCTGCGAGCCCACAGTGGGTTTCCGCCGTCGCCAGGATGTCGTTCCACAAGGCTGCTTCTTCGGCGGTCTGAATCTTCGGCAGGTACATGACCAGCGATGCGCCGCGCGCCTTGAGGTTGGCCTGGTTGTTGGCCACGTACAGCGCGGTATCCACCAGCGATGCGCCGAGTCCTGTACGGGCGTCGATTCGTATGTGGCGGTCATCGAGGTGTAGGCCGCGGGCACGGAAGATGACGGTGGTGAAATCGAGTTGCGCGGCCACGTCGCCCACGACGGTGCACCCAAGGGCTGCCTTGGACCATTGATTCATTTCCGTCGCGAGCGCGGTAGCGACGTCGAGAAACATCGGGTCACGACCGATGGCGAGCTTCAGGCTGCGCTGATTGTCCAGAGACATGCCATCGACCTGTCCGAGCGCGTCCTCCCCGTCGAACATCCAACCATCGGCTCCGGAAAGGAGCGCATAGCCAACGTTGCGCAAAGACTTTTCGATGGGCGCGCCGGGGCGCGCGGCCGGGCCGGTGCCCTGAATCCATTGACGCTGCAGATCATGTGGTATCTCCGAACCCACAAAGCGACCTACGCGCGCATCGCGCACGAGGATGCTCGTGCCGCCGATGGTTTGGTCTTCCGGAAGAAATGCGATCCGCTGTTTGTCTGAAGCGCGCGCCCTTCGCCTGGCCATGCGGTCTTGCATGAGTGTTTGGCGCCTCGCGTCCAGTGGCAGCAGGGCCTGCAAAAGCTCCTTAGCCGGACGCGTAAGCACATCCGAATAGGCCTGTTCCACCGTGCGGCGGATTTCGAACGAGTATTGAGTCACCGCTACGATTGCCTCCCGAATGCAAGGTATCCAATCATGACGCGCTGCGCCATAGCGTGTTCGCACGCACGTCTTACGCGCGCCCGCCCACCGCATGGCCGACTTCCGCGAATCCCAGGCCCTCGTTTTCAATACTACCGAACAGTAAAGACTACCGAACAGTAAAAAAACGCAGCCTGACTTGTGAGCCGCGGCAAGAAGCCCCCACCAACTGGATCTAGAGCAGCGACCGCTGCTCAAATAGGTTGATGGTGTGGGACCGAGCGCCGAGCGTCGAATCCGAGCCCAACCCGGTCGCGGGATCTGATTCTGAGTCCGAGGCTGACGCTGACACCGAATCAGAATCAGATACTGATGCCGGATCAGACGCCGATGCTGATTCAGAATCAGACGCCGAGGTAGATCCCGATTCCGATGCAGGTACGGACGCAGAATCTGGTTCGGCATCGGGTTCGGCATCTGATTCTGCATCGGCGTCGGCGTCTGCACCCGTGTCAGATTCAGCATCTGCATCCGCTCCTGATGTTCGGGTTGAGGGCCAAGACGGGGCGTGACCCTCTATCCGACATCTGCGGCCGGTTGTCGCGACGGTCAGTCGACATGATCCGAGCCTCGCCAAACAACTAAGAACCGCGGCTTCTTCGATCGCTCTCAATCTTTCCGAAGCCAATGGGCGTACCGGGCGAGACCGTACGCATCTATTCAGAGTCGCTCTTGGAAGCGCCAAGGAAAGTCATACCGCGGTGTC
>JANQQS010000113.1 GCA_028284955.1 Myxococcota bacterium | reverse complement strand
GACATCCACGACGATAGGAAACTCGTGAATCGTCCCGCTGGTGTTGCACTGCTTGAGCAACTGGCTGCCGTCCGTGCCGCGGTACACGTGAAAGTTGCGCTCGTCGTTGTAGAGCACCTCGGCGATTCCATCGCCTTCAAAGTCAAATACGCTTGATCCGGTCGATCGGGAGGAAAGGTCGGTCGTGGATTGGTCCCACTGTCGCATCCCGTCATGGCCAAACACCGAATAGGCAAAACCGCCAGCCACCCCCACCTCGGGAAACGGGTCGTCATCAAAGTTTGCGATGAGGGGTGGGCCGCCGCCCTTGAGACCGTTGGTTCCGACCGGTTGGGTACCGGGCGGATTGATATCAGCTCCGCCCCATCGAAGCTCGCCAGTGGCCCCGTTGAACGCCCACATCCGGTTCGTTTGGGTGTGCATGACGATGATTTCCGGGCTTGGATTGGCCGAATCGGCGTCGAGGTCGGCCGCCGCAAGAAACCCGCCCAGAGGTCGGTCATCGGTCGCTTCCCAGACCGGCGTACCGTCGTAGTTATACGCGCCTCGAGAGGTCACGAGCTCGAGATCGCCGTCGTCGTCGACATCGAGCAGTATCGACTCCGCGTTGGAGCCTTCGATCAATCGCACCCGCGTGCCGTCGCCGTGCGCAATGAACAAGCCCTCCACGATCTCAGGCACTCCGTCGCCGTTCATGTCACCCACGGCGGGCCGCCCAAAACAGCGCACCGTATTCCCCGCCTCACGATAGCGGTGAAGCACCGAGCCGTCGCTGGCGAGAACGATCAACGTGTTCGCGCGCCCGCCGGAGGGCGCCAACCAGTTCTCGCAGGCGATCACCTCGGGGCCAGGGGAATTTGGGTCGACGTCCGCCAACGCGGGAACCGAACTCGGTAACGTGCGATACCCCGGATCTTTCGTGGGCCACACTCGCGATCCTCCGTCTCCGGAAATCGCACGCAGCACCCCACTCGCTCGGTACCCGGTACTCTCTGAAAACGTGTTGAACACAACGTCGGGCACGTCGTTTTCGTCGATGTTCCCGTCGCCGTTGTCATCCGTCAGGTTCGCGACCACCGGGGTCGCCATGACCTGGTCGAAGGCGGGAAGCACATCCGCGTCCCCGGTCCACGCCCATTCTTCGCGAATTCGAAATCCATCAGTCAGCGGACGATATTCGCAACGCTCGAGTACCGAAGAAAGGCATTCACCGACCGATGTCTCGCAAAAGAAACCTGGCTCGCAATCGTCGTTGCTGGTGCACTTCGGTGCAGGTTCAGGAGGCATATTCACGCGCTCCGTCGCCGGGGGCGAGCTCGAGCATGCGATGATGACGACGGTCAACACGCCCATTCGCGCGACGGTCCGGAGTCCAGTGATGGGGTTCGTGGCAGTCATGATCTCCGATTATTGCAACAAGCGTGCGCAGGTTCATGCGGCCGCTAAGAGAGACCCAACTTGTCGTAACCATTACCCATCTGGACTTCTAATCCGACTTCGAAACGCCTACCTGGGGACCGGAGACACCGACGATACTGTTGGCATTCCGCACCAACGGGGGCTGCTGAACCCACGACGGAATCGAACGCAGAATCTGGATCAGGTTCGGCGCCAGGGTCGGCTTCAGGATCGGAGTCTGCATCAGGTTCAGGTTCAGGACCGGCATCCGGCTCGGCGTCGGCTTCAGGTTCGGCGTCGGGACCGTCATCGGGTTCGGCGTCGGGGCCGGGTTCGGCATCCGTCAGCGTCTGATTTCGCGACCTCGTTGCCTGGCTTATCGGACCGCCCGTGCCGCGTCTCGAATGACGCCGGCGTAGCGATTGGCGGGGTCTTCGAACTCGGTCCCGTCTTTCAGATAAAACGTATACAAGTCCCAGTCAGGGCGGGCGTCGTAAGCGAACATCCACGGCGCCATGACCCGGGCGCCAGCGCGGCGCGCGCATGAAAACCAGCAGCGATAGATGTCACGTCGAACGTCGAGATCGGGAACCATGCCGTCTCGGTTGCGGAGACCAAATTCGCCAACCACCAGTGGTTTGCCGTGTGCGGCGGCAATCGATTGATGGGCGGTAATCCAGCGGCATCCCGCGGCCGCGATAAATCGAGGTTCAAAGTTCCATGCTTCTGGGTACATGTGCACGCTTGCGTAGTCGATGTCTGGTGAAGCGGTATTCATGTCAAAACTGCTTGCCGTACGAAACATCCAATCCGCGCGCGCGTCGCGCCGCCAAAAGTCTTCGTCATAGCCTTCGATAGACGATTCAAAACCTTCTTCGCCGGTCCCGATAAGATGGTCCGGCGCGAGCGTCCGAATGTGCGCCGAGATCTCGTCGATCCAGCGGCGCATTTTCGTTCCGTCGTCGTCGAGACCGCGTCCCCGTGGCTCGTTGAGTAGCTCCCACGCGAAGACGGCCGGATGCTCTCCGTAACGAATGCCGTCGCAGTGATTTTCGCGACGCAGCAGTGCCTCGATATACGCTTTGTAGTGGTCGATCACCGAGCGTTCGACGAAAAAGCGCGCGTCGCCTCGCCGCGGATTGGGAAGATTGGCCCACGCGACGTATTGCCGAGCGCCACCGTAGGCATCCCAGTAGTTTCCCAGCGTCAGAATGAGGCGAATCTTGTGTTGGTGGGCGCAGCAAAGCACTTTGTCGAGCCCACGAAACGCAACTTCGTCGAAGACCATGTTGTCGACCTGCATCGCGGTATCTCCCGCCTTGTCGACGTCGTCATTGTGCCCGTTGGTGCGCACGATGGTTGCGCCGAGCCGTTTGGCCTTGGCAAATACCTCTTCGAGAACCGGAGGGCACGCACGCTCATCGAGCTTTGGTTGCTGTCGTACCCAACGCGTCGCTTCTTCCTGCAAATAGTATGCGTTCAGCGCAATGAGATGATCGCCCTGGGCCTGAACACCCCGAGCCCGATCGCCCTGGGCCTCATCACCCTGGGTCGAGCCGCTCACGGCTGCCTCGTTCGAAGCCTCGTCGGCAAAATCGGCACAAAGTGCGACGTTTGCTTTGTCTCCATCGAGCACCGATTCTTCCCCGCCCGTGCCGCAGCCTGCACTTGCCCACGCGCCCGTCCAAAGAAGCGCGCCGCAAACGGACGTCGATGGCCTGTGCACATACTGTCTCGCGACCACACCCGCAGGGTAGCATTGGAACCCGCGCCCGAGCACGGAGCTGGCTAGTCTTGCTGGGCCGGAGTCGCCGAGCACACGTGCCACGCGAGCAACGCCATCGCGCTTCGGTGGGGCGCCCAGGGCTCCGCAAGCGCATGTGTTTCGTCAGCCGTGGGTCGCTCGGCAAGCTGCTTGATACGCTGCACTCCGACGCGTACGCCGAGGTCGTCTCGAGGCCAGACGTCGGGGCGCCGCAACGCGAAAATCAAATACATCTGCGCGCTCCATATTCCGAATCCTTTGAGCGCGGTGATCGCCTCGACGACCTGTTGATCGGTTTGTTTGGACATCGCCCTTAGATTGAGCTCGCCGCTCTCGAGCGCGCGGGCCAGCCCGCGAACGTATTCGATTTTCTGGCGAGACAGCCCTGCGTTTTGAAGCGTCGTTTTTCGCAGACGAAGCAGCGATTCGGGAGTCGACGCATCGCCCATGGCGCGCTGAACGCGGCCGCAAATTGTCGCTGCGGCTTTGGTCGAAAGCTGTTGCCCGACCACAATGCGCAAGAGCGTATCAAAGCCGTGCGGGCGCCGCCGCGTCGTGGGAGGCCCGTGCGCGTCCAGAACGCGCGCAACATCGGAATCGCGGCTCCGCAGCGACTCGAGCGACTCGGTTAGCGAAGCACGGGTGAGTCGGGCATGGGGCATCAAGAAGCCGTTCGCAACAGTCGGATAACAGCAAGCGGATCACAGCAAGCCGATAGCAGCAAGCTCATCGCGGTCGCGGCTTGCCTCCCTGCTGCGCTGGGTCATAGAACACCCTTCTTCCGGAGTAAACATGACGCGAACGCAGTGTAGCGCAGAAACACGAAGGTGCAGGCACGCCTTTTGGTCGACGCTTCTCGCGGCAAGCACGGCGATCCAAACCGGCTGCGCAGCGTCGGCTTCCGAAGCCTTCGAAGAAGAAGACACCAAGTTTGTGGTCACCGCCGGCACGGCGTACGCGATCTTCAAGTTCGTCCTTGTCGGGTCGGGGGCAACCTGGTCCGCCGACCGAATCGGCAAGGCACTGGCCGAGCTGATCAACGACGCGCTCTACCCTGCCACCGCCTACCTCACGGCGCAGGAAAAACGCGAGGTCAAGAACGCGGCCACGATCATGCTCAACGCGATCAACAAGGACAAACTCAGCGACCACAACAAAGACATCATCGCGATGGCGCTGGAACGAGCCTGGCACGAAGCCGCGCAAGCTAATCTGCGGCCTCCTGAGTTTGCCGGCCATCTGCTTACATCCATCTACCGCGCCGGATTTCCGGGTTTGTTCATCGTAGTTCGCGAGCGACTGTCGAACGACAACGTCGCGCTAACCATCCTCAGAACGAGCCAACTCCACAACGCGCAACAACCCCAGCCACCCCGACCATGGAAGAGTCAACGAATCACGCTCCACCAGCGCGAGCTAGTTGATCACGGAGAAACCAGCCCCGGCGACGATTTGTACGACAGCTCATGCTACGAGGCGCAATATCATCTCCACGCAGAAACGCGGGTCAGTCACCCGGCCGCGCTGGTGCTCATCGGCTCTTCGAAGGACACCCTGTATTACCCTCATCGCAGACGCGGCACCGAATACGCACTATGGCAGCGCCTTCTCGCTTACGTGCGCGTCGTTTCGAAAAGCTTCGGTGTTGCGTCGCATATCGCGCAGCGAGAGTGCGACCGAGCGAAGATGCTCGTCGAAAACCCGGGCGGCCAAACGCCCGACGTTCGAAACCGAATTGCGACACAAGGCATAATCGAATTCTTGGCGAGCGCCCACCGAACCGACCTCGAATCGGTCCTCTCCATAGCCAGCGTCAACCGTCAAACGCTCGAACTCGTGTGCGTTCCCTATCCCAGCGAAATTCCCGCCCTCTATCCATTTCACCCGTGCCCAGAGGGGATCTTCCGAACAGTCAGAGGTTACCCTGACTACACGCCGCTGCAAGAAGCCATGGAACACCTCGCCGCGAACTGGTAGCTGTCGCGACAGCGCGAGGCGTGGTTGAGGACACACGCGCGAAACGTACCCGTGGGTCATTTTGGTGACAGGTGGCTTAGCGACCTGTCGCTCGGCTTGAGAGAAACCGGGCATGCACGCATGGTAGACGTACGTGGGCAGGGGCACCTCAGGAGGGACTGCACTCGTGAGCCAACGCGAGCCAACAACCAGAACCGCCATCGCCCGCCGTTCGGTCGGACTCATCACCACGGTGTTCATGACACCGCCGCACACCACCCGCCGACTCAGCGCAGGATGACGTCGGCAACCGACGCGGCGATCACAAACACCGCCGGGTCACCACGCAGTCGCGCGAAGCGCCCATGTTCCGCTTCGGCGCCGAGCTCGAGCACGCGCTCTCGAGGCGCATCTGGCTCGTCTTTCTTCGCGGCGGCTTCATGGGCGCCGTCGTGATCGTGATGCGCATGATCGGCTGGCTGAAACTGCAACGTCACCACCGCGGACGGTTTCGCAAGCCCGTGGGCTGCAGTGGCTCGCTCCGCCACGAATCGTTCCGTCTGGAGCGTGGCCAAGCGGTCCGCGAGCTCGCGCGCGCGGGATGCATTCGACGACGTGTCGCTCCCGTTTGATGGGACAGCGCGCCACACGCCGTCGTGGCGCTCAAATTCATCCGTCGCGCTGACCCCCGCGATAGCGATGCGGGTCAGCGCGACGATCTCTTTGTCCCAAAGCGTATGCGAGCGAAAGCGCAACGCCGAAACCGAAAGCTCTTCCGCAACCTCGGGAGGAAACACCAAAACTGCGGGTTCCTCAGCACGCCGAATCGCAATCCCGTCGGGCGTCGCGGCACCAACGTGCACGACGAGGTTCGCATTTTTCCCGCCGCGTTCTCGGCCTACTCTCAGACGACCTCGCGGATTCGCGAGGCCCCAAGTCGCGAGCGTGGTCGCATTCGCGGGTTCGACGCGCGTGGCTCGTTGGGCCCTGAGTTTGCCGAGCCATTCGCGCACCCGCTCCGGGTCAGCGCCAGAGCCACCGCGGTCATCCGATTCCTTGTGGCCTTTGTGATCGCCCGGTTTCCACGCCCAGGAAGACCCGCCAAGCTTGATATCGACGCTGCGAATTTCATCTGGCTTCGCATCCATCAAACGCAAATCTTGCAGGTCGCGCGCCTGCGGGTTCAGCGCGTCGAGGTCGCTACTGAGCACGCACACGACAGGGCCAGAATCTACCTGCGCGTAGCGCTCTTCCGCATGCGTTCCGCATACCGATCCCACGCGGAGTCGGATCTGCCGCGGGCAGCGAGCAGACACTTCGAGCCCGCTGGTTTCAAAGCCCAACGACGAACCGCCGCGAACGTATCGCTCGGCTTTGAGATCTCGAAGCGAATCGATGAGCTGTTCGACGCGCGCTGTGGAGGCGAGCATGGCCGGCTCTTTGAGCCACCAGCGGCCATCGCGCAGCTCCGCGGTGCCCTCCGGCGTGGTGATCGCGTCGCAATCGAGCTCGGCAGTGAACAAAGTTTTCGTACGAAACTGGGTAACATCGCGCGCAAACGGCTCGAACGCTTCGCTTCCTGTAACGAATGCGCGCGCCTCATGTCCGAGCGAGACGTACACGCCCATGCCGGTCGGATCTTTGGCTCCAAACCGCACGTCGACCCATTCGTTCGCGATACGCAATCGAACGCGCGCCGCAGGCTTGTCGAGCCCGAAGCGCTTTCTCTCGGCGTCGCCCACGCCTTCGATGGTTCGCTTGGCTTGGGCCCATTCGAGCGCGCTGAGCGCGGCGCGGACCGCTTCGTCGTCAGCGGCGGCGCGGACCGGTTCGGCCAACGTCCATTCGTTGTCTGCGGCGCTCATCGATTCGCTGGGCGATTCAACGTTTGGTGATTCAACGTTTGGTGATTCAACGTTGGGCGGATCGTGCGATTCGTCGTTTGAAGGTTTCTTCGTCTGGCGCACCAGCACAGCCCGTTGCCCACCACGGGTGACGCGTATTTCCGTGACCCGATCGCGAGCGAAGCGCTCGATCAACCGCCCCTCGCGGTCTGAGATTTCCCCGCTCGTCAGGGTATGACGCTCGTAGAGCACGATGAACGCAAAGAGCGCGAGCGCAGTCGCTCCGAGCGCGATGGGCATGCGCAGGCCGCTCATGATCGCCGAGACCACCAGGTCGAAAAGCCCAGTAGGAGCACCGCCAGCGGCAACAACACCACCACGCGGAACAAGAGCCCTCCGAGGTCTGCGTCGGACATCACCAGCGATTGCGCATCGCTCTTCCGCGGCGCGATCGAAATCAACGCATCACGCTGGGTTAGCCACCCGCTCAGCGCGCTCACCACATCGATATTGGCAAACTGCGGCTGCTCGACAAACGCGCCGCGCATCCAGTCGCTGTCGCCCATCACCACCAAGCGACCAGCCTCGGAATCGGCGGATCCTCGAGCGTTCGATGTGTCGGTCTTCGCCGCCGAAGACGCGAGCCCTTCCGCGACCACCGCAAGCTCGGGCGCCTTGATGTCTTGGTCGCCCGCGCGCAGGTCCGAATCGGCGGAGAGCTCGCCCAAGCGGGTTTCGCCGTAGGCTTGTTGGCTCGGCCGAATCAAAGGCTTGGCGGGGCCCGTAGACGCCGCGCGCACGCTTCGCGCAAGGTGAAATACAGCGCCCCCTCCGCGCGCGATGAGCGCTTCGGTGGTCTTGTGGGGCTGAAAATCCACCGCGAGAAACGCTTCGAGCGGGCTCGGCGAAAGCAGCCGCTCGGGGTCGAGCTCGAGCACCACGGCTTGGTCGACCATCACGCCAAACTCCGCCAGCATCGCTTCAAGCCCGGTGGGCTGAATCTCTTCGCGCTCGAGCACCGGGTCGAGCGCGAGCAAGAGGTTTCCTCCCCCGCGCACGTACGACTTCAATAGGCTGGCTTGTTTCGCGGTAAATGCGCGTTGGGGGCCAATCACGAACGCCGCGTCGCAGCTCTTCCCCAGCTTGCCGACGGCGACCGGTTCGAGCTCGATATTGTTGCGCTGCAGTTCGTCCACCACTGGCCCGAGCGTACGCTCCCCCGGCCCCGAGATACGCCACTCGCCATGGTCTTGGGTCACGCACAATCGAGTGGCTCGACCCTGGGTCACCTGCACGATGGCCCCGGTGAACGCGCGCTCGGTCTTGACGTTTACCTGGCGCCCGCCCGACTCCTCGAGCGAGCCGAAGTCGGGGCTCAGCAAATCATCGCGGGTGATCTTCCACGTGTTCTTCGCTTGAGCCACCACCGCCGCCACGTCTGAAGCGACGCCGCCCTCGGCGCCCGCGGCAGGATCGACGGCGATCGCTCCGAGCCCAAACCGCTCCGCCAACACTTGATATTCGGTCGGTTTGCGGTCCGGGTCGATGGTGCGCACGCGTAGCTTCGGGTTTTCGGCGCGATAGCGGCTCAGCAGCTCGCGAACGTCAGCGTAGTTTCCTTCTCCTTCGGAGAGGAAGAGATAGATATCGAGCGGACTTGTCAGGCCGCGGACGACCTTTTTGGTCTGCGACGAAAGCGTAAAGAGCTGCGACTCGGTCCAATCCCAACGGGTGTAGTGCCGGAACGCGAGATAGTTCACCATCAACGCAATCCACACCGCGAGCAAGCTCGATACCGCGCCGATCACCCACTGGCGCGATCGATTCACGACAGCCTCCGCGCAGCCAGAACGCGCACCGCGAGAAAGAGCGCGAGCGCGGCGACCGATGCGTCGTAGACCAGATAGCGGCTGTCTACGACGCCGCGAGCAAAGCTCTCCATGTGGGCCCACACGCTGATGTATTCGGCAACCTCGCGCGCAATATCGTCGAACACGAACTGGCCGAGCCCCACCGCGAACAAAATACCCAACGCGAGAAACGTCAGTACCGCGGCCACGATTTGGTTCGGCGCGATGGCGCTCATGAGCAGCCCGATGGCCATGTAATAGGCGCCCATGCCCATGACCCCGAGGTAGCTCGCGCCGACTGCACCCCAATCCACATCGCCATAGCGGCTCGTAATCCAGGCGTAAAACGTGGTGGGAAACCACAGCGCGACCCAACACGCCATGGCCGCAACATATTTGCCGAGGACAATCGATGTCTCAGTGACCGGTGCGGTGCTGAGCGCTTCGAGGGTGCCACTCTTCTTCTCTTCAGCGAGCAGCTTCATGGTGATGACGGGCACCAACACGAGCAGGGGCACGTAAAAGAAAATGGTTTGGCCGAAAAACATGCTCAGCGGCGTGTCGCTTCCGCCAAAGCCGCCGTTTGTCGCGTAGTGTTTGGCGAGCAAATAGAAGCCGAACCCCGACCACAAGAGCCAGACAACGACCACGACATAGATCACCGGCGATACAAAAAAAGAAGCGATTTCGCGCTTCGCCAGCGCCCACGCCGCCTTCATGACCCATCCTCCGACTTGCCTTCTTCTTCCGGCTCCGAAGCGGTCTCCTCCGGCGAAGCGGCAGCGACGTCTTCCTTGGTGAGCTGGGTGAACACATCCTCCAGGGACGCCGCGGTACGCCGCAACTCGCGCAGCGAAAGCCCGGCTTTGACGAGCGCAGCAAACATCGCGTCGACCGTCCTGTCCCCGCCCCGCGCGTAGACTTGCACGAGCGCTTCGTTCTGGTCCGACGCCTTCGACTCCACGCCCACCACATCCGGCACGTTCTCGAGCACGCGAACAAACGCATCGGTCGATCCGGGGCCTCGAAGCATGATCGTTTCCGGAGCGCTCCCCTTCCCGGGACCGGTCGCCGCGGCTTGGGTCGCCTGCGAAAGCAGCGTTTTGGGATCTCCCTCGCCGACTTTTTTGCCTCGGTGGATGATGATGACCCGACCGCACGTGGCCTCCACTTCGGGCAAAATATGAGTCGATACCAGTACCGTCTTGGATCCTGCAAGATCGCGAATCAGCCCGCGAACTTGGCGAATCTGGTTGGGGTCGAGCCCCGAGGTCGGTTCGTCGAGAATGAGAATTGGTGGGTCGCCGAGCAGCGCATCGGCGAGTCCTACCCGCTGCCGATAACCCTTCGAAAGCTGGCGGATTATGCGGTCGCGCGCGTCGGTGACGCCAGCTCGTTCGAGCACGCGATCGACCTCTTTGCCCCGATCGCCACGCCCCACTCCTTTGAGCTCAGCGCGATGGCTGAGGTATTCGCGGACCCGCATTTCCGGGTACAAGGGCACGCCTTCGGGCATGTAGCCAATCTGGCGCCGCGCTTCGAGCGGATGAGCCAGGGCGTCTTGCCCGCCCACCAGAACCCCGCCCGCGGTCGGCGCGACAAACCCCGTGATCATGCGCAAAGTGGTGCTCTTGCCGGCCCCGTTGGGGCCTAGAAACCCAACAATTTCGCCCTCTTCCAACGAAAACGAAACCCCGTCCACGACGGTGGTGCCGACGTACCGTTTCGTCAGTTGTTCGACCTGAATCACGGGTAGGCGACGAGCTCTATCCCAATGCTGACACTCCCGCAATTGCGGCGCGTGAAGTTCGACATCTGCACGATTCAGCCTCGACGAAATTGCACTGGCGATTTAGAGCTCGAGCGAGTCGCCTCAATGAATAGCTGCCACGCGCCCAGCAACTCATAGGCAAGCCTATGTTGTGCTCCTCCATCAGCACCGCTACCCTGGATGCCAAACTTTTGGAAGGTCAGGTCGCGGGCAACCGCCCCCGGACCGCCGAGCTCGCGGAAGACATCGGAAGCGCACGGAGGGGCATGGATCGAGTCGACCTCATCATTCAGCGGGCGCAACAGGGGGACGAAGCGGCGTTCAACCAGCTCTTCGTGGAGTACCGCGAGACGGTCGCGAGGATCGTGCACCGCGTCATGGGGCCGTCGCACGAGATCGAGGATGTGGTCCAGGATGTGTTCGTCCACGTGTATCGGTCGATCTCGAAGTTTCGCGGCGACTCAAAGTTCACCACCTGGCTTTATCGCGTCACCGCCAACGTCACCAAGATGCATTTGCGCAAGCGCCGTTCGCGGCCTCGGCTGACCAGCGCGCCCGCCGCCGAGCCAAAGCTAGAAACAACCACCCACGACCCGCAGGACGCGCTGGAGCGAGAAGAACGGGTGCAAGCGCTGCATCGGCTGCTCGGTCGGTTGAGCGAAAAGAAACGAACGGTGGTCGTGCTCCACGACTTTGAAGGCATTTCGGCCAAAGAAATCGCAGCCATCGTGGAAGCCCCCGTGCTGACCGTGCGCACGCGTCTGTACTACGCACGAAAAGAACTCTACGCGGCGCTTGAAGAAGAGCCGGCACTCGCGCGACTAGCCGAGGATTTTCTAAGTTTGCTCCCGGGCAAACCCAAACCCGCGAAACAGTCGTCGTCGAAACCATCGTCGCAGAAACCATCGTCGCAGAAACCATCGTCGCAGAAACCATCGTCGCAGAAACCATCCTCGAACAAGCCGCCACCTTCGAAGCAATCGCCGTCTTCCAAGCAATCGCCGACCGTGACTGCGCGCGACTCCAATCCAAATAGCTTCGAACCGCTCGAGGAGGCTTCGCCATGACCTCTCCCGCGGCCCCGCATACACCAAAAACACGCGCGCTCATCGCGTATTCGTCGGAGAGCCTCAGCGACCGCGCGCAGCGACAACTCGGCAACCATCTACGCGAATGTGATGTCTGCCGGCACGAGCTGGCCCGGGTCAGAGCCTACGATGCGGCCGTCGACGACGCGCGGCTCACCGCGCCATCGGTCGATTGGTCGAAGATAGAGCTCGCCCTGCGACGCGAGGCCAAAGCTCAGGCCCGCCGACAGAAGAAGTTTCGCGTGCATCCCGCGGTTGCCGTGGGAGCGCTCGCTGCAGCCGCCGCGTTCGCGTTGTTCGCGCTCCGCTCCCGGTCCATCAAGCCGGAAACCACAACCATTCCAGGAGCCGCGATTGCCAGCAGCGCCGCGATCGAGCCACGGTTCTCCGCCACCGTCACCGCGATCGCGGGAACCGTGCACCACGGTGATCTTGCCGCAGGCGCGAATGCAGACGTTTCGCGCGAAGCCGTTTCGATCGGAGATGAGGTCACGGAAGGAAACCGAATCGACGCCGGCTCGGGGAGCGAAGTCCATTTGCGGATTGCCGAACGAACGGGAATCGCCCTGTCTCCGGAGACGCATGTCGATTTGCAGTCCGTTCGGCCCGACGATTGCAAACTCGGTTTGCAGCAAGGAGAGGTTGCGAGCGCGGTCAAAACGGGCACTCCGTTCGAAGTTCGAGCGGGCGAATACGTGGTGCGGGCACGCGGAACAGTCTTCGCGGTGCGCAAGAAACGAGCCGCCGTCGCGGTCCGGTTGGAAGAGGGGTCGGTTGAGATCCGGAAGCAAGGCCAGGTCGTGACCGTGTTGCGCGCCCCTGCGACATGGACGTCATCAAGCGACATGGTGGCGCCAGACGCGGTGCTCATGCCACGTGGATTGCTCGAATCGCAGCTTGCATGGCCTGTCCTCAAACTTCCTAAGTTCGGATACATCACACGCTGGGAAGTGGACCAAACGGCGTTCTCGGCGGATGGCCAGGTCGCCATGCAAGCCGCGCCGAACCCCAAGCTGGTGGTGCTTGGTTTTGGGCCGAAATCGGAAGAGTACCGAGCGGAAATCGACCTGCGGACAGAAGGCGCGGTGCTTGAAGAACAGCTACTCACCCGCATCAACGAGCAAGTCGCGGGCTACCTCGATCCGGCAGACATTCAAAAAGTCGTCCGCTCACACTATCGCGCGCTGCGACAATGTTACGAACGAGCGCTCAAGACCGCCCCCGAGGTGCACGGGGTCTTTACCTTGCGTGTCAGCGTGGGGCTGAGCGGGAGCGTGCGACGAGTGCGTCTACAAACCAAAGAAGACGCGCCCGAAGCGATGACGGGATGCATCGTCCGACAAGCCGAGCAATGGATCTTCCCGAGGCCCGAAGGCGGCCCCGTCACCTTTTCGTTGCCGCTTAACCTAACCTCGGGAGGGTAGCGCTATGGGTCGGCGCGGAAGACGATGACGCCGACGTCTTTGCCGATACGCGGCGCCGGCGTCACGCCGTAGCCGTACCACCGGCCGAAGAGCTGGATTTGCCCCGTAAACCCGTGGGGGCTTTTGGCGAGGCCTTTGCGCCGCGTCGCGGCATTCGGCACCACGGCATCTAGTTCGGGGGGCGTGTCGAAATGAAATACTCGTGCGCCTTTGTAGAGGTACACCCAGAGCACGAGCCCTTTGCCGATGGCGTCGACGTTCTCCGCGCGAAGCTGCCGGCTCAGACGCTGCGCCATACGCCAAAGCGGAATGCCTGCCACGACGGCTCCTGCGGCAACCGCCTGTCTGGTCGCTTGCGCGTTCTCAGTCGCCGGCGTCTTTCGGTCCGATGTCACGCGAGCGCCGTCGCGCACCGGCGCCACGAACAACATCGAGAACGAAGACTGCCCGCCTTTTTCTACCGCCGGGAACTCTCCCAGCTGGTAGCCAGCCCGGCCTCGCTTCAGCGCATTGCGCACGACTTCGTAGCGCGCTCCAAAGTCTTTCCCAGCCATGCGATCGGGCTCAGCATCGCGCGCAATGACTCGTCCATCGGCGTCTATCGCGGCCAAAAAGCTCATCGGCGAACTAAAAAAGGTGGCGATACCCTTCGGAGGGCGCCGTACCGCTTTGAGCGCGGACCTCATCTGAGGCGTGAGTTTGGCCCGATCGCCAACCGCAAAGCCTCGTTTGAGTCGGTTCGCCGCTTCGCGCACTGCTTCACGATGCCGCTGAAAGTCTTCGCGAATCACGTCCATGACGCGCGGAATATGGGTTTCGCGCACCTTGGCCCGAGCCTGTTTCGCGTCGCTGGGGCCACACCCACCACCTAGAATGCCGCTAACTAGAACGAGTGCTGAACCGGTCAGCGTAGCCGGAAGGAGCGCGCGCATGACCCGAGCTATAGCATCGCTAGGTGCACGCGGGAGGCGCGAATTCTTAGCCTGCTTTATAAAGCTTTACTCGCGATCTGAGAGGCCAAGCGACCGTCAACGGTCCCCGGATATCGAGACTTCAGCTCGTTCATGAGCCGGCCCATGTCTTTTTTGCCCTCCAAACCGAGCTCGCTGACGATGGCCGCAACCGCCGCCGCGGTTTCTTCTTCGTTCAGCTTCTTAGGCAAGTAGTCGGCGATCACCTTGGCTTCCGCGCGTTCCTTCTCGGCGAGCTCGGGGCGCTCTCCATCGTCGTACTGGCGTGCCGCATCGCTTCGGGCCTTGAGGGCCTTGTTGAGCACCTGCTGAACTTCGTCGTCCGACAAATCGGCGCCTTTTTCTACCTCGCGCACGGTGATATCGCTTTTCACCATGCGAAGCGTATCGCGCACGAGCTCGTTTTTGGCGCGGAGGGCTTCTTTGAGATCGTTCATGATGCGCGCGCGGAGGTCCATGACGCGCAGTGTGCCTCACCCGCACGCCGAGGCAACCCTCAGCGTCCGCGTATATGCTGTGCGGAGACGCGCCCGGAAGCCCACACTTCTTGAACACCGCCGCTGCGTTGGGTCACCATGCCCCATGCCTGACCCTTCGGAACGGCGGCACGCGCCAGCCACGCTACGAAATCGAGACGCTATCCTCGATGCGCTCCGGCGAGTGCTGCCCGAGCGAGGCACGGTGCTGGAGATCGCGAGCGGCAGCGGTCAGCACGCTGCCTATTTCTCCAAAGCGCTTCCCTATATCCGATGGCAGCCGTCCGATGTGGACCGAGCCGCACTGCGCAGCATTCGAGCCTGGAGCGACGAGCAAACTTCGAGCGACGTACGTTCTTCGAGCGACACGCTGATCGAGCCGCTCTTGCTCGACGCCACGTCGAACACATGGCCCATCTCGAACGCCGATGCGGTGGTGTGCATCAACATGATCCATATCGCGCCGTGGGCCGCGTGCGAAGGGCTATTTCGAGGTGCGCAGCGGATTCTCCCGCGCAGTGCGCCGCTGATTCTGTACGGTCCATTCAAGATCGACGGGCGCCACACTGCGTCCAGCAACGAAGAGTTTGATCAGTTCCTGAGGGGCCGCGACGAAGCGTGGGGAGTCCGTGATTTGGGAGCCGTAACCGAGGTAGCGGAATCCTGCGCGTTTCGCTTAGATGAACAAGTTTCTATGCCTGCGAACAACTTCACCGTGATCTACCGACGCCACTGATTTTCCAGTCGCTTCACCTGCTCAGAAGCTTCAAACTTTTTTTGGGCACCTACACTTTTTCGGCAACTTGGCGCACAGCAGGTCGATAAGGGGTTCAGAAACCATGACCAATCTGAACCAAGTGAAAGCCGCCGCCGAAGAACTCATAGGACTGCCCAAGGGAGTTGTCTTTGACCTTGAAGTGGAAGGATTGGAAGCCGATTTGGGCGTCGGACAGGTCTCGCTCGACGAAGGGCTCAATCAGTTGCCGACCGGCACGATTCACGCCTTTTGCGACGACGACTCCCTCCGTGTCGCCGATCTTCTCGGCAAACCGTGTCGACTGGGGATCGAACGAGAAAACCATGTGCGCGCGTTCCGCGGCATCGTTCGTCACGCCAGCATCCACGAAGCCCGCGATGGCCTCGACGTGCAGCTGCAAGTCGTGCCTGCAGCCTGGCTGCTGACCTGCACGCTCGACTCCCGCGTGTACCAAAACATGACCGCGGTCGAGATCATCAAAGAGGTGGTGCAAGAGAAGTTGGGCGGCGATCGGTGCACAGTAAGCGACGACAACCTTACCGGCACCTACCCGACCCACGAGTATGTCGTTCAATATCAGGAGTCTTATTTCAATTTCTTGGCCCGACTTCTCGAGCGAGAAGGCATCTTTTTCTATGTCGACTATGAAGCCGAGGTCGAAACACTGGTGCTGGTGGACTCGACGAGCGGGCTTTCGGAAGCGCGGCCAAACGCCGACCAGCCAGGCATCGCTCCCTACGCCAAAGACCCAGGGCGAGCGCCCGATGGCGAAGCGATCAGCGATATCGTGCACGACCAGCAGGTCGGATCGAACCGCGTCGTCGTGGCCGACTACGACTGGACCGACCCCGAATCCGAAGTGTCTGCGGAAACCGAGGTGGCCGACGCTCCAGCGGGCGAAAGCGACGGCCTTCCTGCGCTCGAAGTGTACGACCACACCGACGCGGTTTCCTTTCACGATTACCAGGGCACTCGGTACGGCGCCCATACCGCCACCGCACAGGCGACCACGCGTGGCGAACTCCTTGGCCTCGCGCAGCAATCATGGACGCTCGAGAGCACGGTGGTGTCGGCCGAAGTTGGGCGAACGATTTCGGTGGGCGACTATCCCGACAGCGCGCTGGAGGGACCATATCTCATTGTCAGTGCGACCAGCCACGGGGCGGCGACAGCGGGCGGCAACGGATCTTGGAACAACACCCTCCACTGCGTACCGACCGCGATTCCTTTTCGCCCCGCGCGAAGCACGCCGAAACCGGTCATTCCGGGCCCTGAATCGGCCACCGTGGTGGGTCCGCAAGGCGAAGAAGTGCATACCGACGAGCACGGGCGAATCAAGGTGCAGTTTCATTGGGACCGGTTGGGAGGCCACGACGACCACAGCAGCTGCTATGTTCGGGTCACCCAAGGATGGGCTGGGGCAGGGTTCGGATCGTTTCTTATTCCTCGCATCGGCATGGAAGTCATCGTCTCGTTTCTAGGCGGAAACCCTGACCGACCGGTGGTCACTGGTTGCGTATACAACGGCGACAACCAGCCGCCCTACCCGCTCCCCGACGAAAAAACCAAGAGCGTGCTCAAAACGCGAAGCTCGGTGGGTGGCGGCGGCGCCAACGAACTACGTATCGAAGACGCAAGCGGCTCCGAAGAAATCTACGTGCACGCACAAAAAGACTACAACGAGGCGGTCGAGAACAACCACTCCACCACCGTCGGCGCGGACCAAACGAACGCTGTCACCGGTAGCCAAACCGAAACCATCGAAACCGACCAATCGCTCACCGTGCAAGGCGCGCGCACCAAGACCGTACACCAAGCGGAAAACATTTCCGTGATGGCCAGTCGCAGCGCCCAAATCACGCAAAACAACTCGCTCTCCGTGGGAGGCAACTACAGCCGAAGCGTGAGCGGAAACTCGTCCGTCAATACCGACATGGCGAGCTCGGAATCAGTTCAGCTCGCCAAAGCGCTGACCGTGGGCGCCTATCAAGTGACGGTAAACTCGGTGATGAACGAAACGGTGGTGGGGCTCAAAGCGCAAGAAGTAGGCGCCAAGACCGTCAACGTCGGCACCTCGCTGAGCGAGGACGTAGGCACAAGCCACCAATGCCAAGTCGGCAAGAGTTCGGTGCTCGACGCGGGAGACTCCATCACCCTAAAGACGGGAGACTCTTCGCTGACCATGAAGAAAGACGGCACAGTGGTGCTCCGCATGAAGCAGTTCACGCTAAAGACGAAAAGCGGATCTATGGTGCTGAAAGACAACGGCGACATCGCGTTCGACGTGAAGAAAACAACCGTCAACGGCAGCAAGATTCAGATCAAGGGATCGTCGAATGTGGTGATCAAGGGGAGTAAGGTCAACATCAACTAGAGTAGTCTAGTCAACGCTCAGCCGGTTTCTAAACCGCGCTTCCGCAAACGCGGATACGCGTCAAGCTGGGCAAACTCCCACGCGAGCAGACTCCGTTTCCGGGCGCCTCCCCAGCGATATTCGCCTACAGCGCCGCATGCCCGGAGGACGCGGTGACAGGGGATGAGCAGAGCCACCGGGTTTTTCGCGATGGCGCTCCCCACCGCCCGAGCCGCGGACGGCGAACCGATCAGCCGCGCCACGCTTCCATACGACGTTGCTGCCCCTTCCGGAATCGAAAGCAGCGCGTTCCATACCCGCAGTTGAAAATTCGTGCCGCGAACATGAAGGCTGAGCGGACCGGTGCGACGCGACGCATCGAAGAGCGCCTCGGCAACCTTTGCGGTGTCTTCCGGGGCATGGACGAGCGACGCATTCGGCCATCGTTGTGCAAGGTATGCGCGCGCCTGACGCTCCGCACACTTCTCCAACACATCGTCTTCCCGCACCCCTTCCGAATCGGCTCCGCCAACAATGGCTGCGTCGACACTACCTCTCTCGACGTCGGCTTTATCGGCTCCACCTTCATCGGCACTGGCTTCGTCAACGAACTGCAACTCGCAGATCCCTCGTGCCGTCTGCGCCACCCAACACGCCCCCCAGGGAGTCACGTGCGCTCCATAGCGAAGCGTCAGCGCTGCGCCTGCTTCGCGATACTCTCCCGCGCCTGCTTCGCGATACTCTCCCGGGGTCATCGCACGCAGCGCCACCATCAGCTCATGCCCTCGCGACGCGCTTGTAAGCCCTGCTCCGAGCGCTGCGCTCAGCGCTGATTCGCCCGCGTGTAACCGCGCCGCCAGAACTTCCCCCGATAGCGCCTGGCAAAATCGCTTCGGGCTCACTCCCGTCATCCGGCGAAAAAGCCGCTGAAAATGAAACGTACTCAGCCCAACCTCCGCCGCGACTTCCGCCAGCGAAGGAGGGTCCCGCCGCCGCTCCGTTAGATACTCGATCGCCAGTGCAACGCGTCGATAATCACTCGCCATAACACAAGGGTAGCGCTCAGCATCCAGTGCGCGATCCGGTTCTTGCGGGATAGTTTATCCGGATGGCTGGACGGCGACGACTACATCGCGGCGCCTACACCCATGCAACTCTCGGGTGGAAAATCTTTGAACCATCTCGGAAATATCGGAAACGAACTCGTCACTGAGTCAACGATGGCAACGAGCATGACGGCAAGGCTCTTGCCCTTATGCTTGCAACACTCTTTGTCAAGATCTCGCGACGTAGAGATCGAGTTACAGCCGCCACCGCTGAAACCGAGCGATTGCGCAATATTCAAGCAAATGTGTTGTGCAACGGAATGTGTGGGCGCGACGATGTCGATACCGACGCTCGTGTTCCTCGAGTTGTCGTTGATCGTGGTTTGAAAGCCGTGGCACTCACTGAACGGCTCCACCTTTCTGGCCGTTTCTGCCAGGATCCACGTGAGCGCCGAGTCGTCGTTGGCACGAGCCGCGAGATCCGATGGAGACTGGAGCGCTTCACTCAAGACGGCACGATCCTGGTCGGAAAGCTGTTTCGAAGCGCGCTCATACTCTTCTTTGGGAACCCTTCTGCTGCCGCCTCGCCACGTCACCACCAGATTCCCCGCAGCGTCGACGACGAGAACTAGCCCAATCGCCCCGCCGATTCCGAGGACAATCGCTTTAATTAACCACACCAAGAACACGCCGATTGGGTACGCACAGGGCCCGCACTTTTCGACGTCCTCGGAGCGTGTATCCGATCGCGGCACCTCCGCGACACAGCTCGAAGCCAACAGAGCGAAAATCAATCCGAAGGAAACCAACTGGAAACGTGCGAGACGATGGAACCAGGACATCATTGGATGCCGCATGGAGCAAATATCGTGCCGCAGTGACACCCCCAAAAAAGCTCGATGTCGACATCGAGCCCAGCGTTCGACTGTATCCCGACCCCGACCCTGGAGTATTTGTCTGCCTCGTGCGCCGAATGTCCAGCGACTATTCGGCCGCCGCCGGTTGGCCGGCGCAGAAGCCTTCGTAGTCGATGTACTTGGTGATCGAAGGGGTTTCGCCGCACACGGTGCAATCGACGTCGCGCCGGAGTTTGAAGGTTCGGAACTTCATCTGGAGCGAGTCGTACTGAAGCAGGCGGCCGACCAAGGGTTCGCCTTCGCCGAGGATGATTTTGATGGCTTCGGTGGCTTGAATGGTGCCGATCACGCCAGGCAGCACGCCGAGCACGCCTGCTTCCGCGCAGGAGGGAGCAAGATGAGCGGGTGGAGGTTCGGGGTACAAGCAGCGGTAGCAAGGGCCTTTCTTCGGCCAAAAGGTGGTGACTTGGCCGTCGAAGCGGAAGATCGATCCGTGCACCACGGGAATGTTTTTCCAGACGCTGGCGTCGTTGACGAGGTAGCGGGTCGGGAAGTTGTCGAGACCGTCGACGATGACATCCCAATCTTGGTCGAAGATGCGGTCGATATTGCTGCTGTCGAGCCGCTCTTCGAATGCGACAACGTTCACGTCGGGGTTGAGGTTGCGAATCGTCTGGGCTCCGCTTTCGACTTTGGACACGCCCACCCGATCGAGCCCATGAAGCACTTGCCGTTGAAGGTTCGAGGCGTCGACTTTGTCCCCGTCGACGACGCCGAGGGTGCCGACTCCGGCGGCGGCGAGATAGAGCGCGGCAGGCGAACCCAAGCCGCCCGCGCCGAGCAGGAGCACTCGACCTTGCAGAAGCTTGGCCTGCCCTTTCTCACCGACTTCGGGGAGCAGCAAGTGTCGCGAATAGCGGTCGAGCTGCGCGTCGGTGAACTGAAAGGGAACGGTCGTCGGAAACCCTTTGTCCTTCCATTGCCCGTAGCCCGGATTGGCGGATTCGACGCGCGTGTAACCAAGCTCTTGCAACGTCTTGGTGGCAAAGGCGGAGCGAATGCCGCCCGCGCAGTAGGTTACGATCGGCGCGTCGCGGTCGGGCAGTTTCGAGGCGGCCTGCATTTCGATAAAGCCTCTGGGCAGATGAATCGCGCCAGGAATATGACCTTGTCGCCACTCATCCTTCTCGCGCACATCCACCAGCGTGAGCTTCTCCCCGGCTTTGATGCGCTCATGAAGATCTTCAAGTTTCACTTGGCGAATTTCGCCCCGAACGTCTTGCAGCATGTCCGCATATGACTTGCTCATGTTCGCCTCCTCGGCCGCCGCACTCGGTTTCTCCCCGATTCTCTCGGTTTCTCTCGACGAGCCGCACTCGGCACTCTTGAGCGCGTCGTCGCTCGCCAGACCACTCCGGGATCATGGAAACTAATTGGCACAACGTCAAGCGTTCTCAAGAACTTACACGAATCACCCGAATTTACGCATCGTTTAAGTCAAGTACCGTTTGGGTCAAGCACTACGGCCTCGTGCTGCAAACGCGCGCAATGACCTGGGGAATCGCGTCTGCCACCTCCGATGCAAAAATGCCGCGATCGGCTGACGCGTGGTCCTGGCTCGCTCGCGCACCCGCCAGCGTGTGCAACATGACAGCGCAGCAAGCCGCCTCCGCCGTATCGAGGGGTCCAAGTAGCGCGCCCATGATCCCCGCGAGCACGTCCCCCGTGCCTGCTGCGGCGAGCGCAGGGTTGGCCGAGCCACACACCCAACCGCGACAGGCCCAAGGTGCACCCGGCAAACGCACGGGGGACGGCGCAGCGATGACCGTGCCGGCTCCTTTGAGCACCACCACCTGATTCGCGCGCTCGCTAAGCTCCCGAGCTGCGCGATGCCGGTCGGCCTGCACGTCGCTCGTGCTGCATCCGAGCAACCGCGCCGCTTCTCCCGGATGCGGAGTAAGCACCCGCGGCGCAACTGCCGAGGCAAGCTGTTCGACGCCTTCGTCAGCGATCGCGGTCAACGCATCTGCATCGAGCACCGCGGGAACCGGGCAATCTTTGCTCAGCGCGAGCGAAAGCTCGCGGCCGGACGCATCGAGACCAATGCCCGGCCCCACTACCACAGCGCGTTTGTCAGCCACTGCGTCAAACGCGCGTTCTGGCGAATCGACGGCCATGGTCATCATCTCGATGACTTTCTGATCAAGGGCACGCTGCGCTTCTGATCCCGTCACAAGCGTCACGAGCCCAGCTCCTGCGCGCATCGCCCCTCGCCCCGCAAGCCACGCCGCTCCGGTACGACCCGGCGACCCGGCGACGATCGCGATGTGCCCCGCCCGACCCTTGTGCGCATCGGCCGGTCGCGGCGAAATCCAGCGCGCCAGATCCGATGGCTCGAGCAAACACGCGTCCGATGCAAGCACCGGAACGCCGATCGACGCGACCGTCGTCTCGCCCGCTCGCGCGGCTCCGGGAAACTGCACGAGCCCACGTTTGATGCCCGCAAACGTGACCGTCGCATCCGCGTACACCGCGACGCCGAGCTCCTGGCCCGTATCCGCGTTCACTCCGCTCGGAAGATCGAGCGCCACACAAGGTGCAGGGCTCGCGTTGAGAGCGTGGACGACTTCCGCGTACCCCCCGGTGATCGGGCGATCGAGACCTGTGCCAAACAGCCCATCCACAATCAGCGTCGCCTCGGAAAGCGCGTCGCCAAGAGAGTCGTTTGGGCCGGCCGAACACACTACGCCAGCATCCGGGTCCATGGCTCGGAGCGCATGCCAGTTTGTCGCCGCGTCGCCTCGCACTTTGGCTTCGTCCCCCACCAAAAACGCGCGCGGCGACACTCCAAGCAGGTGCAAATGCCGCGCGACCACCCATGCGTCGCCTCCGTTTTGGCCCACCCCACCGACCAGCACCACTCGAGCGAGCCGGTCGCGATAGCGCTGAGCGATTCGTTCCGTCGCGCCGCGCCCTGCGTTTTCCATCAGCACCGCGCTGCTCAACGAAAACTGACGTACTGCCGCGACGTCGACCGCTCGAGCTTCGTCCCGGTCCAGCAGAGGATTCACGATTGTCTCGAGGCCGCGCGATCCAAAGCTGCGATGAACTCTCGCACCGCACGTTCCATGCCTACCAGCGCCGCGTCAGCCACCAGCGCATGACCAATGTTGAGCTCCTCGATCGATGGCGCCACCTGGATCAGCGGGCCCACGCTCCGCCGGGTGAGGCCGTGCCCCGCGGCAACCTGTTTGAGAGCGCCAATGTCCGCAGCAATGTGGGATGCGTCAGCAATCCGGCGCAGCTCAGCCTGGGCTTCTCCTTCGAGTCCACCAGCGAGGAACGCGTTCGCGTAGTCCCCGGTGTGGAGCTCTACGGCCGACGCGCCCACATCGGCCGACGCGCGCACCTGGTCCGCGCTGGGGTCGATGAACAAGCTCACTGGCAATCCGCCGCGCACTAGACGATGAACCGCATCACGCACCAGCGATTGCTGGCCCACTACGTCAAGGCCTCCTTCAGTGGTTTGCTCTTCGCGCCGCTCGGGCACCAGCGTCACCAGGTCGGGCCGAATGGCCAGCGCAATGTCGACCATTTCTGAGGTCGCCGCCATCTCGAGATTGAGACGCCCTTGCACCGTGTGACGCAGCGTCTCGACATCGCGACGCTGAATATGCCTCCGGTCTTCTCGCAGGTGGACGGTGATCCCATCCGCGCCGGCCAACTCACAAAGCGTCGCGGCGTGCACCGGGTCTGGATAGGGCGTTCCCCGCGCCTGCCGCAGCGTGGCAACGTGGTCTACATTGGCGTGCAGTTCTACGGTCACGCGCCCATCCTAGCCCGGAACGTTCAGCGATGCCGCCCGCCGCGGGTCGCCTCCCAGCAAGTCTCTGCCGCCGCGCCCGGCTTCGCCACCGCAGCTCGCTGTATCCACTCTGCGCCCAACAACACCGACGCGTACAACCCTGGACCGCCGCAGTCGATCGTAGACGCTACCGGGCTGTCCGAAACGAGGCCGAGCAGCGTTGCATCCGAGCCATTGCCTGAAAACAACGGACCGCCGCTATCGCCAACGCAGGCATCTTCGCCGCGATCGCCGACTGCGACGATCGCGCTTTCCTCGCGAACGGCGGTGTCGACAGTCACCGCGCTTTGCATTCGCACCGTCGCTCGTTGAAGCTTCGAAGGCACTTCGGGGAGTTCTTCGTCCACGCTGCCGTCCGGCGCGGTGTCCCCGAACCCCACAATGTCCGCGGTTCTCCCAGGAAACACCAGCGCCTGCTCCGATTGCGCGACCAGCGCAATGGGTTGGACCTCTGGAGTCCATCGAAGCGACGAGCTCAGCCGGATGACCGCGATATCGAACGCCGCCCGACCAAACTTCGTGGGTTCGCTGCCCCAACAGGGGTGCACAAGAATCCCGTCTGGAGCAATGGTCGGCTCTTGAGCCGAATCAGGAAGATTCGAACGGCTCGAGCGGTCCGAGCCCACGACAACCCGCATCAAGTCTTGCTCCGTCGTCACTCGCCGCTGGTCCGTACGCGACGATTCCGCCTCGGCGCCCCACGCGGCCGATGCACGAACAAGGTTCGCAACATCTTCCACACAGTGAGCCGCCGTCACAATGGCGCCATGGGAATAGATCGCGCCACCACAATCTGGAAGATCGGTCGCAAAAGTCGCGCTCTGATGCCCGCTCGGCGAGCCTGGTTCATTCGCGAAATATAGACTCGCGAAAAACGGCGCACCCTCGATCGTCGTGGCAGCCCCACGAACGACTTTGGGAATCGCAGGATCAACCACGCCCGATTCGGCAACGCACGCTGATGCAAAGACCATTAGACCTACCAAACATCGCCACATGACCCTCTAGTGGAAAGAGCTATGAATTGTGGGACGCAAATTTCGCACAGAGGTCGAACGGCTACCACGCATCGCAGCAATGACCAGTGCTCAGCGATCAATCGGGTTGATGGCCGAATCGAGCACCGAAGCCGAGCCGGACCCGCTGAATCTGACACGGACTCGGGTACCGACGCAGACGCCGACGCTGATTCAGAATCAGACGCCGATCCCGATCCCGATTCCGGTGCAGAAGCGGACGCGGACGCATTATCTGGTTCGGCATCTGATTCCGCGTCGGCGTCGGCG
>JANQQS010000112.1 GCA_028284955.1 Myxococcota bacterium | reverse complement strand
CCACTCCCAAATCGGGGTGAGTGCAAAGTTCGCGACCACGCCGACAAGAAACGGAATCCCCAGCGGCGCGGCCACCGTCCACAGAAACGCCGCTCCTTTTTGGGCGAGGGCTAGTGCCAGCGGCACCGTCGACGCAGGGGTCACGACAAACTTGTCGCTTCCTTGTTCCTCGTCCGAACTCGAAGCCGCACAGCCTCCGAGGGCAAGTACTGATGAGCTCGCCAACACGGCAGTCCCCCACGACCCCACGTAAGCCAAGGGATGAATCGCCGAGCCATGAATCAACAGTGCGAGGGCCGCGGCGCGAACCGATAGGTACTGCTTCTTCGGCATGTCGCTGCCTCGTATTGCATCAAGACCATGTGCTCGGCAACCAAAGATTGGGTGATCGCGCACCTCGGCTTGCTGGCTAGCCCAGTTGTTCGTATATCGCGGTCCACGGACAAATCCCGTTCTTTGACGGCTCTGCCGTGCATCAAACCGACCCAAGCTGAAGTGAGTGCAAGTGCGTCGTATCTGCAGACTATCGTCGCGTTCTCCCATGCGTTCGCGCCTGCCATCGCTGTTGATGGTGTACGCGGCCGCCGGATGCACCGCCGAGGCTCCAGATTTCCCAGGCGACTCCAGCTCAGCAAGCGAAGAAGTCGCAAAGAGCGCTCAAGTCGCTTCTGGCTTTCTCGACAGCCAAAAAACGCTCAAAGAGGAAGCAGAATTCTGCGCGGCTCAAGCCCAAGTCAGGCTCCAACAGCAAGACGTATCGGGTGACTTGAACGAAGCGCTCGAGCAGGCGACGATTGAATGTTACGTGGAGGCGGTTAAGAGAGACACCCGATGCAATTTTCGAGCGCTACGGAACGTCGTATTTCCGTTGATCGATCTGAATGCCAATATCGTTGCCGATTGGGCACAACCCAAGAAGAGCACAACAAAAAAGTTCAGAATCCATACGTACACCGACTACCTAGAATACGCGTCCGACGAAATCGAAGCGATCAATCAACTGGGCCAAAACGACAAACCCCTCACCGATTGCCACGGGCAGAACACGGTGCCGCCGATTTGTGCGGGGCACATCAAGGCCTGGCTCCGCCACCAGCACCCGTACCAAGATTATCCGGCTCGATGTCACACCGTGCGCCAAAATCACATTCTTGATCGCAGGTTTCTCAACAGCTTGCTCAAGGCCTGCGACGGCTATCGTTTTGCAAAATACTCGATCACCAAACTCCGCGCCGAAATCGAGATTGCACACGCCTGCGAAGCGCAGATGATCCTCAACCGCGCGGCAAGAGACCGCAAACCTGCTTGGTGTACCAGTCGCTACCCAGACGGCGTTTGCGCCGCCGCCGTTCGAACATGGTGGCAAGCTCGGCTGCCGCTCACGTACTGGGATTGAAGCTCACTCCCCGCCACGATTAGACGACGAACGGGCAGCCGACGAACCGGATTTCGAAACGGGATACGGCGTTTTCAGCCGATCGGTTTCCACGCGACCAATATCCAGATCGATATCGATGTTCTTGGTTTCACCAGCCCGCAGTTTCACATGGCGGGTCGTTTCGATGAAGCGGAGACCTGCCCCCACGGTGTGTGTCCCAGGGGTCACACGAATACGGAGCGGCGAAGAGTGTTTGAGGCGCCGCCCATCCACCCATACTTGCGCATTCGGAGTCACCTCAACCACAAGGAGCGCGCTCTTTCCTGCCACCAGGTCGCGACGGCCGAGTTCTTTGGTCGCGACTTGCGGCGTCGACACGTGCCCAGGTTGGGTCTGCTGGTTCGCGAACGTCTGATCCGCCTGGCGAAGCTCTTCAGCCGACTCATCGTTCTCGGGAGGATGGTCATCAGCCGGCGTCAGCGCAGCGACCGATTGTGTCGTCCGTCCTTTTCTTGATGCGACAGGGTTGCTTTGCTTGACCGTACTCCCTTGTTTGTGCGGGACCCGGGCGCGTCGTGTAGGTTCGGGCGACGCAGTCGAAGGAGTGGAAAACCACCACCATCCCACCAACGCGACGGCGACCGCAGCGACGGCGGCGAGCAACGGAAGCCAGCGCCGTTGCGCGGGAACCAACCATCCGTGCTCATTGAGCAGCGCGCTCGAGGGTCGAAACGGCGAGGGTGCTGGATACGGCGAGAGCGTAGAAGAGGGCGGGTTGGGTGAAGGCGGGAGCATCGTCGACGGTCGTGACGACGACGCTGAGGGCAGCGGGGACGAGGGCAGCGGAGACGAGGGCAGCGGAGACGAGGGCAGCGGAGACGAGGGTTGCGATTCCCTAGGAGCTGGCCCAATCGAGTCGGAAACGGCCGAGCTCTCCTGGGAAACGGGAGATGGGAGATCCAGCACAGAATGGCGCGCTCGCGTGACATCTTCGGGTCTCGCAACAGGGCTCGAGTCGACGCGCTGCGTCGGGCGAGGCACCACCATGCTCGTGGGTCGCGTTCGACGCCGGGCTGGCGCTGGAGAGGCTTCTGAGCGCGGCTCGAGCACCGTCGCGATCGGCGGCTCCATGTCCATTTTGCTCACGATGTGAGGATGGAGCCCCCCCCGCACGCTTTCTCGTGCCCCCGTTCTCGCGCCAGCGGCCACGCGACCCGACTTGAGATGAGTGTAGGACATGCGCTCTCGCGGTTGCGCTTTGAGCGCGAGGGTACCGAGCGCCCGTCGGCTGGTTGGTCCAGGAACGAGCGGATCGAGTGCGCGGAGTAGATCGTGCGCGCTCTGAAATCGATGCTCGGGGTTCGATTGAAGCAGTCGTTCACAAATACCTACCAGTTCATCCGGAGCGTCAGGACGTAGACTCTTGAGTGGCGGGAAGACGCCTTGGAATATTTTCGTCAGGACGTCGACTTGTGAACCTGCTTCGAACGGGCGTCGGCCTGCGAGCGCCTCGTACAAAACAACACCCAAAGAAAAAAGATCGGAACGCTCATCGACGCCGTGGCCTCGAGCCTGCTCGGGCGACATGTACGGGATTTTCCCTTTCACCGCGTCTTGCTCTTGGCCGACCACCGGGTGATGAGTGCTGCTGAGCGCGGTCGCAATGCCGAAGTCGGAAAGACGAATCTCTCCTTCGTAACTCACCAGCACATTGGACGGGGATACATCGCGATGCACGATGCGCTCCTTGCGACGGTGCGCGTAGTCGAGGGCCTCGGCGACATCGCTCGCGATGAGCGCGATTTGTTCGGGCATGAGCTGGCATCCCGGGGAGCGACGCAACACGTCCCGAAGGTCGCATCCATCGACGAGTTCCAAGGCGATGAAGTACGAGTCATCCCACACGCCAAAATCGATCACGCCCACGATACGAGAATGTCGAAGCGAAGCCGCGATGCGCGCTTCCGACAGGAAAAGTTCGACAAACTCGGGATCGCTGCTGAACGCGGGCAGGATGCGTTTGATAAACACGCGCTGCTCAAAACCCGCCGGACCATGGCGCAGCGCGAGAAACGTTTCGGCCATGCCTCCGGCCCCGAATCGCCGTACGACTTGGTACGCGCCGAGCCGATTCGCCGCTTCATTCATACGTCCCCCTCCCCAAGGGTAGCTCAATCCTGCATGTGCACGAATTGTCTTCACCAAGACATTCACCCTTTAGGGTCAACTTCGCCCTCCGCTGTGGCCAGTCGGACAATCCAGTCAGACCCCAAAAACTCATCAAACCCAAAAACACGATGTGTCTGGTTTTGACTACCTACGGAGTGCTTATCGGTTGGGGGCGAACGGAGTTGCGCGAAACTTTTGTCTAAGTTCGCTTGTTCATCGCTATTTTCGCTTATCCACCGACACCGACCTCTGAAACCGGGCACTTGATCGGCGCCCCGTGGCGCAGGTTGGCGTTGAGATCGCGGAGTGCGGTGCGAACCCCCTCCTCCACCACGGGATGGTAGAAGGGCATGGCGAGCGCGTCATCGACGGTCAGCTGGGCTTGCACGGCCCATGCAAGAAGATGGGCCAGATGCTCGGCGCGTGGACCAAACAGCTCCGCCCCCACCAGGGTGCCTCGGTGGCGCTCGGCGTAGAGGCGGACTTTGCCTGCGTTGATGCCATGCACGCGAGCGCGTCCCTGATCGCCAAAATCAACCTCTCCGGCCATGGCTTCACAGGCCGATAGACCATCGTAGCCGCTGCCGACGATAGCGATCTGTGGGTCGGTAAAGGCAATCGCCAGGGGAGTACGTCGCCGCGCCGCGCGAACGTCCGGAAAGCGCGCAGCGTTTGCGCCCGCGATGCGTCCATCGTCTGATGCTTCGTGCAGCAATGGGTGAAGACCGTTCACGTCACCAGCAACAAAGATCGGCGCGCTTCCGAGCTGCAGCGTGTCGGGGTCGATGAGGAAACGGCCCGCATCGTCCGCACGAACGCCAGCGTGCTCTAGGCCCAGCTGGTGAAGGTTTGATCGACGCCCCGCGGCCATCAACACCCGAGAAAACTCTTCGTCGCGTTCCTCGCCGCGGGAATCCACAAATCGAATGCGCACTCCCTTCGCAGAACGTTCTACGCTCTTCAGTTCGTACTGGGGATGGAGGTCGAGCTCGGCACCGAGCACCCGGAGCGCCTCGGCCTTGACGTCCGGATCGCGAATCGGCCCTACTGCGCCGCCTACTCCAAGCAACGCGGTGCGTACCCCAAGTCGATGAAACGCCTGCCCGAGCTCGAGTCCGATCACGCCGAGGCCGACCACCAATAGACTTTCTGGCAGGTCCTCAAGCTCAAAAACGTCTTCGTTGGTGAGCAGAACGTCAGCTGCCGACAGGAGCGGGCGGAAAGGAGGTGGCACAAAAGGCGAGCTCCCGGTGGCCACCACCAGTTGGTGGAACTCGACTTCCCCTTTGCCTTCGATCGCGATGCGGTTCGGCGCGACGAGCTTGCCTCGCCCTTCGATCAATTCGTTTTCCTGTCTGACTTCATCGATCAGGTCGAGCACGAAGCCAACGAACCGGTCTCGTTCTTTTTGCACGCGGGCGAGCGCTGCTTTCCCGTCGACGCGGACCGATTCGGTATGGACGCCAAACTGCCGGGCGTGGCGCGCATGGTGGGCCGCATCGGCGGCCGCAATCAGCAGTTTGCTGGGCATGCAGCCGACTCGCGCGCACGTTGTGCCGAAGGGGCCCGGATCGATCATCACGACCGATGCGCCGGCCGCTTTTGCTGCGCGGCGAGCGCCGAGCCCGGCGGTGCCCGCGCCAAGAATCGCAACGTCGACCGAGCGTACTTGTTCGTTGGTGGTCATGGAATCCTCCTTGCTTGTCGTCAGGCGGCGTTATTCATCAGCTCGAAATCGATACCCAACTTCAGCGCGGCGCAGCGAACTCGATGGCAAAACGGGCATGAAGGAAGATGGTAGAGCGTCAAGGGAGTATTCATCGTGTCGTCCTTTCATTCCCTTAGATGCACGGGCTCAGAAATTGTTACCCTGTTTTTTGGAAACGTTCGGTGGATTCAACGTTGCTCCGCTGCGATCGTCGTTCTCGATCACGAAATCTTTGGTTGCCGAGCACGTGGTCGTGGTCCATGACGATGCGGCAAGATGCCGAAGAAGCAGTATTTGTCGGTTCGCGCCGCAGCGCTCGCGCTGTCGATGCATTCGCTGTTGATTCAACCACTGGCGATTTCGGGAAGCTCGCTGGGGCTTGCCTCGGTGGGTGTGGTACTGAGCGGTTGCGCGGCGTCGAGTTCGGAAGAGGAGCAGGGACGCGACAAGTTCGTGTTCTCCAAGGCGTTGGTGGTGCCGCTGGCCCTCACGCTCGCCCAAAAAGGAGCGGCGTTTCTGTGGACGGTGGCCGCGCCGCTGGGGGTTCCGTTTCTCGTCGGCGTGGTCGCGAACTTTGCACTCACCCCGATTTGGGAGTGGTATTTCCGAGGGGTGCAATCCTTGGTCGCGGAAGCGGTCAAGCCGCCGCCCGCGGTAGGTCGCTACGCTTCGTTGAGCGTGACCTCAATGGCGACGTTTCTTCTGAACCAAGGCGCCTTTGCGAACGGCGGCCAGGCCGCATACGACCGCTACATCGGTGACATCAACAAGGTGGCGAAGCTTCCGACCGGAACCGATGCTGAAACCATTGCCCAGCTGCGAGAGGTCAATCACCGCTACGGCCCAGCGTCGGCCCAGGCGATCGACCGTGTTCACCAAGCGCTGAGCTTCTTGAATGTGTCTCAGTTCAACGACCTATGGGGGCGATGGGTGAAGCTTTCGGATGCGATGACGAGCGCGTTGCCCAATCACACCAACCAAGATTCATGGGCGAGCGAGTATCAGCAGCAGGCCCAGCAACTGCTGGGTGGGTTCTCTCAAGACCACGGCCTTTCGGCGCAACAGGCGACCAACCTCACCCAGGCGTTTGTTCAGACGCCTGGGGTAGATCTGGGCGAAAGCCGCCTCCGGACAACGAGCGCGTTCGAATTTGACTACGAGTACTACTATCATCCGAATACAAGGATAGTGTCTGTGCACGTAGAGTTGACCCCGAACGATCGTGCGGCAGAGCAAGCGGAGGCGCTCGCAGAAAGCGCCGGCAACGGGGACGACGATGTCTGCAAACGAGTCTCCTGCAGGTACCAATTCGTTCCGGACGTCGACACCGCGCCCAATACGGTCATTCGTACCCTTGTGATCTACGCATACAGTTGGGCATCAGAATTGGACGAGGTCAAGAACGCCTTTTGCGGAGAAAACTTGCCATTTAACATGTTGGCTGGGGCGATAGGTCGAGACCAGGTGATGTTGGGAGTCTCTCCAACGAGGGTCGCCGAAATCGAGGACGCTAGCGCCAACGACGCAGCAAAGTGCAAAACCAGGTCACGCGTTTGGTGGTTCTTAGAAGATCAGTTCCTAACCACGTTGAAGCCGCTCCTCGATTCGTTGTGACCCTTACGGCTCTTCCGGCACGATGGGGTCTCTCGACGTCGGCCCGGCGTAGACGAGGGTCACGAAACCGGGGCGAACGGTGACCGAAAACGATTCGATTTCTTCGCCGATATCGTCGCGGGTGAAGCTCACGCGGGCGACCCCCGGGGGAACGTTGATGATGCCGCCGCTGCCCGTGCTCACGCTGGCGGGCCCGCCTTGGGTTACCGAGGCGTTGAAGTCGGGCTGGCCGTCGATAAAGTAGAAACGCGCGGTGTCGGTGTTTTTTGGCTCTACGTCGACGGCGATTCCCGATGCGCGGGCGCCGTCGCAGTCGAGCGCGCGAAATAAGATGCGGCCGAGGTCAGGGTTCAGCGCGACGCCTGAGACGGCGGCCTGCGCGGCCCAAATGGCGGGCGTCGAAATCGGAACGTCGTTGCGGTTGTTTTCTTCGTTTAGGTCTTCGACGATCAATAGGGCGGGGGTTAGTCGCTCCTGTTCGAGCTGAATGTACCCCGTGAAGCCGCGCGTGAGCGGCACGCTGATGACTCCGTCGGCGTTGCTCGTGGTGCTGTCACCGACCGGCTCGGCGCATTCCGCATCCAGCGCGTTGCAGGCCTTGGCCGAGACTCCGCTGAGCGGGCGACTGGCGATCGCGTCGACGAGGCCCGCGGTGTACCGCAGCTCGTTGGGTGCATCCGCGGGAGCGCTCACTTCTTCGCCGAAACAGCTCCATTCGTCGCGAACGATGGGGGTACACACCTGGTCCGTGCACGCGAAGGGCATGTCCTCGGTGCCTCCGCAATCTTCGTCTCGCGCGCATTGTTCTGTGCTGAGGTCCACAAACAGCGAGCACCCCGACGTCGCGCAGAGAAGACCGGCAGCCGCGGCGAGCGTGTCGGTGAATCTCATGATGCGTTTCCCCCCGCCGTGTTCCCGGTGTTTTCGGTTTGCGAAGTCTCGGCGCTCGAATCGCTGGGGCCGAGGAATACCATAGTGACCGCGCCCGCCCGAATGTTGGCCGCGAACGAGGTAAGCTCTTCGCTCGCGACCTCTCCGTCTATTTGGCGGAAAAATCGCACGCGCGCCGTACCCACGGGGATATTCAGCACTCCTCCTGTGCCTTGGCGAGGACCGTCACCGGCTTGGGTGGAGGTTGCGTCGGCAGAAACCAGCCCATCGCGAAAGTAAAACACGGAGGTGGCGTCTTCGGCTGGCTCCACCACCACAACGATGTCGCCGAGCCTCGTGCCGTCACAGTCCGTGGTTCGGAACAATAGATGGCCTCGGGACGCGTCGATGCTGGACCCTGCTCCAAGCGCTAGTTCAAAGAGGTCGGCGGTCGTCAGCAAGGCTACCTCGACGCGATTGTTGTCTTCGGTAAGCCGGTTGATGGCGGCCAAGGTGGGCACATGCCGGTCTGAGGTGATTTCTGCGTAGCCGTCAAACCCTTGGGGTAGAGAAAAGCTGAGCAGGCCGGCGTCGTTGCTTGTGGTCGGGGCCACCGTGGGCTCCGCACATTCGGTGTCGAGCGCGCCGCAGACTCGTCCCCCGGCGTTTTCGACCACTGCTCGAGACGTGTCGTCCACGAGTTCCGCTCGAAAGGTTACCGGCTGTTCACGGCTGACGGGAGACGTATCGGCAAAGCAATCGATCATCTCCACCGTCATCGGAGCGCAAATGCGGTCGACGCAGGCCAGGGGCGGGCCCGAATCGCTTGCGCAATCTTCATCCACGCTGCATTGATTCTGGCTGAGGTCCGCGATGAGGGTGCACCCACTGGCCAAGAACAGGCCGCATGCACCGAGCGCTCGAAGCTTCGATCCGAATGCTATCCCGCTGCGATGTGCTGCCGAAAGCAACGCCTCCGGGCGCACTGTCGAATACGCGCGCATCTAGAACCGCCCGCGCAGGGAAGCCCCTGCGGGGCCCACATCCACCGCGAGGGATGGCGTTTGTCTTGTTGCGGCATCCTTGTCGCGGTCCTTCCGGGCTCCTGCGTATCGAAGCGTAAGCGTCACACCGGTCATCACCACGGCTCCGATGGCCAGCGCATCGAACGCTACGCTCCGGCGAAAAGTGCGATCTCGTGCGTCGTCGATCTGGTCGGCGTCGCCAGGTCGCGCCGCGCGTTCGTCTTTCAAGTCTTCGTTGGCGATCCATGCGAGCACCCCCGCTGCTACGGCTCCTGCGGCGAGCGCAGCAGTGACGCTCCCGGCAATGATTCCTCGCTTGCGTCGCTTCGCACGTCGCGCGTTGCGCGCCGCGAGCTCCTCGGATGACGGCTGGGTCGCTTTGGATGTCGACACGCCTTGGGGGGTGAGCTCCAAATATACGGTCCGTTCTTGACCGCCGATGACCTCGACCACGCGTCGCGTGGCGACGTAGCCTTGACGCGACGCGCGAACGACGTGGGTGCCGATATTGACGAGCAGCGCTTCTTCCACCGGCGATTGGCCCACCGATTCATCGTCGACGGTTACATCTGCGGCGGGGACGTTGGTCTTGACGCGCAAATGACCCACGCGGCCTTGCACTTTTTCGATGTCCGATCGCACTTCGCGTTGCTGCGTAGGGTCGATCTCTGCGCCCCCTTCGCCAAGAAATCGTTCAAGCGTGCGAATCGCGCCCGCGTAGTCGTGCAACTCGAGGTAACATACCCCGATGTTGTACAGCACCCGAAAGTGGGGCGCGGTTTCGTAGGCCAGTCGAAACTCGAACAGCGCGCGATCAAAATCGCGATCTTCGTAAAGCTCGACGCCGCGTTTGAAGTGCTCTTCCGCTTGCTGCAGGGTCGCCGACGAAATCTCATCGTCTGACTCTTCCGCGCTCGGTTCGTCGTCTGGCGTCTGTGCGTGTCCGACCGCGGGAAGCGAAATCGTCATCATCAGACCCAGCACGGCAGCGAGCCCGCTGTTCAGGACAAAGAACGTTGGCGCAAAGAACGTTGGCTCGGGGGAACGGCTGTAAGCGTCAAGATCCATCGGGTCTCACCTTGGCTTTAGACGTGGGCGCTATCGAAAGGACGACGACGACAGAGCTTCGCGAACGTAGCGCGGGAAGTCTAGCGTTTCCACGGGCTTGTATCGACGATCGGCGGAGCGGCTTGGGGTTCTGCCCAAGGGCTTTTGGTGAGAATACGCCTGGGCGCGCCTTCGGTTGTCTTGCGTCCAGCACGGGGCCCCGGAGACGTGACTTCGGTTTCTTTCGGGTTTGCCTCGTTCTCCGGCGGCTCAGGACGAGCGTTGCGTCGCCGAGACGCGGGGCGAAGCCTGAGCGAAAGCTCTGAGTCTTTGTCCATCACCACTTCTGCGAAGCGCGGCAAAAAACCCCGAGCGCGGACGGCAACTTTTTTCACCGACCCGTCGCGGGTATGCTCGAGTACGGCGGGGTTTGTGCCGAGCGCTTCGCCGTCCACGGAAATGATCGCGTGGGCTGGTGCGGCGTCGATCTTGAGCTTCACGGAGTTGCGTTGTGCGGCGCCTGTCGTGCCGGCGACGTTTTGGGGTGCGGCGGGGGCGCGCGCGGATGATGCATTCCCGCTCTGTGCGGTTGCATTGACGGGCCCCGATTTCAGCTCGTCGGAGAGGGTTGGGCGCTGCGCCCAGCTCCATCCTACCAAACCGGCGATCGCCAACAAACCTCCTGCTGCGGCCATCCGCCACCACGTTTTGCGGGCTCCGACGCGGCTTGCATCACGTGGGGCCGCTGCGAACTGGGACATCCACGACCCCACGTTCGACATCTCGGGAAGGTTTGCCATGGCCAGCGGGGGCGCAGATTCGGATGCTCCGCGCTGTAGCTCCGAGGCCCCGCGTTGCAGCCTCGTGAGCTGTTGCTCGATGGTCGCCCGAACTTGCGCTCGGCGATCCGAAAAAAGGTCGTTCATCAGGGCGGAAAGCTCTCGTGTGCCCGCTGCGGTGGGTTGTTCGGCCGCTGCGGCTTCCAGGTCGAGCTGCATTTCGAGCGCCGTGGGGTAACGGTCGTTTGGGTCTGCGGCGAGCGCGCGCATGCAGATGTTGCGAAGGTTTTGGGGTGCGTGGGGCGCGGCTTCGTCGAGCGAAGGAATCTGGCCATCGAAGACCTGGCGCATGACGCCCACATCGGGCAAGTCGTTCCACATGCGCCGCCCCGCGATCGCTTCCCAAAGCATGACTCCGGCGGCGTAGACATCGGCGCGCCGGTCGATGGGCCGGCCGTTGATGGCTTCTGGCGCCATATATCGGACGGTGCCTTTGAACAGGCCCTCGCGAGTATGAGACAGCCCACTTGCCGCCTTCGCGATACCGAAGTCGAGCACTTTCACGTGGCCGTCGAAAGTGATGAAGATGTTGTTGGGGGTGAAGTCTCGGTGCACCAGAAACAGCGGTTCGCCGCGGTAGTCGCAGAGCTCGTGGGCGTGGTGCAAGCCTCCCAGCGCGTCGATGAGCGCGCGAAGATAGAAATCGGTGCACCACGTCGAGGTGCGCTGCGCTCGGCGGCGAAGGTGCGAAAGGGAGACCCCGTCGAGATATTCCATTGCGATCACGGGCGCCGCACCCTCTGTGACCACCTCGATGGTTTGCACGACGTTCGGGTGGCTTAGCTGCGCCGATAACCGCGCTTCGTCCAAGAACATTGCAATAAAGTCGGGGTCTGCGGCGAGGTTCGTGCGAAGCGCCTTGAGCACCACCAGCTTGTTGAACCCGCTCGGGCCTTGCGCGACGGAGAGAAAGACGTCCGCCATTCCGCCATGCCCCAGCTTGGCGATGGTGCAATATTTCCCTATTCGTTGCACCGTGCCGTCCCCGACCAGCGCCGAGGACGCGCCCGGAGCCGCGACCATCTCGCTATTCCTGGGGGCGCTCGAACCCGGCGCGTCACGCCCAATCCGGTGTTCTACGGTACTGCGATCGGGCGGCTCAGAGCGTGAGGCTCGAGGAATCGACGCTTCGGAAATATTGCGCTCCGCCGATCCGTGCTCACTCAAGGGTGGGGCGTTCGAACGGACATCAGCCTTCTTCCGAAATTCAGTCATTCAACAGCCCAGGCATCGCCGCCTCGGGGCGGCCCCTCAGTTAACTGATCATACCCGAAAGGGTCACAAACCCCAAAGGGTCACAAACCCCAAAGAGCCGTGTACCATGCGCCCTCGGGATCACTTTGTCGAGATCGCCGTGTCCAAAAAAGCAAATTCGGCGCGCCGCCGAGCCGATTCACTCTAGGATTTGCCATGTCCTCCGCCCACGACGACCTCACGATACCGGCTCGCGACGGATTTAGACTGTCGGGCCATCTATTTCAGCCTGCGTCCCCGACCAGCCGAGTCGTCGTGGTCAACAGCGCAACCGCTGTTCCGAAGCGTTTTTATCGACACTTTGCCGCTCGCCTAGCACGCGCGGGGTACCATGTTGTCACCTATGACTACCGCGGGATCGGTGGCTCTCGGCCTGAACAGCTGCGAGGATTTCTCGCCCATATGCGCGATTGGGCGTTGCTCGACATGGCCGGCGTCGCTGATTGGGCGTCCGCGGAACTGAGGCCAAAGAAGCTTTTTTTTGTGGGTCATAGCGTTGGCGGACAGGTTGCAGGATTGCTGGACGATCTGCCTCCCCTCGACGGGATGGTGACGTTTTCTTCTCAGAGCGGTCATTGGCGTTTGCAAGGCGCCGAACAAAAAGCCGTGGTGGCATTTCACGTTCACGTCACGATGCCGCTTCTGGCCAACGTCATGGGGTACGTTCCTTGGAGCCGGTTTGGCAGTGGTGAAGACCTCCCCAAAGGCGCGGCGCTCGAATGGTCCCGATGGTGTCGTCATCCGGATTACCTTCTCGGCGACCGATCGCTCCCCCTCGAGCGCTATCAGACGTTTCAGGCGCCGGTGCTTGCCTATAGCTTCGCCGACGACAAGTGGGGCACCGAGACGGCGGTCAATGCGATGATGCGTGCCTATCCCAACCTGGAGCGAAGGCATGTGGTTCCTTCCGCAGTGGGGATGTCGGCGATCGGTCATTTTGGATACTTTCGACCTCCGGCCGAGCGGCTCTGGGACGAGCCCATCGCGTGGCTGGACGCACACTGATGTCGGCGAGCGCGGAGTTTCTGAACGCCGTGCACGCAGTGGTCGGCGCGACGGGGTGGGTGAGCGACGTCGGCGAGCAGCGCGACTACGCCCGAGACTGGACGCGACAGCATGAACCGCGGCCGTGTGCGGTGGTGCGACCGGGTACGACCGACGAGGTCGTCTCGGTTGTGCGTCTGTGTGCGGATCACCAAGTGCCGATCGTTCCCTCCGGCGGACGCACGGGACTCGCCGGTGGAGCGGTGGCTGCGGCGGGCGAGCTTGTGCTGAGTCTTGAGCGAATGAACGCGATCGTCTCCATCGATCCGCTGGCCTGCACCGCGGAAGTCCAAGCCGGCGCGATCACCGAGGCGGTACACCAGCGATGCGCGGAGCAAGGCTTGCAATGGCCTATCGATTTCGCCGCCAAAGGAAGCAGCCATATCGGCGGCAATATCGCCACCAACGCGGGCGGCATTCACGTGCTTCGATACGGCAGCACCCGAAACTGGGTGCTCGGGCTCGAAGTCGTCACGCCGGAAGGGCAGGTGCTCTGGCTCAACGATGCCCGAGAGAAAGACAACACCGGACTCGACCTGCGTCAGCTCTACGTCGGCACCGAAGGAACCCTGGGCATCATCACGCGCGCCATCCTGCGGCTCTGCCCGCTCCCCAGGCCAGGACGCCGAGAGGTCATCATGTGGGCGACAAATGGAATGGGCGAGGCGCTCGATCTCTTGCAGGCTGCGCGCGCTTCGGATGCGTTTGAGCTCTGCGCGTTTGAGTACATGAATCAAGCCTGCGCTCGGTTGGTGAGCCAAAGGCTAGGGCGATCTCTACCTTTGCGCGACGCCCCGGGTTACGTGGTGGCTGAAGTGGAAGGCGCCCACGATGCGTGGCGACCGGGTTTGCTCGAATGGGTCGAAACCGCGCTCGACGAACACCCTGCGCTCAACGAACACCCTGCGCTCAACGAACATACCGGGCTCGACGGCATCATCGCTGGCGACCCAGAAAAACGACGCGCCATCTGGGCCCTGCGCGAACGCATCGGAGAATGTCTCGCGGCCCGCGGGCAACCTCGAAAATACGACGTGTCCGTGCCGCTCAGCGAACTGCCTTCGTTTGCTGCCGCCCTGGAGCAGCGACTGCGCCGGCTCAACCTTGCACCGTACATCTTCGGCCACCTCGGCGATGGCAACCTTCACGTCAACCTCATCGACTCAGATTCGAAGGCCCACGCGGGATCTGAACACCATCCAGCCGACCACGCTGTGTACGAAACGGTGCAGGCCCATCGAGGCAGTATCTCCGCCGAACACGGCGTCGGCTTGCTCAAACGAGACCACCTGCACTTCACGCGCAGCCCGGAAGAAATCGAGTTGATGCGCCGGATCAAACGCGCGGTCGACCCCGCGAACCTATTCAACCCAGGAAAAATCCTTCCTTAGTGGTTCGTCTCGTCGGCCTCGTCGGCGCCGAGCAAGACGGAAGACTTTCGTGATTCCGGTCTGTTGCCACGAAGGAACGTCGCACGGGAGGCTTTGCTTTCGCCGCGCCGCCGCTGGAACAGTCGTTGCTTCCTTGCGTCGTTTGTGATGTTTCGACGGTACCCGTTGTCCCCAGTGTGCTTGGCGTTTTTGTTGTCATCTGCGTGCGTGGCTGTGGCTCCGGAGGACGTGTCGACCGAGGCCAAGGCGCTCGACGAAGACCCTGTTCCGTGTTGGTTCGACGCCAAGAACACGAGGACCCAGCGAACGTTGACGTGTCGGTATGTCACCGTCCCCCAGCGGCATCCCAGCGTTCGGGGTGGGCTCGCCGACCAGGCTGCGGATAAGCTCGAACCGCTGAAAATCGCGGTGGTGGTGGCCAAAGGGAGGGGCACGTCGACCGAGCCACCGCTGTTTGTTCTCGGCGGGGGACCGGAATCGACAATGCACAAGTTCTTAGGCCAGCTTTCATTTTGGGAGGAAATCGCCGGCGACCGGGACATCGTGGCGCATGACTATCGAGGGGTGGGCAATTCGAAACCCTTGCTTTCGTGCGACATTTCAGACAGCGACCTCGAGCGCATCGTTCAGGAGCTCTCTATCGACGTGAACGCGGAGTTCATTGACGATTCGGCGTTTCTCGAGCTCGTAGAAAGGATGATCGGCCTCTGTGGGTCCCGCCGTGTTGCGGGAATCGACTACCGATTGTTTACGGCTCGGCAGATGGCGGCCGACGTGGAAGCGATCGCCGGTGCGCTGGGGTACGAGGGAGCCATCGATTTGGTCGGGGAGTCCTACGGGACGCTGCTCGCTCAGGTCGTCGCACTCCAGTCGCCTGCGAGGGTGCGTCGTGCGGCCATTGACGGCGTGCTTGCCTACGGGCTCGACTACACCGGCCAATGGTACGCGTCGTTTGATGCCGTGTTTGGTCGCGTCTCCGAGGCGTGCTTCGCGCAACCAACGTGTCGTGCGGCGTACTGCGGAACTGATTCTGATTCGATACCGAACAACTGCGACCTGTTCGAACAACAGTTCAACGCGAGCGCGGCGCGGCTCAGCGAAGGGCCGATCGACCTGGGCTCAACTGGACAAGGCTCGGCGGGGAAAACCGGGAGACTGTCCAGGTCCATCATCCGGGAGATGATGGACCTGGTGTCGTCGCCCGATGCTTCGTTCCGGATCCCGGCGCTTGCGCGTGCGCTGTATGACGCCACCCAAGGGCGAACGGATAGCCTTGCGAGCGGAGAACTGATTGGATTGGTATCAGAGGATGCGGCGGATTCCGACGTCGAATCCTCTGGAGATGATGAACCCCTCATTGATGCGACGACTCTGCTTTACAATACTGTCTATTGTTCCAATCATCGCTCTGCCGAGCGTCGTATTGCACATTCTGGACGATTCGGCGGAGCAGAAGCTTTTTTTCGTGGTCGCACGACGCGTTTCTACGAGATGTGCGGCCGACTTGGATTTTCGGAGCCAGACACAGAGCTCACGCTACCGAAAAACTTTGCCGCGAAATTTCTCGCGCTGTCGGGCGAATTCGATGCGACCACCACCATGGAGGGGGCGGCGCTCGTGGCGGATCTCTTTGGCAAGGAGCGAGTGCAGCTGAGGCAGCTGACCCATGGTCCTCATGTCTCCCTGTTGCGAAACGAGCCGTCTGGTCATTGCGCGAGGGTGTTGGCGAGAGAGTTTTTGTCTACTGGCGCTGTGACCTCGCGCTGTGCACTTCCGAACGTAGATTTTCTGGTTCCGTTTGCCGGGCCGTCGCCTCCATAGGCGAGCGCGTTCCGCATGCTGACGGGGCACGTTTTGCTCGCCGGCTACTGTTCGAGGATTTGATAGACCATCGTATCTGCGCACGTTCCGCCGCACGATGCTCCGTCGCCGCCGTGGATGACGATCGTGCGGTCGTGGGCCGAGTAGGCGATGCCCATGGAGTCGCGTTGTAGCGGTAGAGCCCCGTCCAATACGGTCGCTGGCGTGGTCCCGAGGTAGCCGAGGGTTCCGGCGATTTCGTCGCTTCCATCCCAACCGCCGACGATGAGGTAGCGGCCCGTATCCACATCGTAGGCGAATCCAGACGCCACCCGCGCGCGTCCTGTGCAGGCGGTGCAGAGCTCGGTCCAGCCGTTTCCGTCCCATGCCCACATGTCGTCAAGATAAGTATCGGACGCATCGATGCCTCCGTAGACGACAACTTGCTCCATCCGGGGGTCGTACAGCGCTTGGTTTCGTCCGCCGCTTCGCGCGCGCGGCATCTCTCCCGAAACCGACGGGTTGATCCAGCGCGTCCCGTCGTATTCATGGACGTCGCGCAACATGCCGTCGATCGAGTGTCCGCCGAACACCACGAGTCGCGCTCGCGCCTCGTCGAACGCGACGTAGGTGCTTTGACGAGGGGCCGGGGGAATACCGTCCGGAAGCTGTCTCTCCCATCGGTCCCCGTCCCATTCCCAGAGGTCGGCGCTGAAATCTGTGCCGGTGGTGATGCCGCCGAAGAGGATGATTCGGTCGCGCACGCTGTCGTAGGCGAGGCTGGCACTTATGCGCGGTCCGGGAGGGCACGCCGAACAGATGCGGGTCCAGTCGGTTCCGTCGTAGGCCCACATTTCATCCGAGCGCTCGCCGTTTCGGCCTCGTTCTCCGCCGTAGATAATGGTTCGTTCTGAGGTCGGGTGATACGCCATCTGGGCTCCGTTGAGCGGACCTGGCGTGGCACGGGGTTCAGCGATGACCCAGCTTCGAAGCAATCTCGGATCGGCGGGGGAGAGCGTGCCGGAATCGGTCGAGGTGCTCGCGTCCGATGCGACCGAGCCATCCGCGCCGTCGCCGCCATCGGCGCGCGCCGTCGCCGCGTCGTCCATGTCGGAAACGACCTCCAGGCCCGTTCGGCACGCCGAAATGGCCCACGCGCAGCCCACAAGCCCCCAAATCAGCCCGCGCTTTGTCGCATCCACAGGCACCGCCCCACAATTACAATGTGGGCGAGGTGACCGACGGCTGTCAAGCTCGACCGGACGCAACACTAGGGCTCTTGCTTTAGGGCTCTTCCCTGCGGCCATCGACGTGCACCGCAAATCGACCTTGGGTTCGAGGATGTACCGGGCCCGCGGATGACCAGGTCCATTCGCCAAAGCCTCCTCGGCTGTAGTCGCGCATCGCGCGGACGATTTCTTCGGGTTCGTTCATCACGAAGGGTCCATGGTGGGCGACCGGTTCGCCAAGAGGCTTGCCTTGCAGGACAAGGACTTCTACGTCGTGTTCTTCTGCTGCGATGGTGTTGTCGACTTCTGGGCGCACGCGGGCGCCGATGCCTCGGGAAACGGATTGGCCGTCGATCACAAACGGTCCGCCGGACACGTGATAGAGCGTTCGGTTTACCTCGGCGGGAGCTTGCGGCAGAGTACACTGCGCGCGCGGCGAAAGGCGAACCGTCCAAATCGCGATATGGGCTTCGGGGTTCGCGGCCCACGACCGAGGAGGCGGGGTGGGCGCGCGAATCGGTTCAGATCCTTCGATAGCGTCGAACCCACCCGCGATCACGCGCGCTTCTATGGTGCGGCCGTCGCACTCCCAGATTGGGTTGGGAATCGTGTCTGCCCACAGCATTGAGAAATGCGGCTCGACCATTTTTTGCGCCCGCGGCAGATTGAGCCAGATCTGAAAAAGCTCGGTCGGGTTGGGCTTGTCTTGGTGCACCAGAGGAAACATTTCCGCGTGCTCGATTCCTCGGCCCGCGGTCATCCACTGTACGTCGCCATGCCCAAAGCGGGCGGTGGCGCCGAGCGAATCCGAGTGATCGATATATCCCTGGCGAGCGAGCGTAATGGTTTCAAACCCGCGGTGGGGGTGGCGCGGAAAACCCGGCACCACATCGCCGTGGTACATGCGCCAGCCGTCTCGGATCTCGAAGTCCGTGCCGATATGGCGGTCCGCCAAACTCGCCGCAGGGCCCAAGCGATCATTGCCGGCTGGGTAGAAATCCAGATGGTGCACGCAGAACAGAAAGGGATCGAAGGTCTGCCACGGAAATCCGAGGCGAAACTGCTCGATCACGACCTTGTCGGGGGCGTTGCTCATAGGGTCAACGTGGGGTTTGGGCGTCCACTTGTAAAGAGGCGTTCGGGTTTCCCGACGCGCGCCTGGTTGTGGTAGAAACGCGCCATGTCTGCCCGAAATCGTTTCGTCCGCGTTCCTGTGTTCGCATCTTGTCTCTTCGGTGTGCTCGGCTTGTATTCGCTCGCAGGGTGCCCCGAGTCGCGCGTCGCGCCGAGCGCGGATGGAGGATCTGGAATGCGAGATAGCAGCGTGGACAGCGGTAGCGACGGGGCGGTGGATGAACTTCGCGCCTGCGATGCGCCGGGCGACTGCACCGCAATCGTGCCGGGCTGTTGCGGAACGTGCACCACGCTGACCGCGGATCAAGCCATCGCGCTCCATCGGGACCGCATCGACCGCTACCGGTCAAGCGAGTGCACGGGCGATGAGGTGTGCCCGGGGTGCACGCTTCCGCCCGACACCCCGGAAATCGATCCCGACGTATTCGCGGATTGCGTAGATGGGCGTTGCGAGCTCCGCGAGCTTCCCCAAACCGAATGCACCGACGACAACGAGTGCGTGGTCCGCGCTTCAGAATGCTGCGAATGTGGCGCCAACCTCAATCCTGAGTTTCTCATCGCGATCCATCGCGATTTCGTTCCCGAGTACCAGGCGGCGCTGTGCGGGCCCACCGCGATATGCCCCGCGTGTGCTCCGATCTACCCCGACAGCGTGGCCGCGGTGTGTAACTCTGCGGGTCGATGCGAACTTGTCATGGCTGACGAATAGCCGTGCCTGCGATTCGTCTCTGCAAGATTGCGCTCGTTGGGTCTTGTGCGCTCTACCTGCTGCTCGTCGCGCTGAACAACGTCATCGATTACTCCTCGAACTTTTCTTTCGTGCGCCATGTCATGTCGATGGTCGACACGTTTTCCGGCAACAAGCTGATGGGCCGAGCCATTCGCGCGCCATGGGTCCACCATCTCTCGTACGGCCTGATCATCGTGTGGGAAGCGCTCGCGGGGGCAACATGCCTATTGGGAGCCGCGCGTGCTCTCCGAGCCCTTCGCGCTGCGCCTGACGAGTTCGCGCGTTCTCAGGCCATGGCCGCGGTAGGCCTCACCGCGGGCTTGCTGCTTTGGCTACTCGCGTTTCTGGTGGTCGGCGGAGAGTGGTTTGTGATGTGGCAGTCCCAGCAATGGAACGGTCAGGATGCGGCCGCTCGTTCGTTTGCAGTGATGGGCGTCGTACTGATCCTCTGGCTACTCCCTGAGCGGGTGTAGACAGAGCGGGCGTACACCCGCGCCGCCCGCGGGCAGCTCCCCTCGCTTTGTTTCATCGTCTCGCGATGATGGTTCATCGTGAGACGAAATCATTTGGTTTTTCGAGTGAACGCACGTGAAAGTCGCGCGGTCGTCGACGGAACGCGAATTGCTTAACCCTTCTCTCTCTGCGGGCTCTGCGGGACGCGGACATCAGCATGAAGGGTTCATCATGAGCAACACCGGTTGGTCACTCACCTGGGGAATGGTCTTGTGGATCGTGTGGGGCGTGGCCCAATGGGCAGGAGGTTGATGCGAACCGGCGGTTGATGCGAATCGGAGGTCGATACAAACGAGGTTCAGACCGCGAACGGTCAGCTCGCTTTGGCCGCGGGAACGGAGCGCCGCGGCGGGCTTTCCGATTGCGTCACGGGTTCGGGAACATCTTCAAACGTTTCGTCGCCTGTGGGTTCGTACTGGTCCACGCGGTTCTTGTTGAGCCGCAACCGCGAAAGCTCCCAGTACATGCGTCTCCGGGCGCGGTTTTGATTGCCCAGCGGGCGATGCTCAGGGATGCAGTGCCACGGCGTGTACGATAGGCGTTTCGCGAACTCGAGCTGGGCCGGCGAATCAAATCGCTGTTGGTGAATACGAATCGTGGCCGCTGGCACGTAGGGCGATTCGTCGAGCGGCCATCGCACGGCCGCGTTTTCGATAGGCATGGTGTGCGGGTTGGTCTGCATCTGAATCAGAAAATCAAACTCGACGGGCTGTTTGGCGAGTGTCGCGGCCATGTTGTCGCGCAGGTAGTGGTCTGGCGGGCGGCCGGGAAGGTTTGGAATGCGGCTTCGGCGCTGGCTCTTGGGCCGCATCGAGTACTGCATTGCGCGCTCCATGCCGAGCAGATAGGGCACGCAGCTGTAGTATTGGGCTTCTAGAGGGCTGGTTTGCGTTTCGTTCCACAAGCTCTGCATCAGAAAATCGAGAACGTGGGGATGCCGCGGATCGAAGAAGTAATACAGCGGTGTTCGACGGAGCAGCTGAGATTGCAGTTGTGAGTTCGCGATAATATTCGGCGTGACGAAGGTGGGCGTAACCACGCAGAGAAAATCTTGGGTGTACTTTTCATCGTCGCGTAGCTTGACCCCGGGGACTCCCATGAGCTTGACGGTCATGCTCATGAAGCCAACATCGTCGATATCCGGGGGGCTGTCGGGTCCGGGGCCGGAAAAGCGAACCCACGCCGGAAAGGTGCGCGGCTGCTTGAACACGCCGTGTCGGTAGTCGGCTGGTAAATCCTCTCGAATGACAAAATCAGCTCGGACCAGGCCGTGTGTTTTGGTGTTGCCTACGCGTTCGTATTCGCCTGGCCGATATTTGCGCCGCATGTATTCGCCCATGTCGGCGATGATGGAATCAAGCGCTTCCTCCTCGCCTTCGAGCTCACGTTCCTCAGCCAGCGCCAACCCTTCGTCGCGACGGCGAAGATTGATCAACTTCTGCAGCACGGCCGCCGAGGGCTCTCGAAACATCCGATTGACCTTGGGACGCCAGAAAGGCTCGGTGCGCCGCTCAAAGTGCATGAGCGAAACCAGGAAGTTGTGAATGAATTCGCCGTTGAGCATGAGTCGAGTCCTTGTCTGGGAGTCCTTATCGAGGAGGGGGGGCTATGCGGTCGTGGAAAGCGCGGGACGCTTGCGACCCGCATGGTCCGGAGGAGGCTCTGCGCGCGAGCTGGCTGCAGCGGCCGCGATAACGTCGGCGACTTGTCGGTACAGCGCAAAAAACTGGTCGTCGCCAAACATGCTTCCGCTGTGCAAAAGGCCGGCGAGCACACGGGCAGCTCGTTCGCGGCCGGAGTCGTCGGTTCGCCACACGCGGCGGTCGTAGTAGCCGAGCACATCGAAATGATCGCCGACGATGATTCCCGCGAGTTCATCGGAGTTTGCCGGGTCGATGAGTTGTCTCGCAGTGTTGACGACGCCGTCGCTGTGGCCCGCATCAAGGTCGTGTGGCCATTTTGCGCCGCGGCTTTTGATGACGGGGACCCGTGCGTCGGAGCCTCGAAGCTCGGCATCGGCGAGCGCGAGTCGCAAGCGACTTACCGCGGCCGAGACCGCGGCGCCTTCGTCGGTGCAGCCAGTGTGCCGCCCCGATGCGCGCCGGGACAAATCTAGAAAGAATGCGTTGGCGCTAGGTGTATGTGTCTCATCATCCGAGGGAGTCGCGGCGATGGTGACAAAAGTACGCCGCACGACGTCGGAGCGTGCGTCCACGGGTTGTGCCGAACGCGACGGGTGCAGGTCTTCGAGCAGCTCCCACTGATCGAAGACGTCGCGCAAAAATCGCGCCGTTTTTCCGGATTCGCGCACCGCACTGGTGGCAAACGTCCCGAGATCGACGTCGCACATCGTGCCCCAGGCGAACTTCCCCAGTAGCACCAAGAGGTCGAGCGTGCCCCGTACGTCGCGTTGGCTGACCAAGCGCGCCACTGGGTCTTGGGTGATGCATGCGCCCTGATGGGGGCTCGCAATGCTTACCACTGTTCGGATGCGTTTCAGGATATTCGGCGCGCGGCGATCGACCTGAGCCCAATCCTCGGCGTCGGTGTTGCCGCGTCCGATTAACCCGCGAGGCGGTAGCGGCACACGGCTGGTGAGCAAATTGGCGTCGACGCCCCCCGTGCTGTGTCCCACGAGATGGATTTGAAGTGCGCTTGCGTCCCCGTTTCCGGTGTCGCTGAGCGCGTCCATGCGATCGGCGAGTGTTTTGACCAGCCGACGCTGCCGATCGTAGAGCGATGCAGTGGGAGGAATCGGCACCGGGATGACCGGAACGGGGGCGTCCCAAGCCTGTTCGAGGCCGGCTCGGAGCGCCGCCGAAACTCGATCGGCGAAGTAGCTGAAGGTAGAAAAACGCTCGAAACCGAGCAGTCCTGGTACCAGAAAGACTACGTGGGAACCCCGCTCCGTACGTTGGGATAGTCGCTCGGAGCTTGGTGATTCGGAGGCTGAAAATGTTTCGTTGCGCATCGATTCTTGATTCGATTCCATACCTCGCTTACCAAGCTGTCAACTTCTGTTTTTCGAAACTGTGACGGACAAGAAAAAACTCATCGAACGCAAAGTAGGTGTTCTCGTTCGGCGCAACTTCGGCGTAAGATTCTCGTCCTCCGTGGCGGCCTACACCGCGGCGGCCTACACCGCGGCGGCCCATACCGCGGCGGCAGGAGCGATCCATGACCATCACCGTTGATCAGATTTCAAGAATGTCCCCCGCAGAGGTGGACGAGCTATTTCGCAAAGGCACCACCGGCCCCATTCCCCACGGGGATGCGACCGGCACGGCGATTTTCAAACCCGGCAGTGCATCTGAACGCGTGGTGCAGCGGCTGGTGCGCATGGTGGCGTGGCAGGGCAAAGTCGTGAACTCAGAAGCGCGCGAGCTGCAGAATAAAATCTTGCCCGCAGGAGTTCACGCAATCACTGCGGACGTCTATTGGGACCGCAGCTGGTTCGATGGAAAAGAATGTATCGTGCTCGACTACTCAAAGCGGTCGGTTGTCGCGCGATACATTCGCGACGAGATTCGCAAGGTCGCGCCGCGGCTGTACCTTGGGCTCGTGTATTGGAATCACACGCGCTTGATTTACTTCACGCTCGAGTTTGCTCAGGACACCGCAGAAGAGTTCGCAGGACAGACGATCGCGGCGTAGTCTTCGCGCGAGGGAACGCTTCGCGCGACAGCCCGCTTCGGAGCTGCATTGAAGGACACTGTCATGGCACAACAAGAGGCCCTAACCCTGGTAGTTCCGGTCGAGTCGGCTCGCGTCGATGCGCTCGAGGCCGTGCTGCGTCGGATGCGCGACAGCCCGGGGGAGAACGCTTATCTCTCATTCGGCGCGCTCGATACGTGTCATTTTGGTCGGCTGGTGTGCATGCCGGATGCGGTTGACCTTGAAGGCCGACCGCTCGAGCCGAAGCTGATCTTGCTCGCCGACTGTGATGGCCCCGCAGAACGATTTCTCGAAGCGCTGGTGGATTCGGCGGGCGACGGGATCGACCAAATATTTGAACACGGCAGGGGGTATCCTGCGCTGCCCGCGTCGCCGGCCCAGCGCCTGGATTACCTGCGCCAGCATCGAGTGGAAACACCGGCGAACTACGTGCATCGACCGGGTCGTACCGTGTCTCAGATTCGACATGAGGCGATGCTTCATGATGCGCTTCAGTCATTCGCCGATGGACATGATTTTTCGACGCTCTCCTCTAGCCAAACGCGTGCGCGCATGGTCGATTTTGTACGCCGCGAGCCATCGCTGCAGTGGGCGATGGAGGCGCCGCCGGCGGTGCCGATGAAGCAACGCGCCAAAGATGCGATCGATTTCGTGGCGCGACCGCTAGGACTACTGGCGCTCAGCCCAGTGGTTGTTCCGTTGACGGTGCTGGTCATGATCATGGTGCGCCTGCAAGAGCTTCGCGATCGTTCCGACCACATTCGGCCATCCCCCGAGCATCTACGTCGCCTGACGGAGCTCGAAGACTTTTTCGCCCACAATGGCTACACCGCAGGTGGCTACGTCAAGCGCGGCGCGCTTCGCCAGTTGGTGGTTCGTTCCGTGCTGCCGCTGGTCGGTTATGGGACGCGTCATCTATTCACCCGAGACTCGCTGGCAGGAGTGAAAACCATCCACTTTGCGCGCTGGATTCCTCTCGATGGCGGTCGCCGGGTGGTGTTTGCGAGCAACTTCGATGGAAGCGTCGAGAGCTACAACAATGACTTTATCGATTTGGTGGGGTGGGGGCTGAACCTGGTGTTCAGCAATGGAGATGGCTACCCTGCAACTCGTTGGTTGGTATTTGGCGGCGCGAGCTACGAGGAGGAATTTAAAGACTACCTCCGGCGCCACCAGATCCCGACACCGGTGTGGTACTCCGCATATCCTGAGCTCACGGCAGTAAATATTGAGCGCAACGCCGCCCTTCGGGCGGGGCTTCGAGGCGACATGACTGACGATGAGGCACAAGAATGGCTTCGACTACTCTAGGGGCGTCTAGGGCTTTGGGGTCCACCGCGGCGGAGCGGCTGATCACGGCGGTGCGCCGCAAGAGCGGTGCGATGAAGCGGCTCGTGGAGCGCTCCGAGCCGGCGCCTGCGATCGAGACCGATGACGTTCAGGGGATCGTATTTCGTGGGTACGGGCGTCTGCCGTGCTGTCACTACGCGTTCCTCCAGGTTCGTGAGCCGATCCAGGCTCGAGCCTGGATTGCGCGTGTGGCTAGCCAGGTCGCGGCAGGAACGCCGCGCGCGGAAAGGTTTGCGCTGCATCTCGCGTTCACCTACTCAGGCCTCGCCGCGCTTGGTTTGCCGGAACGCGCGCTCCGCGGATTCTCGCGGGAGTTTATTGAGGGCATGTACGGGGATCACCGCAGCCGTTTTTTGGGTGATGTCGGGGAAAGTGCGCCCGAGCGCTGGGCCTGGGGCGGGCCGACATCGGAAACCGTTCACGCGGTATTGATGGTGTATGGCGCGGATCGCGCAGCGACGAGCGAGCGCTTTCAAGCAGAGCAAGAACTATGGCGGGAGTCGGGATGGGCTGATGTGCATGCGTTGCCGACTTGTCCGCGGTCGGGTCGCGAACATTTTGGTTTCGCGGATGGGATTTCTCAGCCCGCCATCGAGGGTTACCACGAGGCGTCATCGACCTACCATCGAGTGCGCGCAGGGGAATTCATTCTCGGCTATCCCAACGAATATGGTCTCTACACCGACCGCCCGTTGGTCGACGGATCGCGTCCGGGCGCGCTATCGCTACCGGCGGATGTGGAAGGTTCGACCTTGCGCGATTTTGGCCGCAACGGAACCTATTTGGTGATGCGGCAGTTGCGCCAGGATGTGGTCGCGTTCCGCGAAACCCTCGACGCGCTTACGCGCAACGAAGACGGCTCGCCCAACGTCAAAGAACAGGAGCGTTTGGCCGCGCAAATGGTGGGCCGTTGGCCGAGCGGCGCGCCGCTCATGGCGTCGCCCCATCAAGACGACCCGTCGAAGGCACGAGAGAACGATTTCGGCTATCACCGTGAAGACCGCGAAGGTCTCAGCTGCCCCGTGGGAGCCCATGTTCGCCGAGCCAATCCCCGCGACGCACTCGAGCCGAGCCCGGGGACCGAAGAGTCGCTGACCGTCAACCGTCGTCATCGTATGTTGCGGCGCGGTCGTATCTACGGCGGAGAGCTCCCTCCCGGCGCGGTGGATAACGCCGATCGCGGGTTGATGTTCGTCGCGGTCAACGCGAATATTTCGCGGCAGTTTGAGTTCGTACAGCATTCGTGGATCGTCGACCCACGGTTCAACGGGATGTTCGGAGAGTCCGACCCCATTACGGGAGCCAGCGCCGAGAATATTTTTCGGGTTCCTGGCAACCCCGTGCGGACTCGATGCGTTGGTCTTCCGCGATTCGTGTCGGTGGTGGGCGGCGCATATTTTTTCTTGCCGGGGATTCGTGCGCTTCGTTTCCTAGGCGAAGCAGAAGGCTTTGTGGGCAAACCGGGCGAGGGAACGGAGTGATGTCATGAGAATCAGGCTGCCGTGGTTTGTCGATGTGGTGTTGGTCAGTGATCCGGAAGAAATCCGGTGGCTCAACGCGCATCCCGATGTCGTCCGGCCGCTCGACCCGAGCGCGAGTGTGTTGCATCGGTTCTTGCATCGCCGGTTGGCCGTAGATTTACGGTTTGATGGCGGGGTGCTTCCGGCGTTCTTGGATCAAGACGATGACGAGCGGGCGCGCCGGCAGGCCGAGCTGCATGACAACCTGCGGGCGCGGTTGGGCGTTCGCACTAAAGAGATTGAGCAGCTTGGGGCCTATGTTGCGCAGGAACCGGCGCATGGGTCACACGGCGATAACGGCGATGACGCGGAAGAGACGATTCCGCGTGAGCGCGACGTTGGCGTATTCGTTCAGCAGTGGTGTGGACGCCTCTTTTTTGAAGAGTACCGCGCGACCCCAGAGAGCTATCGAGCCGGGCGCTACATTGCGGAGTGGACCAGCGCGCCGCCTTGGCGAACCTGGGGGACGAGCGCTCGAGCTCGGCTCGCAGACGCGAAACGACGCGTCTCCGCAGCGGCGCAAAATGACCGTCACTGCATTCACGCGACGAGCATTGCGATGGAAAACATTGCGCGATCTGTTCGGTCGCTTCGGAACCTGGCCAATCGTCAGGGGACCGGACGTCGAGGCGTGTCCGGTGTAGACGCGGACGATGCGATGCGGCAGTGTTTGTTCGTGCCTCCGGCGGTGCTCCGCGGTTGCGCGCGCGACGTGTCGGCTTCGTTCCTGAACAAGCCGCTGGAACGCCGAACGCTGGTTGTGTTCTTGCTCGGACGGGCGTACCGGAATACTGGCGACCTCGAAATCGCGTTTCTCGACGATACCTGGAGCGCATGCCCGGCAAATCACGTGGTGCCAGACATGCTGAAATCGGTTTGGCTCGCTGCGGCCGGGGCTCGAGAGCACAGCGCGACAGGATGGAAACGTTTTCTCCGTCCGGCACAACGAATCATGCCGAAGTTTGCATGGAGCATCGTTCGTCGTGATGGAGATTTGGCGGGCGCAGGTTCCGGTTCGGAAGGCGCTGCGACTGAGGATCGCGCCAACGGACACAGCACCAATGGGCACGATGGAGCGCACGGGTTTGGACACGTCGGGGAACGAGTTGGGAGATAGCCATGACGAGAATGACGACTACCGAAACGGGCACCGGTTCTTCGCCAAAAGAACTACGCGAAGCTGAGAGTCTCCTCGAGCGCGGCGATGTACAGGCTGCGCTGAACACATTGGAAGGGATTTCGGACTCCTCGGGAGCCGCCGATGCGTTGCGAGGCGCGGCGTGTTTTCGGCTCGAGCGCTATAGCGAAGCCGCGGATCATCTGCGTGCCGCGATCAAGAAGGGACGCGCGGATGGAGAGCTTCGCCGGCTGCTCGATCTCAGCGTGGCCAACCACCAATCAGACATTGCCCGACCGGTTCCCACGCCTTCTCAGTTCGATCCGGCAGAGGTCTCGGGCGGTCCGAAACCGGGCGCTCAAGAGCAAACCACGGCGACGCCAGCCGACCCGCGCGCACAGGCTCGAAAAAAAACGCCTCGCGATTTGGTACGCGACGGAATCGGGCAGCTCGGTGGCTTCAAGTTAGGCAAGAGCGTCAAGTTTCTTGCCTCCGCCCTAGGAAGAGAGACGAACCGCAACTCCCCATGGACCAGTTGGTATGAGTACGGGTTTCTTCGAGGCACGCTCATGCTCGCGGCGCGGCGCGAGCGCTTGAACCGAGAGCAGCTCTTTCCCGCGTACGGGAAGCGAGAAGGAACGGGCTTTTTCAGAAGCTCGGGCGCGCCGCCGGCGGGAACCTATCGAGCGCGGAGCGCGGATGGCAGCTACAACGACCTGCGCGACCCCATGGCCGGCGCGGCGGGCACCCGCTTCGGGTTCAATACCGACCCTGCGAGCACTCCAGGAGAGACCGGACCACGGCTGATGACGCCGAACCCCCGAGTGGTGAGCCGGGTGCTGTTCACGCGCAAAGACGGCTTCAAGCCCGTTCCCTTCTTGAACCTTACCGCGGCGTCGTGGATTCAGTTTATGAATCATGACTGGGTAAGCTACGGGGATCCGTCCAATGCGGAGCCCTACCGGATTCCACTTTCCGAAGACGACCCCGTGCGTAGGACCCTGCGTCAGACGCATATGTTGGTTCGCCCGACCCAAAAAGATCCCACCCGCCGGGACGGCGAGCGTGAGAATGTGCATCTGAACGAGGTGACGAGCTGGTGGGACGGGTCTCAGATCTACGGCAGCGACGAGAAAACCATTCAATCCTTGCGCAGCCACCAGGGCGGCAAGCTCGCCGTCGACTCAAAAACTGGAAACCTCCCGGTGCTCGCCGATGGCGTGGAGCAGACGGGCTTTCGGCGCAACTGGTGGGTCGGGCTGAGCATGTTGCACACGCTCTTCGTCAAGGAGCACAACGCGATTTGCGATATGCTTGCAGAGCATCATCCGACCTTTGATGACCAGCGCCTCTTCGATACCGCGCGGCTCATCAACGCGGCGGTGATGGCCAAGATTCATACCGTCGAATGGACTCCCGCGGTGCTTCCCAACAAGTCGCTCAACGCGGCGATGCATACCAACTGGTTCGGTTTGCTCACCAATCTCTTCCGCAAAAAAGACTCCCGGAAGACCGTTGCCGATGTGAACGTTACCGACCCCATCGCAGGCGGGCTCGTGGGCAACGAAACCGACAATCATGGCGTGCCCTATTCGTTGACACGCGAGTTTCTCGCGGTCTATCGCCTGCACTCGCTCTTGCCGGACACCATCGGCCTGCACGAAATCGATGGCGCCGACGGTCCGGTCAAGACGGTGGGTCTTGCGCAGACGCGGCAGGCGGCCTCGCATGCGATGACCGAAGAGTTTTCCATGGACGATCTATTCTATTCGTTTGGCGTTCAGCATTCGGGGCAGCTCGTCCTCAACAACTATCCCGAAACGCTTCAGAACCTAAGCGTTCCAGGGGCTGGCTTCTTCGACCTGGGCGCAGTGGATATTTTGCGCGACCGGGAACGGGGCGTGCCACGCTACAACCAGTTTCGGCGCCTGTTCGGGCTTACCCCGATTCAGTATTTCGAAGACTTGACTGATGATCGAGACGCGGTCGCCGCGCTCAAACAGGTCTACGACAGCGTCGAGGACATCGATTTGCTCGTCGGCAATCTCGCCGAGGCGCATCGCCCAGAAGGTTTCGGCTTCGGAGAGACGCTATTCGAGGTGTTCATCCTCAATGCGTCTCGCCGGCTTCAGGCGGACAGATTTTTCACCGAATACTACACCGAAGAGGTATATACAGCGCAGGGTCTGCAGTGGATCGACGACGCCACGTTCAAGAACGTGTTGCTTCGTCACTATCCGCGCCTTGCGCGAACAGGCCTCGCGAACGTAGACAATGCGTTTGAGCCATGGGATGTCGGCGAGCTCGACCCGCTGCGGCACCCTTTGCGAGCGTTTGGATAACCTCTGGCCGGCTTTTTGACCTGCCCGAGTAACAACAGCCGTAACAATAATAGCCTTAACAACAAGGTGGCGAAGCTATGTCAGCAGACGTAGATGTCAGCGATATCGGAGTAAGTGGCTCCCTCGATGTGGGTTTGTCCGACGTCAACGTCGAAGTAGGCGGAGGGCTTGAGCTCGGCGGCGGGTTGGATGTCGGCTTGAACGACATTCGAGCCAACGTCACGGCCGGCGGGAACGTGGGCCTTGATCTGGGGCTGGACAATGTTCGTTTGCGTGAGCTTGCACCAGTGCGGGTGAACGCCTCGATCGACCAGATTCCGGAGATTCGAACCACCTCGCAAGTCGATCTCGGTCTCGACAATGTCCGGACGACTTCTGAAGTCGACCTCGGTCTCGACGATATCCGAATTCGAGAGTTGCCTCGGATTCAGTTCGAGCTCTCGTTCCGTCCCATTCGCATTCACTTGCCGCTGAACTACAGCTTCACCTTGCAGGTTTTGGGTGTCCCGCTCTTCAAGTTCTCAGCGTGTGGCCAAGGAATGGCGATTGCTGAAGACTATGAGCCGCGCGAGACTGAGAAATGTCGGTAGAGGAGCCATCGGAAGGCGGTAAAAAAAAGTGTCCTCCACGGCCGGCGCCGCGTACTCCCCTCGCGGAACAAGGTGCGCTTGAGTTTGCCGACGCCCCGGTGGTGATCGCGGGACCCCCGCCGAAGTGTGTTGGATACATCGTGGCGCGCAATACGTTGACCCATGATGTGCGGGTTCGAGGACTGGTGGCGCAGACCGAAGCCGAAGAGCTACGAGTCTGTGTGACGCCGACCTCGCCGAAAGAGCAGCCTGCGGAGCAGACCCACGTCAACGTCGCGCTACACGCATCGGGTCGCATTTGTGCGGGCGAAAGCCAAGAGCTTCGTCTCGCACTTTCAATTCCTCCCCACCTTGCACCAGGAACGTTCACCGCGGTGCTCAAAGGCTCGGGTCGAAGCGCGCGCAAGGTCCTGATTCAAGTGCTCGAGCACCGAAAAACGAGGTTCACGCCCAAAGCGGTATCCGTTGCGGTGGTCCCGGGCGAAAAGCTTAGCGTGAACGTCAGCGCGACCAACACCGGCAACATACCCACCACCATCCCGCGCGGCGTACCCGCGCGCATGCATGTATCCGACCGCGGCTGGCCACATCACTTTCACGCCGCTGCGCTCCACCAAGGACAAGACGGGTATCAGAAGTTTCTTGATGATTTTGTGAAGCGCTTTGCGGAAGATGAACCGCCCGTCGCTCGAATCAAAATTAAGAAAGGCTACGGCGAGCTTCCCCCTGGCGAAACGCGGCTCCTCGAGCTCGAGATGACGGTGCCCGAATCGCTCCACATCGACCGGGACTATCTTACTTTGGCGCGGCTCGGCGAAGGCCGGTTTCGTTTTCGCTTGCGCACCCAGGCGGGAGATTCGATCCCGCCGGTTGAATGATCTCGTTGCCCTCAAAAGGAAAAGGTTATGAGCTCTGTCCTTGAAATCTTCCTCGGTACCCACCTGCGTGAGATGACGCAAGGTCTTCTCGAAGCAATTCGTCATGCCAAGGAAGACGAGTGCGCCCCGTGCACGATACCCGAAACCGAGTGCCCGCCGCGATGCGTGGACACCATTCGATGGGTGTTTGGCCGCGGCGCGACTCCCGAAGCCTCGGTCGTGGTTCGCAATACCGGGAAGCAAGCGCGAACGTTTTCGTTTAAGACCACCCCGCTGGCAGGTGCGGGCACGGGCACGGCGGCCATTACCGTAAGCCCGGCATCTGCGAACTTGGCGCCTGGCGATCAAACCGTGGTCAAGCTGCGTCTGCAGAACAGCGACCAGCTTACCGCTTGCCAAGATTATCGCGCGGAGTTTTTGTTTTCGGCGACATGGGAACGCTGCGTGAAGATTTTGTGCAGCGTGGTCAAAGACTCGACCGACTCATGCACCGTTAGCCAGTCGGGGGAAACAACTGGCTATCGAAAAGGCGTCAAAACGGTCGCCAACTTTGGCAAGCCACGCGTGAAGCCGAGCATCGATTGGAAGATCGAGCGCGGCGTGGAGCCAACCGCGAGCCTGACCATTCGAAACGAAGGCACAGAGACGCGATCCTTCGCCATTGCATCGACTCCCTGGGTTGGCCCTGGAGGAGCCGCGGCGTCGCTCAACGCTTCTCCGCCGACGGTCGACTTGGCGAGCGGGCAAACCGCTGTGGTGGAGCTCAAGATGCTGGGCTCGGCGGCGCTCAGTCCCGGTCAGGAGTACCGCTGCGAGGTCGTGGTGGATGGTTTTGAAGAAAGCCGCATCGATGCCCGCTGCATGATCAAGACCGACCCCACCGATCATGCCGACGCCGAACAGGGAGAGTTCCCCACCCGCATTCGTGCCCACCAATGGTACGAGCATTTTCAGTGCACCGAGGATTGCGTGGTTCCTCGTGAGAGGGCCTAGCGGTGGGGCAGCTTTATCGAATTCTCTCGATCGATGGCGGCGGCATTCGCGGCATTATTCCGGCCCGCGTGCTGATTGCTCTTGAGAAAAAAATCCGAGAAGCATCGGGGCGTTCTGATGCATGCATCTCGGACTATTTTGACTTTATCGCGGGCACAAGCACGGGCGGCATCTTAACCTGCGTGTTTCTCACTCCGGGGGCAGAGGACCCGGAGCGACCACGCTTTTGCGCGAGCCAAGCGCTCGAGCTCTACTACGAGCGCGGCCGCGAAATCTTCGATGCCTCGGTGTGGCACCGCGTGCGTTCGGCATGGGGCCTGCTCGACGAGAGATACCCCGCCGAAGGTCTCGAGAACGTGCTCGACACCTACCTGAGCGACCTCAAGCTTTCGGATTTGCTCAAGCCGAGTTTGATTACCGCGTACGACCTCGAGCGACGACGGACTCACTTTTTTACTCAGCATCGTGCGCAGGGGGATGCCCATCGGAACTTCCGATTGCGCGACGTCGCCCGCGCCACATCTGCCGCGCCGACGTATTTTGAATGCGCGCGGATTCGGTCCGACGCCGACGAAACCTACACTCTCGTGGACGGCGGCGTGTTCGCGAGCAACCCGGCGCTCTGCGCCTATGCCGAAGTGCGTCGGTTTGTGGGAAAGACTGCGGTGCAGATGGCCATTCTCTCCCTCGGCACGGGCACCCACGAACGCGTCTATCCTTACGAGGATGCGAAAGGGTGGGGGCTTGCTGAATGGACCAAGCCGATCGTGAATGTGATGATGTCGGCCGTCGGCGAAACAGTCGATTTTCAGTTGCGACAAATCTTCGACGCGGTGAACGCGCCCTCTCAGTACTTGCGTATCGACACGCGATTGCCCGAGAAAAACGCCGACCTCGACAACGTCGACGTGGACAATATGCAGGAGCTCGACGCCGCAGGAACCGCGGCAGTGGTCGACAACGAAGACCGCCTCGACACATTTGTCGATCTCCTTGTATCGCAAGCGCGTTGACTCGCTGTTAGAATCACGCGGTTGAGTACGACTTGTCACAGGGCTTGGCTTGCGATTGGGATGTTGGTTTCGATGTGGGTTCCGCGGCACGCCGCGGCTGACGAGGACCCGAAAGCGAGCCGTGCGGCGCCTGAACCCGCGTCCCATGCTGCGCTGGAATGGCCGTATCCCGAGTTTGGCGCGGCTGAGATAGTCGTTTCAGGAACGTCGTTTGCGGCGCTCGTGGCGTCGCTGGTGATTGGGCCTCGCTCGGATCATTGGCAGCGGCGCAACAGTTTCGACGAATCGTCGCGCGACGCGCTGCGGGTGCCACGCTCATTTGGGCGCCAGGTGGTGCGCGATACGAGCGATGCATTGCTTTCGCTGACTATTTCCTATCCGTATCTGATCGATGCGTTGCTCATGAGTGCGTGGGTGCGCGAGAGCCCCAAGGTTGGCGTTCAGCTGACGTTGGCGACCATGGAGGCGATGCTGGTGACCGCCGCGATCATGGGCGTGACCAAAGTCACAACGAGCCGCGAGCGACCTTTCGTTCGCGTATGCGGCAACGATTTGCCGCTCGAGTCCGACGAATGCGATGGAGGAAATCGTTTTCGCAGTTTCTTTAGCGGCCACGCCGCGATCGCATTCACCGCCGCGGGAGCGACCTGCATGCATCACGCCTACGTTCCGATCCACGGGGGAGGGCGATCCGAAATCGCGCCTTGCGCGGGAATGATGCTGGCCGCTGGCGCTACGGGTTTGTTTCGCGTCATGGCCGATCAGCATTTCCTAAGCGACGTGCTCATGGGCGCGGCTGTGGGCACCGCTTCGGGCTTGTTCATTCCCTGGGTGTTCCACTACCGAAAGCCTATCCATCGCGGCGACGACAACGTCTCGAGCCTGCGGGGCGACCGAGCGCCGCAGCGAATCTTCGTGACGCCGTTCGGCGTGGGTCTTGGCGTGACGGGTCTGCTCTAGTGAGCTCTCGTGATCGTTTGCAGAATCAACCATCTTTCGCGGATACGGAGCACAGAAGCTGCAATTTTCGCACAGGCACAGATTTTTTAGCATGAAAAACGGGAGTAGAGCGCATTCAACAAGGACGCGTTTCGGTATCTTCGTGCTGTTTTGCGTGATTGTGTTCCCGCAGTCTGGTTCAGCGGAGGAGAACGCTCCCTCTTGGGAGCGGCCCTATCCGAGCGGCTTCGTGCTTGGCCGCGCGGATTTAGGCGTCGCGTTTGCTCGCGTTCGCCTATCGCTTGGGTGGGGCCACGCTCATGAGCGGTGGCTGGGCATTGAGGCGGATCCCATTTTGTCGGTAGGCTCGTTGGGCGGATACGGTGGCGTTCGGTTTCAGCTTCCTTGGGTCAATCTTCGTGGCGGCGCGCGCTATGTGCGTTCGCTGCAGCGTTCGTTCTTGGCTCCGCAAAACGAGGTCGACGAAATCGATTTTTTAGTGCGCAACGATGGACGAGCGAGATATTGGGTGTTCGAAACCGAGCTGACCTACGACATACCCGCGGGTCCCGGCGGGATTCTTGGCGAGGTGGCCTACTCCGCGGTGGTGGGAGTGCCCGAAGATCAGTTTGTGTTCGAGGAGCGCATTCGCGTTGTGCTCGATCCGCCGCACGTTTGGCGCGCGCGCGCGGGCTACGGGTTTCGGCTGCGACGCCGTTCGGAAGCCAGGATCGCTCCCAGCGTAGAGCTCGTCGGCAACCCGGCGCGCGATCTAGTGGTCGTGCGTGCGGGGCTTATCGTACGGATTCGTTTGTGGGATTCCTTACAGGTTCGGCTGACCTTCCTGCCTCCTATCAAGACCCGCGATGACTTCGGGATCGCGGGTGGCGATTTTGGATTGGGCGTGCGTTATCGCTGGGCTTGGCTCTTCCGCCCTTGAGCGAGAAAAGTGCCTTTGCAAGACGGCGGTACTGTTCCAAAAAGGGAAGGCTCCGACGACGCAGGTATGCTACATACTTACCTGTAGGCCACGAAGTTGAAGCGTCTCGTTGTTGTGCTGCTGTGGGTGCTTGCCGGATGTCATCCGGCCGACCCGCATGTGCGAGACGAACTAGACGCTGGCTCAGAAGGAACAGAGTCTTCGGCGGATCCCTCCGAGGACGGAGAATCCTCTCCGCTGAGCGCATCTTCGTCCCGCCGTATTCACCGCAGCTACGCGATCGTAGGTTGGGGCGACTTTAGCTGGGTGTTCGGGGGTACGGACGCGGGCATGGGCAGCCCGGCCGCGATGGCGGAGTTTGCGCGCCGCGTTCGGGGTCGCGGTTTCTCCGGGTTGATGTTTCGTACCAACATGACCCTTATCGGTCGACCCGAGTTCACGACGCTCAACCCGGACGCATCGGCGCTTCGTCAGAAGCTGATCGACGACGCGACGGGGCTTGACCGCACGTTCAACTCTTTGCGGACGATGCGCGGTGCCGCCGCTCAGGCGGGTCTCGATTTCTGGGCGTGGCTTCCCATTGTGTTTGCCCAAGGCATGCCGGCCCAAACGCAATACGGTCGTTCCGACTGGGGACATCAGTCGAATATTGTGTTCGATCACCCTGAATACCTGGTCGTCGATCGATCACAACGCAAGCGGTACTATATGGTGCCCGAGCTCGGCTACGAAGCGGTTCGCGCGGACATCGTCGACCGTGTGGCGCTGCTCGCCGGGCCGGAGTTCGGCGTCCGAAATATTTTGGTGGGTTTGCGCACCGAAGCCGATCAGGGGCAGCCTTCCGCGCTACACGGCGATGAGTTTGGCTTCAACGACGTCGTGGTACAAGACATGCGGCGTCGCTACGGGACCGATATTCTCGCCGATCCGCGCTTCGATTTTCGCAGCCGTTCGTTTTCAAGTCGCGATCGCGCGGTCGAGCACTGGCGACAGATGCGGGGAACATACCTGTCGCGACTGTTCGTGGAGCTCCGGAGAGCGCTTGACCAGGTTTCGCCAGGGATTCGCGTCGGGGTTCAGATTCCGGGAGGAAATTACCTCGGTCCGTCCATCGGGAACATGGCCGCTCAGTGGCGAAACTGGCTGCTCAACGGTTCGGTGCAGGCGCTGGTGCTGAACGCCGATCTGTCTGGAGGGTTTGATTCCGGCCGAGGCTCCAAAGGCTACCTGACCGATTCGCTGAGCGGCACGGGCGTCGCTCCGGACGAGGTCTTTGATCAATATCGCGATACCGTTGCGCCCAAGGCACTGCTCGCCAAGGCGGGAGGGCTCGTGCATCGTGACCGAGCCTTGCCTGCATCGGTCGATGCTTGGCGCACCGATATGACTGGAGAAGCGATCGCGTGGGCGTGGTGGCAACGATGGAGCCAGTGGCAACGAGATTGGCGCGCGCTCGGTTACGTGCGGTACATCGCGCAAAGCTTCGAAGGGTTTCCCGATGACTCCCCCGGGGTACGAGGCGGCAAAGGCGACCCGCGACACGTTCCTCACCTCCGTGCCTCTCCGGGCTGGTGGACACCCATCGATGCCGGGCCGAATCAGCCCGGCGCGCGATGGGTATCTTCGCCGTCACAAAGTTCGGGCGGCGCGCTCGAGATTCCTCCGGACATCATCGTGCGTGCGCGGCATCTGTCGACCTCCGGTGGGGCTTCACCGACCGCGCTCGATCCGTCGATTTCAGACGGGACCGCGTCTCTCATTAGCTCGGTCTACCTGTCTCGCGTGAACTCGGGCGCGGTCGTGGCGATGCGCGACAACGCGCGCGCAGGTTTGCCGATTGCGGTGTGGTTTCATGCTCAAAAAGGGACCATCCACTACGTGCAAGACGGTGTATGGGTCGATTCGCAGGTGCCCAATCCCGCGCCGCGGCGGTGGACTCAGGTGGTGCTCTCCGCTTCGATTCCGCGGCGAACATATAGCATTCGTATCGGTAGCTCCACGCTGCGCGCCTCGGTTCCTTATCGATCGTTTCGAAATGTGTTTGACGAGCTCGAGTTTCGCAGCAGCGGGGGCAAGGCGTTCATTGATGACGTCGAGCTTCGTTGGTACCTGCGCGACCGCTTTGCTTCGGTGAAGACGCCGACGGTGCTGCTCGAGGATAGCTTTCTTGCGCATCCGGTCAGCGCGGCGATTACCGGACGAGCTCCGCAGAAAGGACCAAAGTGGGATGTGTCGGGCGAAGCGGGACGCTTTCGGGTCAGTCATCTGAACTCATACGGCGACGACGTGAACGCGCTGATGCTGTCTCGCTCGCCTCGAGGTCACGGAGTGTTTTCGGGGCTCATTACCCGCTTCACCGGTCCATCCGTTGCGATCGACGCGAATGTATGGAGCGAAGCGCACGGCGGCATTGCGACGCTGGTGAGAGACGGTTCGGGTACCATCATCGGTGGGCTGTTCGCGGACACCGCAACGGGCGTCTGGCGTTTCTGGCGAGGACGTTGGGTAGCGACCTCGGTCCCGATCACTTCGCGCCAATGGAGCCGAGTGCATATTGTTTTGGATCGAACGCGCAGAACCGTACGCTACGTGGTGCAGGGAGTGAGCACGGTGCCGCGGCCGCTCACGGGCGCCATTCCTTGGCCGAGCGGCGCATCCGCGGGAAGCTTGCAGTTACAATTTTCGCCGCAGGGACCGTCGAATGCGCTCAGCTTTGTCGACGGAGTACAAGTCGTTTCGGGAGGTTCGTAGTCCTCGGAAAGGGCTCCCTATAGCCTTGATTGTTGCGGCGTGATAGAGCTCGGCATGTCGACTTCGGCAGTAGTGATTCTCGATTTTGGTTCGCAGTATACTCAGCTGATCGCTCGACGCGTTCGCGAGTTGCGCGTTTACTGCGAAATCCACCCCTGCACGCTTTCGCTTCAGGAGATTCGAGACCTCGAGCCGCGTGCGCTGATTCTCTCAGGGGGCCCGGCGAGCGTGTTCGCTTCGGGTGCGCCGACGGTGGATGCTGGGGTATTCGAGCTTGGCATTCCCGTGCTGGGCATTTGTTATGGCATGCAGCTGACCGTGCACCTACTCGGGGGCGAGGTTGAGAAAGCGACCGAGCGCGAGTACGGGCCGGCGTCGGTCGAAGTCGTACAGTCTCGGGGGCCGTTTGCTCCGCTTGCGGCCGGATCGTCGACCGACGTCTGGATGAGCCATGGGGACCGCGTCGCCCGATTGCCGACGGAGTTTGAAGTTCTTGCGCGAACACCGAACGCGCCGTTCGCGGCGATTGCGCATCGAGAACGTGAAATATTCGGGCTCCAGTTTCATCCCGAAGTCGGTCATACGCCGCGCGGTGCGGACATGCTGCAGGCGTTCTTGCTCGAGACCGCGGGCTGTGCGGCCGATTGGACCCCGGAGAACTTTGTCGAGCGGTCGGTGGTGGATATTCGCCGCCAGATCGGCGAAGGGCACGCGGTCTGTGGTTTGTCGGGAGGCGTGGATTCGGCGGTGGCTGCGATGCTCGTCAAGCAGGCCATTGGAGACCGTTTGACCTGCGTATTTGTCGACAACGGACTGCTTCGAAAACACGAAGCCGAAGAAGTTGCGCGCACGTTTCGCGATCGCTTCCATCTGAACCTGGTCGCGGTGGATGCGTCCGAAGAGTTTCTGAGCGCATTGCACGAGGTCGTCGACCCTGAGCAAAAGCGCAAAATCATCGGCAAAGTATTTGTCGACGTATTTCAGAGAGAAGCGGAGAAGCTTTCTCAAAAAGCAGATTTCCTGGTGCAGGGAACGCTCTATCCCGATGTGATTGAAAGCGTTTCGTTTAAGGGGCCAAGCGCGGTGATCAAGAGCCACCACAACGTGGGTGGTTTGCCTGAGCGCATGCATCTAAAACTCGTGGAACCGCTTCGCTTGTTGTTCAAAGACGAAGTGCGCGAGGTGGGGGCGGCGATGGGAATGCCGCGGGATGTGCTCTGGCGTCAGCCTTTTCCTGGGCCCGGGCTCGCAGTGCGGTGCCCAGGGCAGATTACCCGTGAAGGGCTCGACGTGCTCCGCGACGCGGACGCGATTTTGGACCAGGAAATTCGCGCCGCCGGATACTACGAAAAACTATGGCAGAGCTTCTGCGTCCTGGTGCCGGTACGGACGGTGGGGGTGATGGGTGATGAGCGAACCTACGACCAAGTCATCGCGATTCGCGCGGTCGAATCGAAAGACGCGATGACGGCAGATTGGGCGCGTCTGCCCCATGAATTGCTGGCCCGCATTTCAAGCCGAATCATCAACGAAGTTCGAGGCTGCAACCGGGTTTGCTACGACATCTCGACCAAACCTCCGTCCACCATCGAGTGGGAGTAACGGGAGCAGGCGCCATGGCTCGCCCGGAAACCGGCGTTGGCGTGATCGGGGTCGCAGCCTGGTTTGTGCTGCTCGGCGCGTCGTGCGAGCTCAACCGCGTTCGAGAAACACCGAGCCATCTTCGCATCATCGTCGAACCGTCGCGTGCCGACGTCTTCATAGACGACGAATACGCCGCGTCCGCAAAAGTGCTGGCCGTTCGCCCTCAAGCGCTCGAGCCAGGAACACACGATGTCACCGTGGAAGCGAGCGGCCATTTTCCGCATGACCTCCAGATCGACGTGCCCCCTGGGGAAACGACGTTGCGGATCAAACTCCGCCCGATTCCGCCGTAGACTAGCGGATACCGACGCCGACGCCGACGCTGATTCAGAATCAGACGCGGAGGGAGATTCCGATTCCGATTCCGATGCGGATGCAGAATCTGGTTCGGCATCGGGTTCGGCATCTGATTGTGCATCGGTCTCGGCGTCTGCACCCGTGTCGGTGTCAGATTCAG
>JANQQS010000106.1 GCA_028284955.1 Myxococcota bacterium | reverse complement strand
AAACCGGTGCGGAATGAAGGTTTTGGCGCGTCGTTACGCCTGAAGATCGGCTGGCGGCGTTGGTGAGCGGGCGTCCCCCGCAAACGGCTTCGAACCCCGTTGAGCGACCAGCGCGGCGGACAGGTTTTCCAAGCCAGCCAAGATGGCGATCACCGCAAGCCCACCGGACGGGCGGTTTGGCGACCGCACATACAAACTACGGATCGCGGCTCTCCAAACCGCCCGTTGTTCTGTTTTTTCGAGCTCACGGCAGTTCTCCTGCCGGAGAACGCCTCCGCATGGGCCTCGCAAGGGCTCGGACGGCCAGTCGGTCTTGCGGGCTGCGCCCGAGGTCAAAGGAAGGAAAGCCCGGTGCCAGCCCCGCACGCCGTCATCCTCGGCCTCCGAGCCGAGGATCTGCCAAAGGCCGCATTGCTCTGTGGATCCTCGGGACAAGCCCGAGGATGACGGAGGATGGAACCGGCCTTGCGGCCTTCGCCGGGCCAAAAGAAAGGAACACCCGATACCAACCCCGTACGCCGTCATCCTCGGCCTCCGAGCCGAGGACCCAGAGCCGAGGCGTCGACCATCACGCAACCGGATTCCGGATCAGGCTCCGCCTGTCCGCAATGACGTGGGTGAGGCGGCCGACGCGCCCTCGCCGATTGCCCGAGTAGACACCGAAGAATGGAACGCTACCCCCACCCTTCATCCCTCCCCCGCAAGCGTGGGAGGGAAGACTTCGACAATGTACAAGTCCGGAAACACCGAGCCTGGCTCCACCGGACCAGCCGAAGCGCGATGCCCAACGCCCTCCCTCCCACGCTTGCGGGGGAGGGATGAAGGGTGGGGGCACCGACAAGGCTCATGCCGACGTCTTTTCCCGCCGTCATCCTCGGGCTTGTCCCGAGGATCTGCCAAAGCGTGCATTGCTCTGTGGATCCTCGGGACAAGCCCGAGGATGACGGAGGATGGAACCGGCCTTCGCTGCTCCACGCTACTTGGCCTGCCTCCGCTTGGACCTCGCACAGGCTCGGTCAGCCCTTCGTCTTTCCGGCTGCGGGCGCCAGCCCCCCGTCAGCGGTCGAGATAGTCCCACACGCGGCTGATCACGACCGAGCCTTCGCCCACCGCGCTCGCAACGCGCTTGACCGAGCCGGCGCGCACATCGCCGACGGCGAAGATGCCGGGATGGGAGGTGGCGAACGCCGAATGGGCGCCCGCATCGGGGCCGGTCACCACAAAGCCCTTCTCGTCCAGCATGACATGGCCCGACAGCCAGTCCGTGTTGGGG
>JANQQS010000082.1 GCA_028284955.1 Myxococcota bacterium | reverse complement strand
CCCAGGTTCAACGCCACGGAAGATGCGGCTCGCCGCAGTTGCTTCTCAAGCGATGCATCGTGACGCCGAAGCTTCACGCTCACATCGCGCAGTGACTGCACGAGAAGAATCGCATGCTCGAGCGCCAGAAACTTCGATGCCAGAGGTTTCGACGAATGATCAGTCATCTTGGATTCCTTTTGTTTGGGGTTCACACCCCGCTGAGAACCCCAAACAAAAGGAACCCAAGATGACCCACCGCTCCCGGACCCGAAACGATGCCCGCCACCCCCGCGACCAAGCCCTTCCCGACCCCAAACCCGCCGCACCTCCAGCTCCGGACCCCGATCCTCCTCCTGATCCCGATCCTCACCCCGATCCCCACCCTCACCCCGTTCCCAATGCGAGCAAGAGGCTCACGATCAACGCGAGCAGGCGCTGCTCACCCGGACTCTATCGAATGGATTACTCGTAGGTTACCCCTGTGCCGCCTAAGCCACAGTAGCCACCCGGGTTCTTGGCGAGATACTGCTGGTGGTAGGTTTCCGCGTAGTAAAACTCTGGCGCGTCGATGATCTCAGTGGTGATGGAAGCTTGTCCCGCGTCGTGAAGTCGCTGCTGGTAGGTTGAACGCGACGTATCGGCGAGCTTTTTCTGGTCTTCGCCATAGGTGTAGATTCCGGAACGGTATTGGGTGCCTCGGTCGTTGCCTTGGCGCATGCCTTGGGTGGGGTCGTGATGCTCCCAGAAAACTTGGAGCAAGCGCTGGTAGGTCGTTTGGCTTGGATCGAAGATGACCCGGACGACTTCGTTGTGCCCCGTGCGACCGGAGCATACCTCTTCGTAGGTGGGGTGTTTGGTGTGTCCGCCGGCGTAGCCAACCGCGGTGATGAACACGCCGTCGAGTTGCCAGAACGTGCGCTCGGCGCCCCAAAAACAGCCCATTCCGAATAGCGCGAGCTCCATTTCGGGCGGGAAAGGTGGTTTGATGCTTCGCCCGCTGACGAAATGTGCGGGGGCCACATCGAGCGGTGTTTCGCGACCGGGAAGCGCCTCTTCGGGTGATGGTAGACGTGTTTTGTCGGGGCTGAACATGCTCGTGTCTCTCCTTGCGGGTCAACATAACATTTGTGTTCGCGCCACGACGCGTCAAGATTGTCGTGGGCAGGATGCACAGCGAAAAGGAACGACAGACGGAAGCGGAACGACTGGCGGGCAACCACGAGGCGGCGCATGCGGCGATGATTCGCGACCAGCTGGTGGCTCGAGGAGTGCGCGACCCTCGTGTGCTCGAAGCTATGCGTGCTGTGCCTCGGCATGCGTTCGTACCGCGCGAACGCGTTCGCGAGGCATACGCCGATCGAGCGCTCCCCATCGGCTACCGTCAAACGATTTCTCAGCCTCTGATGGTGGCACGCGTGCTTGAGGTTTTGGCGCTTCGCGGCGATGAGCGGGTGCTCGAAGTGGGGGCGGGTTCGGGATACCTCGCGGCCTTGCTTGGAACGCTGGCCGCCGACGTGGTCGCGATCGAAAGCGTCGGCCCCTTGGCGGAATCTGCGCGCGATACTCTTACGCAGCTTGGTGTCGAGTCGAAGAACGGCGGACGCGTGCGCGTGGTGGAAGGTGATGGTTCGACGGGGTTTGCGGAAGCTGCCCCCTACGATGCGATCGTGGTGTCTGCGGCGGCGCCTGCGGTGCCTCCGGCGCTGGTGGAGCAGCTATCCGATGGCGGTCGCTTGGTGGTTCCCGTGGGCGACCGAGAGTTGCAAACTATCGTGCGGATTCAGCGCCTGGGCGAACGCCTCGAAGAGACAATGTTCGACCGATGTTCTTTTGTCCCGCTACTTGGCGCGCAAGGGTGGAACGCGACGCCTTCAACCTAGCGGTTATTTGGGTTTGGCGATTATTTTAGCTTAGCGGCTATTTTGGCCCACGAATCGCGCAGCGAGATGGTGCGATTGAAGACCAGGTGGTCCGCGGAAGAGTCTTCGGAATCCACGCAGAAGTAGCCATGGCGCTCGAACTGATATCGATTGCCGGGGGGCGCGCCGGCGAGGCTTTGTTCTGCTTTGCAGTTTCGGAGCACTTCGAGCGATTCGTGGTTCAGAAACTCGGTGAACTCCTTCTCTTCCCCGAGAGGGTTTTCCACCGTGAACAGGCGATCGTAGAGACGCACTTCGGCGTCGACCGCGTGCGCCGCGGATACCCAGTGGAGCGTGCCGCGGACTTTTCGGCCGTCGGCTGCGTTGCCGCCTTTGGAGTTTGGGTCCCAGGTGCAGCGGAGCTCGACCAGTTCTCCCGTGTTCGGGTCGCGAATCGCTTCGTCGCAGGTGATCAACGCGGCGTAGCGCAAACGAACTTCTTTGCCGGGGCCTAGGCGCCACCACTTCTTGGGTGGGTCGTCCATGAAGTCGTCTCGTTCGACGTAGAGTTCGCGAGAAAACAGCACGCGCCGGGTACCGAAGGAGGGGTCATCGGGCATGTTGGGAACATCGAGTTCGTGCACTTCTCCTTCGGGAAAGTTGGTGAGGACGACGCGGAGCGGTTTGAGGACTGTCATCACGCGCGGGCTCGTCTCATTGAGGTCTTCGCGGAGCGTATGCTCGAGCAGCGTCACGTCGACAATCCCGTCGCGCTTGGAGACGCCAATGCGGTCGCAAAAAGTGCGAATCGCGCGCGGTGGATATCCGCGTCGACGCATTCCGCTGAGCGTGGGCATACGCGGGTCGTCCCAGCCGCTGACGTGGTTGTCACGCACCAATGCGTGCAGTTTGCGTTTGGCCATCACGGTGAAACCCAGCGCTAGCCGAGCGAATTCGTATTGCTCGGGACAATGCGGCACGGGCAGCTGGTCGAGAAACCAGTAGTAGAGCCCGCGATGGTTTTGAAACTCTAGTGTACACAGCGAATGGGTGACTCCTTCGATGGCATCAGAGAGACCATGCGCGAAGTCATACATAGGATAGATGGGCCAGCGGTCGCCAGTGCGGTGATGGGTGACGCGCTTGATGCGATAGAGAATCGGGTCGCGCATCTTTACATCCGCCGACGCCATATCGATCTTCGCGCGCAGCACGAATGCACCATCTTCGAACTCGCCCTGCCGCATGCGCTCAAAAAGGTCTAGGTTTTCTTCGATGCTCCGATTTCGATCGGGGCTGTTGATGCCCGGGGTGTGAAAGTCTCCGCGAAGTTTGCGGATGTCCTCGAGGCTCTGGCTGTCGACATAGGCTTTCCCGTCGCGAATCAGTATGCACGCATATTCGTAGAGCTGTTCGAAATAGCTCGACGCGAAGTATTCGCGGTCTTCCCAATCGAACCCGAGCCATCGAATATCTTTTTTGATCGACTCGACGAACTCGACTTCTTCCACTTCTGGATTGGTGTCGTCAAAACGCAGGTTGCATACGCCGCGCTCCGATTTCGCGGCCATGCTGAAGTTCAGGCAGATCGATTTCGCGTGGCCGATATGCAGATACCCGTTGGGTTCGGGAGGAAATCGCGTCATGAGGCGCCCGCCGTGCTTTCCTTCTCGAAGATCTTGCTCGACGATGTCTTCGAGAAAGTTGCTCGGTCCTTCGTCCGCGGTGTCGGAAGGTTTCTGATTCGCCACGTCTTCCCTCGCTGTTCGTTCTCGCGCGGCAGTGTACTCGTTCGCGTCCGCTGTGCACTCCAACCCTGAGGCGATCCTTGAAGATAGTCGCCGACCGGGCCTCTGCTGGCATCTAGGCTCCGCTGGCATCTCGGTTGCTGCGGACTATGTTGAACGCCATGACCGGAGTGGTAGGAGTTTTGCGAGCCTTGGGGCTTCTCGCGGCAGTATGGGGCGGGCTCGCGGCCGCGGCCTGGTTTTCCGGGGTCCTTCCGCCGATGCCGGGGTCGTCGTCGGCGCAAACCGGCTCAGAAGCGGACGAGATACGGTCGGATGCGGCGCGATCCGGTCGCGGTGCCCGGCCTCCGGCCGCAGCTCGAGCTCCTCGGGGCAAGCCTTCCCAGGGGTCTGGCAAAGTGGCGAGCCGAGTGCCGTGGAAATCCAAAGACTCTGCGAAATCCTCGCCAACATCGCTGTCCGCGGCGAAAGAACAGGCGCGGTACTCGGCGTGCGGGGCTTCGGTGACCGCGCCGGTGATTGCGGTGGCCGATTGGGTCGGCGATGGACGTGACGAAGTGGCGGTGGGTTGCGGAAGCGAGATCAAGTTGCTCGCAGCTCGCGAACGAGGCTCGGCTCGGCCCGTGCGTGTAGCCACGCTCGCGCCAAGCAAAGCAGGAGCGACGGCGGGAACCCTGACGACGCACGTGGGCCAGATACTCTCCGCAGACACCAATGGTGACCGCCTCGCGGATATGGTGGTCGGGTTTTATCGAACCGGGCCCGATGGCCCGCGAGGTGGCGCGATCTATCGTCTGCAGGCGGACGTTTCGGGAGCATTCGGTGTGCCCGAGCGCTTGGCGCCGATCGCGGCCACGCAAGCGACCGCAGCGCCGCTCGATGGGGTTGCGGGCGCAGACGTGGTGGCCATCAATCGCACAGATGCGCGCGGCCGTCGCAAGAACGAGGTTTGGGTTTTCGGGGGTGGGGCGGCGATCTCTCGAAAGGCGCGTCTGAAAGCGGGAACCAGTGAAACCACGGCGGTGGTCGCCGATGTGAACCGAGATGGACACCAAGATATCGTCGTCGGCAACCGCGACGACACTTCGCTTCAGATCTACTTCGGTGACGGCACGGCGCGCTTTTCACGAAGCACGGAGGTCGCGCTGGAGTTTGCTGCGTCTTCGCTTTCGAGCGGCGACCTCGATGGCGACGGCGGCGTCGATGTACTCGTGTTTGGCGAGAAAAACTTCTGGCTGCCGGCTACCGAGGGCGAGCTCAAGCCCCAGCGCCTCAGCGTTCCGAGTGGTCTTCGGGGCGCCAGGGTTCGCGATGCAAATGGCGACGGCAGGATAGATATCGTGGGCATGTTGGGGGGCGAGGTCGTTCTTTTGGCTCAGAAAAGCAGCGGCAATTTTTCCCCCGCGGTCCTCTTTTCGTCGCGCGACCGGTCTGCGCCCGTGATCGCGTTTGACATGGGGGAACTCGACGGCCGACCAGGGCTCGATTTGGCGGTATTGAGCCACGCGGCCAAGCGAGGCGGTCCGAGCGAGCTGGTGCTTTTGGCCGGTCCGCTCCACAAGTCAGACACAGGGGACAAGCCAGCGCCGCTCACGTTTGCGTCGGTCGTTGAATCGATACCTGACGCTCCGCTCTCGCTTTCTATCGAGCTTCCTCGGGTTCGCTGAACGAGCGGGTTGAAAACATCGCCCGCGGGGCCTATGAACGTCGGCTGCCGCGCCGGAATCAACCGCTCAGAAGGACTCGCGAATGGACCCTGCCAAGACTTTTTTCCTCAGCTTCTGCATCCTGTGCGTGTTTCTTCTGTTCGGGAAGTTGGTCCGGGCTCGCGTCCGGTTGATTCAAAACTTGTTTCTGCCGTCTTCGATTCTGGGAGGCTTTGCCGCGCTCGCCTGTGGCCCCTTCGGTTTGGACTGGCTGCCTGCTGAGGTGCTGACGGTATGGGGAAAGCTCCCCGGCATTCTGATCAGCGTGGTGTTCGCGACCTTGTTTTTGGGGGTGGCGCCTCCGTCGCCGCGGAAGATGTGGGCGCTCGGCGGGTCGCAGCTTTGTTTCGGCGTCGTCATGGGCATGGGCCAATACCTGGTCGCGCTGCTCGTGGTCGCGCTGGTGCTTGGGCCTGTATTTGGGACCCCAGCGATTTTCGCGTGCATCGTAGAGGTTGGCTTTTCCGGCGGGCACGGCACCGCCGCGGGCATGGAACAGGTCTTTGCGGAAATGGGTCTCGAGGCTGGCGGCGCCCTCGGTCAAATGTCGGCCACGGTGGGGATCTTGTGCGCGGTGACGGTGGGCATTGTGCTGGTCAATCTGGCCATTCGAAAGGGATACACCACCGAGCTGAGCGAAAAGAAAGGCATTCCGCCCTACAAGAAGACAGGCCTCATTCCTGGCGAGCACCGCTACTCCATCTCGACCGCGACGGTATCGCCGGAAGCGATCGAGCCGCTCGCGTTTCATCTTGGAATCATCGGCATCGCGATTTTGATCGGCTACGTCATGCTGGCAGGCATTCAAAGCGTGCACCCGATTCTCAAGAGTTTTCCTCTCTTTCCGCTCGCCATGATCGGTGGGCTGATCGTGCAGGCCGGCGCTGCCCCGCTCAACGTCGCGCAATACTTCGACCGAGACACCTTCGATCGAATCTTGGGGCTGTCGCTCGATGTGTTGGTGCTCACCGCCATCGCGTCGATTCGTATCGACCTCTTTCTCGAAAACCTCGCGCCGTTTTTGATCATCATGTCGAGCGGCATCTTGTGGGTGGTCGCGGCCACATGGTTTCTCGCGCCGCGCATGTTTCCCGACCATTGGTTTGAGCGAGGGGTGACCGAGTTTGGCATGCAGACGGGAGTGACCGCGATGGGCCTGCTTCTGCTCAAACTGGTCGACCCAGAATACAAAACGGGAACCGCGACGGCATTCGGCTTCAAGCAGATGGTCTATGAGCCGTTCATGGGCGGCGGGCTCATTACTGCGCTCAGCCCGTTTCTCATCGTCCAGCTTGGCATCTGGCCCGCCATTGCTACCTCAGCCGGCATCATGGTGCTCTTTTTCTTCATCGCCTGGCAAAGCGGCTGGGTCCGCTGGCGCCCCCGTCGCGTCGCCAGCGAACCAGTCGGCCACAGCGGAACGGGCCAAGGCGGAACTGGCCACAGCGGAACTGGCCAAGATGGAACTGGCCATAGCGGAACGGACCATAGCGGAGCCGGTCACTGCTCGAGTCTCGGATAGCCGTCAATTGGCGCGAGTTGTTCCGCAGTGGAAATTGCTGCGTCGTGTTTCTGACTTTTAGGTACGCAGCCGGCCGCCGAACCCGACACCGACGCCGAACCAGACTCTGAGGCTGAGTCTGGTTCCGACGCTGAACCTGCTCCCGAATCCGATGCTGATGATGCTGATGCCGATCCTGATCCTGATCCTGATCCTGATCCTGATCCTGATCCCGAAGCCGGGTCAGAACCGGGTACCGTCGGGAACAAGCATCAGAATTGTGATGGAGGTCCCGGACACTTTCCGTCGTCGGGGCAATCGCCAAACACGCACTTGAACACTCCATCTTCCTTGGGCACTTTGAACTCCTGTTCCTGCGAGCAACCCTGATGCACGTTCCCAATGCTAACCATCAGAAACTCTGCTTCGGCCGGAATTCCGAGGAGCTGGTCCAAGGTAGGAGCACCGAAACCCAGTTGGTTTGACGCGAGCTTGCCGTTCGCCAGGTACTCTTCAAAGGGGTACTGAATCACCGTAACACCTTCGTTGACGCAGCCGCCCACCCGCGTGACGCATGCCGTGGGGAGGGGCTGCTCGTCGACCCAGCTGAGTCGAAACGATCCACCGGCTTGCGGCACCTTTCCTTCTCGGTGAATCGCGTCGTACGAGAACTGAATGGTGCTGGTGGGCTCCGCAAATGTCGGCATCACAAACGGTCGCTCTTTCACAGGGATCCGTCGTGATTTCCACGCGCCGTTCTTAACCTCGGTCCACATACGATGCTCGCCGACTTCTGCAGGTGTCATCGTGGCTTCGAGGAAGGGGCCTGCGGTCGCTTGCCGAACCGTCATCGTCACACGCTGTTCGTTTTCGCGTGGGCTTTTCCACACCAGCGTGACCGGACACTGCTGATTCCTGTCGCAAGGAAGTGTGTGCAGCCGAATGCGGTATCCCTTGCCGACGAGCGCATGACCCTCGTCGCGCCATGCGACACCCGCCTTGACGGGCTCGGTCCACCAAGAGCCGGAAACCGTGTTTGCGGATTCTAGGTCTTCGACTCCATCATAGAAGGTTGTCTCGGTATTGTTGGCCGCTTTGCTGACCGTGTTCGAGGTCGCGGCCTCGGCAGTGCACCCGCTGGCCACCACACCGGCGAACAGCAGCCCGATTTTTACGCCGTGTTTCATGGGGCTTCTACTCCTCAGACGAGTCGGTTCTGAGGAGAGGAGCAAGCGGTGTGCCAGTGTGGTGGAAACCGAAACCTACACCAGATGCCGACGCGGTAGCCGAACCCGATACCGACACCGAACCCGGTACCGACGCCGAGCCATGTGCCGACGCCGAACCGGGCGCTGAATCCGATGCTGATGCTGATCCGGATCCTGAACCGGATCCCGTAACAGGATCAGGTGCAGGATGAGGTTCGGTTGCAGCGTCGGGATAAGAGGCGGAGTCAGCGTCAGAGTTCGACGCAAAACCGGACGTTGGTTGGGAACTGGTGGCGAACCATGCCTCTCGAGAACCATGCCTCTCGAGCCGTGCTCACACAATCAAAGCAAGCGTTCGAGCCATTTCTTTTTCTGCTCGGTGTACGGCGGGTACATGAACTGCGGGTCGACGAGCGCGGGTTTCTTGAGCACCGCTTTGTGGTGGGTGAAGACGTCGAACGAGCGTTTGCCGTGGTAAGCGCCCATGCCGCTTTCGCCTACGCCGCCGAAGGGTAGCTCGGGCACCGCGAGGTGCAGCCAGACGTGGTTGACGGACACGCCGCCTGAACTCGTTTCGGTGATCACGCGTTCCTGCGTTGGGGCATGTTCGGTATACAGGTATAGGGCGAGCGGTTTGTCGCGTTGATTGATGAACGAAATCGCTTCGCCTACGTCGTTGACCGTGAGTACGGGAAGAATCGGTCCAAAGATTTCCTCCTGCATGACGGGTGCGTCGGGGCTCACGTCGCGCAGAATGGTGGGAGCGATATATTTCTCGGACTCGTTCGCCACGCCGCCTGCCACCGCGGTGCCCGCGCCGTCTGCGCCCTCGAGCATCTTGCTCAGCCGCTGGTGATGGCGCGCATTGATGATGCGACCGAAGTCGGGGCTAAGGCTGGGGTCGTCGCCGTAGAATTCGCGCACTGTCCGCACTAGATGATTGAGCAACCCGTCGTGCACCTCTCGCTCGACAAGCACATAGTCGGGGGCGACGCAGGTCTGCCCCGCGTTCGAAAATTTCCCCCAGACGATGCGCCGCGCGGCGGTACGCAGATCGGCCGTGCGGTCGACGACGCAAGGGCTCTTGCCGCCTAGTTCGAGGGTTACGGGGGTCAGGTGTTTGGCGGCGGCGGCCATGATGATCCGACCGATGCGACCGCTTCCGGTGAAGAAAATGTGGTCGAATCGTTCTTTGAGGAGCTCGGTGGTTTTTTCGACCCCGCCTTCGAGCACGCGCACGCAGGTTTCGTCCATGTAGTGCGGCAAGAAGCGACTGAGCAGCGCGCTGGTATGGGGGGCGAGCTCGGAGGGCTTGAGCAATACGCAGTTTCCGGCGGCCACCGCGCCGACGATGGGGGCCATCGCCAAGTGAAACGGGTAGTTCCACGGCGAAATGACGAGCACCACGCCGAGCGGGTCTTTATGCACCAGGCTTTTGCCGGGTTGAAGCACGAGCGGAGTGCCCACGCGCTCTGGCTTCATCCAGGCCTTCAAGTGCTTTCGGGCGTGCTTGGTTTCTGCGCGCACGAAACCGAACTCCGCCACGAACGCTTCGACCGCGGGCTTGCCGAGGTCGGCGGCAAGCGCTTCGCGGATTTCATCTTCGCGCTCGGCGATGAATCGCAAGATGCCGTCGAGCTGCTGCTCTCGCCACCGGCGGTCTCGAGTTCGACCGGTATCAAAGCGGGCGCGGAGGCTTTGTACGATCGCGGGGATTTGGTGAGTCGGCTCAGCGACGGCGGCAACGGAAGCGGTTTGGGTCATACTCCGATCAGAGTACTGCCGGCCCCAGCGAAGCGCTAGATCGATGCAAGGAAGCGCTAGATCGATGCCGAGAAGCTCGAGATGGATGTGGTTATGGCGCGGGGATAATCCGCAACACGTGTCCAGACCCTACGTAGGCGAGATAGAGCTCGCCATTTGCGTCCTCGCCGAACGACCCAAGCGCGAAGACTCCGTCTTCCGGATTGAGGTCGGGCAGACGCTGGTTGTCGCATAGTTCGCCGTCTACGTAGCGCAGCGCGGCGATGTCTTGAGGGAGTTCGGGGCTGCCGACTGAGTTGCCATACAGGTAGGTCCCGGTGAGACCAGGAATGTTTTGGCCTCGGTAGACGTACCCGCCGATGACGGCTTCCGCGGCGCGGATGGGGAAGCTATCGTCGTCGTGGGGTATCGCGAGGATGGGCGGCGTGTGGTTCGTGGCCAAGGGCAACTCGTTGCGCCGGAAGACAGAGTTCGCTTCGTAGGCGCGCCAGCCGAAGTTGAGGCCGCCGTTGTCCCCTGCAGGCTGAAAGCTGATCTCTTCAAACGCGCCCTGGCCGACGTCGCCGATGTACATGTCTCCGGTGAGCCGGTCGAACGAGAAACGCCAGGGGTTGCGCAGTCCGTAGTGCCAGATTTGCGGTAGGCCGTCGCTCCCCGAGAATGGATTTCCCGCCGCGGCGAAGTCTCCGTCTACGTTGTCTACATCGAGGCGCAGAATATTGCCGAAGAGCGTGTCGCGGTTGAGCCCATTGCCCGGGTTTCCGTGCTCGTCGTTTCGGCCGCCTTCATCTCCCATCGCCACATAAAGAAAACCGTCTGGGCCGAACGCGAGCATGCCCGCGTTGTGGTTGCTTTCGGTGTCGCGCTGATTGACGAGGGGCGGCGTTACTGCTGCGTCGTCGGCGACGTCGGGGTTGTCGCTCGAGCGAGTATACTCTTCGACGACGTTTCGCCGCGGGTCGCGGCTGGTGTAGAACACAAAAAATCGACCATTGGAGGCGTAATCGGGATGGAACGCTAGCCCTAGTAAACCCTGCTCCCCTTCGTTCCGGGTACGCGCGGAGATATCGAGAAAATCCCCATCGACCACGGCGCCGTCTCGCACGAGGCGAATGGTTCCGAATTTTTCTAAGACATAGAGGGTATCGGGGTCGCCCGGTGCGCTGGTCACCAGCACCGGTTGTCGAAACCGCGCCCCGGGAACGACTTCTTCGGTTGCCAGCGCGGGCAGCGGCTGAGCATCGGCGCAGCTATCAAGCGGAGGTAAGCCGCCGTCGTTGCCAGGATTCAGCGATCCATCGCGGCCGTTCGCTCCGCTGTCGGTTCGGGCGCCAGAGTCGCCGGCGGAGTCAGAATCTCCGCATGCCGCGACCAACACCATCGACAAATATAGACCCGCGCGCACCGCTCGCGACCAACCAAAGGATGTCACAACCGTCATGCCGACATGATAGCCAGCTTCGGCGATCGGACGCACATCTCCGTCTAGATTCGGCTCGCCGCTGCCAAGAATTCACAGTGTGAAGCGAATTGTGCGACAGCCAACTTTGCTGCGCCTGGCTCATGTTCGACAGCAGACGTCAGACGAGTTGACGAAAGAGCGGGTCGCAGGTTATTCGCGTCGTGGTGTTTTCGAAGGCCGTCGTGCTGTTCCGGAGACATCGTGTTGTTCCGGAGACACCGTGTTGTTCTGGAGACACCTTGACAAAAACCTCTGACCTGGAGTTCACCGTGCCGCTCACCCCCGATACCCCCGCGCCTCCCGTCAATGTTCCTGGTGACGGTCAGCTTCGCGCCACCATCAAAACCAGCAAGGGCGACATCACCGTGGATCTCTATGAGAAGCAGGTGCCCCGCACGGTCGCCAATTTCGTCGCGCTCGCGACCGGCGCGGTGGAATGGAGCGACGGCGGCGAAAAGACCTCGCGCCCGCTCTACAGCAATACGATTTTTCACCGCGTGATTCCCGACTTCATGATTCAGTGCGGCGACCCGCGAGGAAACGGAACCGGCGGCCCGGGCTGGAAGTTCGGCGACGAAATCCATCCCGACCTCAAACACGACAAGCCGGGCATTCTTTCGATGGCCAACGCAGGCCCGAACACCAACGGTTCGCAGTTTTTCATCACCGAGAAGCCAACCAGCTGGCTCGACGGAAAACACGCCGTGTTCGGCGCAGTGGTAGATGGGTTTGAGGTAGTTCAGGCCATCACAGCGGTGGATCGTGACCCTCGGGATCGTCCTCGGGAGGATGTCGTTCTGAAGGAGATTCAGGTTTTCCGCGCGTAGAGCGCTGATCTTTTGGCCTGGTGCCAGACTCTAAATCAATAGAGAGCAGCAATGGGTGATAGCGCGAAGCTGGTGACGATTCCGTTTTCGCACTACAACGAGCGAGCGCGGTGGGCTCTTGGGTACTACGACGTGCCGTTTGTTGAAGAGCCCTATCTTCCGCTCCTTCACATGTGGGGGGTCTGGCGCCATACGCGCAGACACCAAGGTGGGCAGCAGGGGCAAGCCGATCGCGCCTCATCGCGCCGGTCGACTCCAGTGTTGATCGCCGATGGGCAGGTCATTCCTGATTCGGGATTGATTCTGCAGTGGGCTGGCGAGCGAGCCCGCGGCGGTCGCGAAACCTTATATCCCGAAGCGCAGTCTGCGGACATCCAGCATTTCGAGACCGAGGTTCACGACCACATCGGCCCGCATGCGCGCCGCGTCGCATACTGGTTTGTGCTGCGCGAACCCGATTTGATGCAGCGGATTGCCCGCCAGCTCGTTGCGCCATGGCAATCGCGAACTCTCTCCGTCGTGCGCCCAGCATTCATTGCCGTGCTGCGGAAGGGTCTACAGATCGATCAGCCGACCGTAGCTCGGTCGATGACCAAACTAGAAGAGAAGTTCCGCTGGGCCGGCGACCAGCTCGGAGACAAAAAGTACTTCTTCGCGGACCGATTCACCGCCGCCGACCTCACCTTCGCGGCGCTCGCCGCCCCGGTCCTATTTCCCATTCCCGAATACGGCGTACCGATGCCGATGCCGAGCGACCCCGAGGCGCACGAGCTCAACAATCAATTTCGCGCCACCGCCGCGGGTCAACACGCTTTGCGCATCTATCGAGAACATCGATGACCCCTTGAGTAACCCCGGCACCACGGCGAAATCGCAACTAGAACTGCGCTGCGCGCGCAGTCTCGCGCGCGCAGCGCAGTTGGTTTGCTTGGACCTGGTTTCAGCCCCAGCTCGATTCAAGGCGTCCGGCGAAGGGTCTCGTCGCGTCGGCTCAACTCGCGCACACTCCTCACTTGTTGGGTGAACGCCGGTACGAGCTTGGCCATCTGGTCGAGCAGCTGGTCGAGCGAAAGGCTTGGATGTTTCAGCGCGTTCGCTTGTTGTTGTAGTAGCTCCAGCATGAGTGCCTCGTCGAGCTCCAGCAGGTTGCCGAGGAATTCATCCGCGGACTGCGCTTCGATGCCGTCTGGCAATCGTTTGAAGTCCTTGAGGTTGTTCGTGACGATAACCTGTGCTCCGGCCTTCACCGCGGCGGCAGCGACATGGCGGTCTTCCTTTTTGTTGGGCATGGCGGGGATTAACGCGTCGTACCCGCTCACCATCGCTTCTGGGAAAATCTCTTCCATCCGGCCGCGGAGGCGCCGAGCTTTTGTCTCTGGTACCCGTTTGCCGGCGATCAAGTTTCGCTCGAGTTCGTCGAGTATATGCTGCGACCAATAGAGCTGGAACAAGCTTTCGCTCGCGGCTCGCAGAAGTGTGTCGCGCACTGCAGCTTGGAAGAGGATATTGGCGTCGAGAACGACGCGGAAGGGAGACACGATCATGCCCGACTCGGTGGAAGGTGACCTATTTCAGGTCGTCGTATTCCCCAAGTTCTTGGCTGAACTCAACAAGCCCATCTAGATCTTTGCGTCTACTTCGATCACGCCTCGCTCTAAAGTGAAGAACGTCTTCGACGCGAAGGCGTCGATGCTTCCCGGTCTTGGTGTAGCGAATCTCCCCTCTATCGAGAAGCCGCACTAGATATTGTCTGGATATGTTCAGCAAATTGGCCGCCTGCTGCGTCGTCAGCTCCTTGCCAACAGGAACCAGTGTGATCGAATCACCACGCGCCATGACCTCGACCAAACGCTCGAGCAGATAGAACACGATCGGCGGAATCTGCACTTCCCCGGTTGGGCCGACGAGCCTGTAGGCCTGCGGGTGCTCTTGGCCTCGAACTAGAATCCGTTCGAGTTTAGCCATCTCGTCAAGCTCGCTTGGGTCAGCCGCGACCGGAGTCATGCGGCGAACGCTCTCTTCGATGGTGGGTGCGATGGATTCAGCAAGCATTTAGGACCTCGCAAACTTCAATATGAGACACAAACGCTATAAACGCAACTTCACGCGTGATAAATGCAACCACAAACGCTATAAACGCAACTAAGCTTTGAGCTCGCTCCTCGCTCGGCGAAGCGATTCCTTATCAAGGAAGTGCGCTCACCACGACGTTCTCGGTCAGAGATCGATGCCTTTGAGATTGCGATACAGCTCGATGCAGTAGCGGTCCGCCATACCGGCTATCCAATCCGTCACGCAGAGCAGTGCCCGATAGTCTCTGTCGTCCTCGTTGTCTTCCCGACTCGACATTCCTTCAAACGGATCGACTTCAGCATGGGACCGGCGCATGAGCCGAAAATAGCCGCCGGCGGCCGAACTCTTGTCGAGCTTACCTATGCTGTAGTCAGCACTCTTCAGCTCGCAGAGCCGCATCGCGTAGAATCGGAGCAAGCCATCGACGGCCGACTTTCCGGCTAGCTCACGCCGAATCTGTCTGGGCGACTCGAAGATGTGCTCTCTACTTTTTTCTTTGATGCATTCGATTTGCTTGTTGTAACGCGACTGCTTGAGCAGTGGCTTGTCAAAGTTGCCGGTCATGATCTCTTCGTAGTGACCTTTCCAGAGCTCGACTACTTCGCAGACAAGGCGATGTTGCGCTCGCGCGCGAATATTCGCTACGTAGCCAAAGTGGTCGAGTCCATACGCATCCTTCGCCTGCTGTTGTTCTTCGGAAGTTACGAGGGGTGTGCCCCGCGCGCTGTCGTCTGTGTCGCGAAGCAAACACGCGACTTGCTCCGTCGACATTAATCCCAGTTCAACTCCATCTTCGAGATCGGCAAGCTTAAACGCAATATCGTCTGCGGCTTCGACTAGGTATGAAAGCGGGTGCCGCTTCCAGCGAAATCGTTCAGCATCCCGGAGAAGACCGGTTTTGTCGGCAAGGTTCTCGAAGTAACCTTTTTCCGCCTCGAAAAATCCGTGCTTCTTCCATCCGCAGTACTGGTTTGTGCCTGCGATCGATTGAGTCTTCGCTTCCGTAGAGCTGCATGGATATTTGGTGAAGGTGGCCAAGGTTGCGTAGGTCAACCGCAAGCCACCTTTTCCTTTATGCTTCTCCGCATCTGTCAGAATTCTGAATCCTTGAGCATTGCCTTCGAACGCAAAGAAGTCCTGCTTCTGTGCTTCGCTCAGGTGCAGTTGTTCGATCTCTCGCGCGGACCGAAACCAGCACTGGATGAACGACTCGCCACCGTGTCCAAAAGGCGGATTTCCAATATCGTGCGCCAAGGTGGCTGCTTTCAGGACGTGAGCAACGTGAGAAGGTTCAAAACCATTTTTACTGGTCTCGAGTTCCTCGAAGAGGGACTTGTCGGGACTTTCTTTAAGAAGCCATCGCCCGATGGCGAACCCCATGCTCCTGGCAAGCGAGGCCGCCTCAATGCTGTGTGAACCTGCCCGGATTTGATGGAGAGAGCCAGAGGGGCCAAGATGGCTCTGGGAGCTCGTTCGATGGGAAAAAAAGAAAGAAGAAAGTTTACTGAAG
>JANQQS010000061.1 GCA_028284955.1 Myxococcota bacterium | reverse complement strand
GTAGCCCCAGCATTTGACGGCACCGTCGAGCTCTTCTGCGCAACAGCCTCGTGCTCCGCACCAAAGCTGCTTCGATTTGCCCAAGCCCACCGGCTCGTGAAGGTCGACCAAGACATAGTCGGGGTCTCGCGCGGCCCAGGGATCTGGCCCTCGCTCTTCTTCGGGCACCGGCACCCCCACAACTCCGAAATGATTCGAGCCCCAACAACGCACCGCTTGGTCTTCTAAAAGCGCGCAGCTAGCGAGCCAAGCCGACCCATACTCGCGCGTGTGTTCAATCCCGGGAACGAAGCCTTTGGCCCAGCGAGGCTTCCGGTCTCGCTCGTTCTTGACGTTCCACGCCGTCCTCGTCACCCGCCCCGTCGAATCATCGCCCCAGGCGTACACGCGCCCGTCGTGCAGCACGGCGCCGCCAAGGGTTACGCGCTTTACTTGATGCACAACGTCTGGATGAAGATAGCGAGAGGTGCACGAGCCTGACTCCTCCGGGCATCCGCCAATCACATACACTTTTCCGTCGTCAAGCAGCACCATGGTAGAAGGCTCGCTGTCGGCCAACAGTCGGAGGCCGGGGCGCGGAAGCCGAACGCGCACCGGTGTCGGCGTAAAAAAAGACGATGGAGGCCGACCAAGTGCGCCAAAAAAATTTGCTCCCCAACAATACAGCGCACCCCCATCGACAAGCGCGCACGAATGCACGCTGCCGAGCGTGACGCTACGGGCAAATCCTGGTACCGAAATACGCATAGGAGGCCTTCGCGCGTACTCGCGCCCACCTTCCACAACCGCGACAAAACGGGAACCCCAGCACCAAACTTCCCCATTTCGGATTGCGCAGGTTTCGAAGTTGTTGGTGGCCAGCGTCGTTCGAGGCCAGGAAGCGAGCCAGTCCGGCTCCTCCGAACGCGCGCTCGGCCGGCGCGACGCGCCACATTCGACCACAGAGGGAGGAACAACCGAGGAGGGAGGAACCGTCGCGCATCCGATTTGGGAGATGATGACGAACAACGCAGACAAGAAACTGGGAATCACCCTGGTAATTCGCCAACTCATGGAGGGCCCATCGGAGCTCTACCGCGAACCCATCGTGTGCGCGGCAAACGATCGCGATAGGGGCCGCCCACCACCACTTGGGTCGGCCCCGAAACATTGTTGGGTTGTCGGTAGATCACAACGTTCATCTCTACGCCGTTCGCGTCTCGTTCACTCGACAAATACCCGTCCAATCCCCACACCGTGACCCCCCATCGGCGACCCAGGAGACCGAGAAAATTGGGGCCATGTCCCATCCCAAGGCTGCACGTCAGCAAGTCTACCCGCCGAACA